>JBBRCC010000063.1:0-25078 GCA_038205175.1 Cytophagales bacterium | reverse complement strand
CTCAATATTTTTGGCTGATAATAAGCCAGCATCTGCAACAACAACGAGCTTTTCAATCTTGAAGCGCTTTTTGAAAGCCTCCACAACAGGGATCATGGTGTGGCCTTCATATTTTGCGCCTTCAAACATTTCGTATGCCATGGGATAGCCTTTTGATGCTACAAGCAGACCAATGTACTATCTGTGGATTTTGTGCCTTACCATTCTTTGAAAAGCCCATCTTACGAAGATCATCTTCATAACTGGCTTCAAAGTAAAGGGTGGTAACGTCGTAAAAAACTACTTGCGGAGAACCGCCCATGATCTTGACTGAGTGGTCATAGCTGGCTTGTTCAATTATCAGTGCGGTAGTGCCTGGCAAAACGATCCATAAACCGATAAACAGATTCTACGTCTATATAGACAGCATGATGTCTGGCCAAATACTCAGTCGTTCGTGATTTACTGCCAGGATAGATGAGTCGACACAGGACAAGATGTCTGAACATGGGTTAAGATACCAGGTTGAAACCGATAGCATCAAAAAGTGGATTGAGAACCAATTCTGCACCAGCGGGACGAATCCAATCAAGGCCATTGGTTAAAAAATTGAGAACAAGACGGTCATTGGCAGAAACCAGATCTATGGGTTGCATACCCATTTTCTGTTCAATCCAATTCTTGCCTATCAAAAACAGCTTTTCAACCTCTCCTAAATCCCTGGTGCACCCAAGAGTATGAATAAATCAAACTTTCCCTTTGATTTGAGGATAATCTGGACACTTATCTTGCCCGATTCATTCTTTTTTTGGCGGATAAACACCCAGCAAAGCTAATCTGGGACACCCAAAAATCAAAACAATACGCACTCATTTGCTGGAAATCAACCTTTTTTCATAACACTGGTCAGCCCGAGGAAAACAGGAGTTGCTTCGAAATAAGTCATTGATATTGAAAAGCATAATTAAAATACTAGGATTAGTGTGCTATAAACGTATGACTAGTTAGAGTTTGGCTTTGCTTTATCACTTGATTACAAACCTTGAGTAATGAGACATGCCCCATCTCTTATTCCTTTTTAAATATTGCCCGAAAAAATTTATTGAAGTATTGCTGTAGTCTAATTCAAATATTCTGGCATAAAACTCTGCTATAGGTATATCCAGTTCTTTAATAATTGGTTTTCCCGCCTCATTTATCAATAGTATACAGTAAAAAATCTTATTCGAAACTCTAAATACAATGTTTATTTGGTCTTTATTTAAGCCAACATAGTAAATTTCGAAATCAACAAAAATTTTTGGACCGCTAAAGTTATTAGAGAATGCGTAAGGTAAAACGTATGAGCTTTTCAATTTGTTATCTTGATAAATAAGCAATTTTGGAGAGTATAATGAATATATAATTAAACTTTTGTTATTGCCAGCCAATCTATAGAATCCTATTTCATCTTTCTGGTCTATTGGTGAAATTTTCATTTTTCTAACTTTCCTCAGTTTGCCTTTTAAAAATTCTGTGTCGTAGAAATCAATGCTTTTGTAACCAACTGAGTAATTAACAATCTTGTTATTAAAGAAATAATAGTTAGTCAAATTAAATGAAGGCCAATTTGAAACTGTATCCATAGTAGAATAATCTTCCTTTGAAAATCTCAATATGCTTTTATTGTCCGTTACATACAGATCCTCTCCGCTAAACAAGTTCCATTCTGAGAAAATTGGCAACTTCCTAAATTTGTAAGTAGAATCAAATTGAAAATAATTATGATTTCGAGTTTTTAAAATGAATCTATTTTTACTTAATCTAAAAACTTCTTCAAATCCATTTGCCGATGTAGTGTCATTTATCTCTATTTGTTTCTTAATTTTTTCGTATTTGAAAATATTTCGAAATTCGATCAAATTATTTTGATATTCTTTGTTTATTAATGGACAGAAAAAGTAAATTTCAGCACCCTTTCCAAAATAGGTACCATTAAAACTGCTAAACTCACTCAAACTTTGAAAAATTGAATCTTCACCACAAATGATTTTAGGAAACCAAGCATCATTATTTTTCAATAAAAACTGGTTTACCTCATTTCTAGGTTGATGGCTAACTAAAAAAATATAATTGGAATCAATGAATACCTTCGAGTAAATTAATTGAACAGCAATACAATCGTCCAAACTGACTGTTACTAGCTGAAAACTCTTAGATGTATCAATGCCTAGTTTTAAAACAGTTGAAATTTCGTTTCTTGATAGTTTTTGTTCAAAAGCGAACGAACTTGTAGAAAAAGTCCCAATGAAAACAAAAGTGAGAAAATACTGACTATTATTCCTCAATAATTTCAACATTTCTAAACAATAACTCATAAGTTAATTCAACATCCCCATTTACAATTTTTTCATCGATAGTTGAGAACGAGACCAACTTTCCTTTCAATACTTCTGTAGTACCACCTTGAGGCATTACCATAGGAACTACCACTTCAGGCTCTGGAATTCTAAAACATTCTCCTCAAGGTCCCCAACAACGAACGGTATAAGACCAGGTTCCATCGCTGTAGAAGGTAATTCTTACTCCAGTTCTGATTCCTTTGACTACCTTGTCGGCATACGCCATGTCCATTAAAAACATGGCGAAAATAAGCAAAAATATTTTTTCATTTTAACCAACTTTTATACAAGGTAAAGAATCAAATATTATAAATGAAAACCAAAAATGAGTCATTTTCGCCTAAAACTATGAGTATGAAATTGTAAATAGGTTCTAAATTTCCCATTATCATAGAGGAACGAAGATTGAGTCAAACAGAAATTGCTGATCTTTTAAGTTTGCCTGTTTCAATTTATTCCCGTTTAGAGCACAATGAAAATTCGGTGGAGGCAGATAAGATTTTATCTTTTGCGCAAGCATTAGGTATTCCAGTCCACGAACTTTTGCCAGAAACTGTATCGATTTCAAACAACCATCATTATCTGGGAAATGGTGGCGCCATCGTTTTTGGTATCAATATTTTTATAAGTCGGAATCCCACCCCTCGGTTCGTATCCCACGACCCGAAATAAATTTCAATAAGATGGCATTGATTTTTCCAAAGCAACGAAATTGATACAGGTTCGTGGGGACACGAACCTGGGCTTGGTGCAAAAAAAATCGATTATTGTAAAGCATACACCTTAATATATCTTTTAGCAACAAAACCTGTAAAAATATCATCCTGCCCTGCATATTCTTCTCTTTTTTGCACCCATTAGCAGAAATCCTAAACTTTCCCCCAGATCCCCAAATCAGAGTAACCCTTAAATCAGTTTAATCCGTAATTCAGACAACTCCCCCCGCCTCTCTCAACACCCGTTCCGCTGCTTCCACCGATTTAATGCCTTGAATGGTTAGAATCAGTTTTTTGCCATTTTCCCGCATTTTGCAGGTTTGGGTATGGCTTTGCACATAGGCTAATATATGGCCAAATGTGTCGCTTTGAAAAAAGGGCGAGTTGGGCTTGGTGGTAAAATAGGCTTTCAAGTTTTTTTCCTTGAGCACCAGTTTTTCCAACCCGCACTGCTGGGCTACCCAGCGCAGTTTTACAGATTTTACAAGTTCATGTACCGGCTTTGGCAATGGCCCGAAACGGTCTTGCAAGCCGGTTGTAAACTGATTTAGTTCTTCGTCGTTTTTCAAGTCATCGAGCTGGGTGTAGAGCCCAAGTCGCTCCGAAATATTGCCCACATAGGTATCGGGAATAATCAGCTCCAGGTCGGTTTCTATGCTGCAATCCTGCGTAGATGGTTTAAGATTCAGTTCATGTTCAAACAGGGCTTTAAACTCTGTTTCTTTCAGTTCTTGAATGGCTTCGTCTAGTATTTTATGGTAGGCATCAAAACCCAGATCGGTGATGAAACCACTTTGCTCGCCGCCCAGCATATCGCCAGCCCCACGAATGTCGAGGTCACGCATGGCCACTTTGAAACCGTCGCCCAACTCCGAAAATTCCTCCAGGGTTTGGAGGCGTTTGCGGGCGTCGGAGGTAAGGGCGGTTTGTGCCGAAACTACTAAGTAGCAATAGGCTTTTTTGTTGCTTCTGCCCACACGGCCTCGCATTTGGTGCAAGTCGCTGAGGCCAAACATGTGCGCCCGATTGATGATGATGGTGTTGGCGTTTGGAATATCGAGTCCCGATTCGATGATGTTGGTAGAAACCAGAATATCGTATTCGCCTTCAATGAAGCGCAGCATCACGTTTTCCAATTTCGAGCCTTCCATCTGACCGTGAGCTACTCCAATTTTGGCATCTGGAGCCAATTGAAGAATTTGGTTGGCTACTTCGGTGATGTCTTGCACCCGATTGTGCACAAAAAAGACTTGACCGCCACGGTTCAGCTCAAAGCGAATGGCATCCCGAATAAAAACCGGATCAAAAATTTTGACTTCTGTTGTAACTGGCTGTCGGTTTGGAGGTGGCGTAGCAATAATGCTTAAGTCTCGAGCACCCATGAGAGAAAACTGCAAAGTGCGGGGAATTGGCGTAGCGGTCAGGGTTAGGGTATCTACGTTTATTCTGAATTCTTTGAGGCGTTCTTTCGTTTTCACACCAAATTTTTGTTCTTCATCAATAATGAGAAGTCCCAAATTTTTGAATTTCACATCGTTGCTCACCAATCGGTGGGTACCTATCAGTATGTCGATTTTTCCCTCCGTGGTTTTCTTGATGGTTTCGGCAATTTCTTTACTGCTTTTAAATCGGTTGATGTATTCAACATTGCAAGGCAGTTTCAGCAGCCGTTCTTTGAAGGTTTTGAAGTGCTGCATGGCCAAAATGGTGGTAGGCACCAAAACAGCAACTTGTTTGCCATCGGTCACAGCTTTAAACGCTGCCCTAATGGCGATTTCTGTTTTGCCAAAACCCACATCGCCACACACCAAACGGTCCATGGGGTGCTGTTTTTCCATATCCACCTTCACATCGGCCGTGGCTTTGGCTTGGTCTGGTGTGTCTTCGTAGATAAAACTCGACTCCAATTCCACCTGCAAATAACTGTCTTTGCTGTAGGCAAATCCAGGAGCAGCCTTGCGTTTAGCATAAAGGCTAATCAGCTCTTTGGCTATATCTTTTACTTTCCGTTTGGCCTTGTTTTTTTTGTTTTCCCACTCGTCGGAACCCAGTTTACTGATTTGTGGAGGGCCTCCTTCTTTGCCCGAGTACCTTGAAATTTTGTGCAAGGAATGAATGCCGACAAAGAGAAAATCATTGTCCTTGTACACCAAACGGATCACCTCTTGTTGGTGGCCGCTTACCTCAATTTTTTCGAGTCCAGCAAACCGCCCAACACCATAGTCGATGTGCGTTACATAATCGCCTGGCTGCATGCTTTTGAGTTCACGCAGGGTAATGGCTTTGCTTTTGCTAAACTTTTCCTTTTGGCGGTAGCGGTGAAAACGGTCGAAAATCTGGTGGTCGGTGTAGCAAACAAGTTTGGTAAACGGATCTTCAAAACCTAAGCGCAGAGCCAGGTACATACTTTGAAAATAAATGTCGTGGCCTAATTCTTCAATAACTGTGTGCAGTCTCTCAAGCTGCTTGGGCGAATCAGAACAAATAAGGTTGTTGAAACCATGCTGCGCAAAGTCTTGCAAGGTTTGGGTGAGCAGGTTAAAATCTTTGTTGAACGAAGGCTGAGGTCTTGCGCCAAATTCAATCGGCTGCAGATTTTTAATTGAAAACCGGGTACCAAACTCAATCAGCTTTTTCTTTTTTAAGGTTTTGAGAAAGATTTTTTCATCATCGAAAAGCTCTTCTGGTTTGTAGGCAGCATTTTTCAATCCTATGCTTTCTACTATGGCCTCAAACGATTCTTCCACCTTGCTGTAGCTTTTTTTAACTACTTGTTTAGTTAAGTTCAAATCCTTAACCCAAACAACTGTATTGGCAGGTAAAAAATCGAAAAACGAAACCCTGGCTTCAGTCATGAGCCGGGTTTGCACATTTGGCACTATGGAAATCGATTCAAGCGGTTCAACCGACAACTGCGATTCTGGATGGAAAGTGCGGATGTTTTCAATAACATCGCCATCGAGCTCGATGCGGTATGGGTATTCGCCGGAATACGAAAAAACATCAAGAATAAACCCCCGAATGGCATATTGACCAGGTTCATACACAAAATCGGTACGCTCAAAATCGTAAGAAGCCATCACTTCGCCCAGAAAATCACGATTTAATTTATCGCCTTTTCGAATGATGTGTGTGTTGCTTACAAGGCTTTTTCTGTTTATCACCTTTTCGCACAAAGCCTCTGGATGGGTCACAATCAGCAATCCAGGATTTTTGTCGGTCAGCCTGCTAATTTCTCCCAACACTTCAGCCCGTTGCAATACATTGGCATTTTCTATTTCTTCGAACTGATAAACTTTTTTATAGGAATAGGGAAAAAGGTGGGCTTTTGTGGTTTCGAGTAGGTTTTCGAGGTCGTTTGCAAAATAGGCTGCCTCTTCCTTGTCCTGCATGACAAACACAGAAGGCACAGCATAGTCGAGAAACGAAGCAGCGGCTACAATAGCATCGAGACTCCCAGCCAACCCCGACAGAGCCAAATGATTTTCTTCGGGTTGTTTCAGTTTGAGAGCCAGCATTTCTACCAATGGATGTTTCCGGTAGAGCTGGAGAAATTCACGTATTTTCAATAGTTGATGGCTAATTTAAAGCCGATGCAAAATTAGGGTTGTTGACGGGAATTAACGGAAATACGATCGAAATCCTTGATTTGAATTTATTCGACGCTATTAGCAAGCATTGATGTTTGGGTTGAACCACCCCCGGGTTAAACCACCACCCCCGGGTTGAACCACCACCGAATAAATTCGATGGTTAGGATATCGGTCGTCCGCTATGCGGACTTGGTGCTAACACTCCAGTTTGCCTCAGCGTTGGATATGCAAATGCTGTAAGCACGACCGATATCTTAGCGTTGAATTTATTCGACGCTACCTTTATCGTTGAATTTATTCGACGCTACCTTTATCGTTGAATAAATTCGACGCCATATTATTCGACGCTATTTGCTTTCCTTTGTCATTTCCATAACCACTTCACTTACGCCGGTAAAGCTGTAGCCACCATCGTGGAAGAGGTTTTGCATGGTTACCATCCGGGTATAGTCGCTAAACAAGCTGACGGTGTAGTTGGCGCAATCTTCGGCAGAAGCGTTGCCCAATGGCGCAATTTTTTCAGCATAGTCGAAAAATGAATCAAAGCCTGCAATGCCTGTGCCTGCAGTGGTTTTGGTCGGCGATTGTGAAATGGTGTTTACCCTCACTTTTTTCAATCGGCCATAGCGGTAGCCATATCCTCTTGCGATAGACTCAAGGGTGGCTTTGGCATCGGCCATATCGGTGTAGAACGGATAGGTGCGTTGGGCAGCAATGTAACTCAAGGCCACAATGGAGCCCCATTCGTTCATGGCGTCCAACTTTTCGGCTACGCTCATTACTTTGTGAAAACTCAGGGCCGACACATCGAGGGTTTTCAGGTACCAATCATAGTTCAATTCCCCGTAATTTTTGCCTTTTCTGATGTTTGGACTCATGCCAATGGAGTGAAGTACAAAGTCAATTTTGCCGCCTAGCACTTCCATTGATTTTTCAAAAAGGGTTGTCAATTCTTCCACCGAAGTGGCATCAGCTGGAATAACTTCGGCATGGCACTTGGCCGCCAAATCGTTGATGGCACCCATGCGCATAGCTATTGGTGCGTTGGTTAGGGTGAAAGTTGCGCCCTCTTCAAAGGCTTTTTCTGCCACTTTCCAGGCAATGGAATTTGGGTCTAATGCCCCGAAAATGATGCCTCGTTTTCCTTTTAAAACTTGGTGCGCCATATCTTTTTTGATTTTTGAATGTTATACGTTGTGGGCAAAGGTAATTTTTTCGCTATTTCAAGCATCCAACCTTTCGTCCAAATTGTCGAAACTTGTACATGATTATGTCAAAATCCATGAAGCACGTTGTTTACCTATCATGTTTTCTGCTTTTCCTTTTAACGCCGGGCACATTTTTGCTTGCTCAGCAATTTGATCAGACTGGAAAAATAATTCTCAAAATTAAATCTGCCGATTTTCACCTCAATCAACCTAAAGCGAGTCTGATTCTTCAAATTTTGCAAAGCCAGGGAGGCGAATGGAAACAGCTTTTTGTTAATCAGATACCTAAACCGGGAGAGAAAAGCAAATCGGGATTGCCGCTGGTCGACATTTCGCTAATATATGAAATAACGCTGCCAAATGATGCTCCAAAGCAAAGCTTGATAAAGCAGTTAAATGCATTGCCAGAAGTGGAATATGCCGAACCGAAAAGCTTTTATCCGCCACTTTTTCAACCCAACGATGTCCATGCTGATTCGCTACGGAAAGGACAAGCCACTTTTCTCAAAAGAATGAAAAATTACCAAGCCTGGGATATATATCAAGGCGACACTTCAATCACAATTGGTGTATTGGACACAGGTTGCAAATGGGATCATGAAGATTTTGAAACCAATATTCAATACAATGTTGGCGACCCCATCAATGGCATCGACGACGACGGCAATGGCCTCATTGACGACTACAGAGGCTGGGATTTTTCTTCGAATGACGGCGACCCGAAACCTGAGTTTCAAAGTGTGGCCGGAGGTCACGGCAACGAAGTTTGTGGCCACGCTGCTGCTGCCACAAACAATGGAAAAGGCGTGGCAAGTTTAGGATTCAAATGCAGGTTGTTGCCTGTTAAAGTGTATAATTTCAACGGGTCACAATTTTCAAATTTCTCTGGTTTTGAAGGAATTGTGTATGCCGCAGATATGGGCTGCAAAGTCATCAACTTAAGTTGGGGCAGTGCAAGAAATCAGCTTCAGTTCGAACAGGACATCATTTCTTATGCTGCAATTAATAGAGATGTAGTCGTTGTAGCCGCAGCAGGCAACACACCGCAAGAACTCAACTTTATGCCTGCATCATACAAGTATGTGTTGTCGGTGGCCGCCATAGATTCTTTTGACCGCAGAAGTTCAGCAGGAACTTTTAGCCGAGCCATTGACTTGACAGCTCCCGGTATCAATGTTTGGGGGCTCGACTATCGGGGTGGATATTTTTTCACCCAAAGTGGATCGTCCATGGCCTCTCCCATTGCGGCCAGCGCCGCAGGATTGACACGGGGTAGGCACCCGAACCTAAACGCCTTGCAAATTGGTGAGTTTATGAAAGTCAATGGCGATATGATTGACTCGATACCCGCCAATCGGAACTTTGCCGGCAAACTGGGCAAGGGACGGATTAATGCTTTGAAACTGATGTTGGGCAACAATAAAACCAGCATTAGATTGAATGATGTACAGGTACGATCTCAAGCTGGCTTTCAGTTTTTAGCAGGCGATACGCTTTCGGTTTGGCCCACTTTTCTCAATTACCTCGATCCTGTTGACTCTTTTCAGGTTCAGTTTTCCATAGAAAATGAAACGTACCCTATACTTAGACAATCGCAGGCTTATGGGTCAACAGGTTCTATGCAATTGGCCGCCGCAACGCTACCTTTTCAGTTCATAATTCCTGTTGGTGTCACTTCCAATCGGTTTATTAGTTTGGTGTTCACCATTTCCGCACCTGGCTTTTCCGACAAAGAATATCACCGCATGGTTATCAATAGCGAATATCTGGACTTGGACACCAATCGCTTGAAAATCAGCATTACATCAAACGGAAGATTTGGCTACCTTAACGATGCCCAAACCATTGGCTCGGGCATTCAACTCGACGGCAAGCAAATGAGTTCTGCCGGTGGTTGGCTGGTTGGTTACAGTCCACGGAAACTATCGAACTCGGTTTTTGGCATCAATGTGAGCAACAACCATTTCAAAGCGTTAAAAGGAATCAGATACCTGAACTTTCCCAACATTGACCAACATGCAGTGGGCTATTTCAACGACAGCCTGGCGGGAGACAGCAGCCTTGGCTTACATGTGAAGCAAAGTGCGTATGCTTTCAACCATGACAGTTTGGCCGGAGTAGCTTTTATGCAGTTGGAGTTGCAAAATCAGTCTTCAATTCGCTGGGATAGTCTTTGCATTGGGTTGTACACCGATTTTGAAGTCCGAAATTTCCGCAGAAACAAAGCTGATTATGATACGTTGCTTCAACTTGGGTATTCTTGGTCTACCAACGAACCAAAAGCGTATGCAGGCATGGTTTTGCTAACAGAACATGAGCCCGGATTTTTTGCTATCGATGCCACGGCTTCAACGGCAAATGGAAATATTAACCTGTTCGACGGCTTTTCAAAAAACGAAAAATGGAGAAGCATATCCAAAGGCCTGGAGCGGACCCGTGCCGGAATTGAAAGTGCAGAAGGCAATAATGTGGTGCAGGTTCAATCGGCAAAACTTAGGGGTTTTGAGTCCGGGTCAACACGCCGGGTGGCTTTTGCTTATGTGTTGTCAGATTCGCTTGAAGGCTTGAAGCGTCAGGCACTGTCGGCAAAACATTATTATCGTCAACGCCAAACTTCGCCCAAACCTCTCTTGGCCCAAACCATCTATGCATGCCATGGTGACACAGTTGAACTGGCACCTTCAAACGGTTCTTCTTTTCATTTTGCACCCATTGGTTTGCTTCCGGTCATTTACACTGGCAGTTCTATTCGGGTTGCTGTTTCCGCAGATACGCTTGGTTTTTGGATTACTTGTATCGATTCGTTGTATGAGTCTGAAAGAGTGCGGGTTAACATTGTCAGAAACAGTCCTGACGCAGGTTTTACAGCTAGTCCTGATTCTGTTATTCTCAACAATTCGCCTTTGGCTCGATTTACTTCAAATGACGATCTGGGCAATTTTCGGTGGTATGTCAACGACACATTAAGCGGCAATTCGCCTATTTTGAATTATGAGTTTATCCGACCTGGCACATACCGCATTTGTTTGTCAAAGTCAGATTCCATTGGTTGTCGGGACTCTGTATGTGCAGATTACAGGGTCAATCTTCGGGTTGGTATTTCTGGTTTGCGGGCAGCTGAAAAAGTTCAGATTTGGCCCAACCCGGCCAATGAAACCATACAAATTTCTGCGACCGAAGAAGTGATTTCTTTTGCCATCATGCATTTGAATGGCAGCGTTTTATCCGAAAAAGGAAATGCTGAAAAAAGTACCCAAAGCATTGTGATTAAGGATTTGCAACAAGGACTTTACCTGCTCAAAGTACAACTCAAAAGTGGCCGGAATTTCTATGTAAAATGGGCAAAACAATAGCCTCGTATTCGTAGCTCAGGGAACAGTTTTGGAAGCATTAAAACATTAACATTAAATTTATTAAGGCATTTTTTCAGGCTTTAATCTTAGGCCATTGTTTGGAATGATGACAAGAACCAACCAATCTGTTTTTTCCCATATTCTGGCTTTATGTGTAGCCGTAGCCATGTCTGTGCTTTTCAGGGTTTTGCTGTTGGGTGACATCAAAATTTCAGATATGATGGCCCTTGCTCTTGCCACTTTGTTGCTTTACCGCTTCGATCAGTTTGCAGACGATCAATTGCAAAGCAATCCTCCAAGTGGCATAATGGCCATATTCAAGGATTTTTTCAGTCCATTTCCGTTCAATTTGAATGTTGCAGCTTCCAGTATATTGGTTGGTTGTGCCTGGTTTATTTCACCTCAGGTTTTGCTTGCCTGCATATTTATTTCGCCACTGCTGCTTGCCTATTTTCTACTCATTCTTTATGTGCCTGCTTTTGGAGGCAATTTAAAATCGCTATTCGCTTCGTTGTTGTTCATGGCAGGTTGCCTCGCTGGTGAGTCCATGTTCATACTGTTTAGCAGTACTGAGCCATCTTTGTATTTGGTTGTCATTTCAGCTTGGGCCCTGATTTTTCAAAATATGTGGATCAGCAAAGCGAATCAGAGCAGCTTTTTCGTAAACAGCACTTTACAATGGGTCACCTTGGGGATTGCAGTTTCAGCATTGGTTTTTCTGTTTGTTGCGCATTTGTCGGGCCTTTCCAATGTTGAAACCATTGTTTTTAAAATGGTGATGACAGCTTTGGCGCAGTACGTGGCTGCCATGGTTTGGCCAAAATCGAAACGAATAGCTGTTGATCTTGTGTTGTTGTTTGGCCTGACTTTGTCTTTGCTCCTGATTATCTAAGCTGGTAAACCGGCAAATGTTTCACCCATTCGAATTCCCTTTTCAGTCTGGACAATCATGCCTGTTGCGTTCACGGGGTCATGCTCGAAAAACAGTGTCCAATTGCCTTCCAAAGCCTGTTTAAGCACCATTTCTTTTTCCTTCAAAGTAATAAGTGGTTGCATATCGTAGGCCATTATATACGGAATTGGCAAATGCGCTGCTGATGGAAAAAGGTCGGCACAATACAAAATTTTGCTCTGTGGCGTGTGAATCAGAGGCAAGATTTGATGCATAGTGTGCCCATCGACAAACAAAAACGAGATATTGTCAAAAGGACTTTGGCTGTTTTCGGTTATCCATTTCAATTGCCCGGATTCTTGAATAGGCAATATATTTTCCTTTAAAAAGCTGGCTTTTTCCCTCAGATTTGGCTTTACGGCCCAGTCCCAATGCACAGGGTTCGACCAATAGTTGGCTTGTTGAAAAACAGGCTCAAAACCTTCACCTTTTCGTTTTATGGCCCCACCGCAATGGTCGAAATGCAGGTGTGTGAGCACCACGTCGGTAACATCGTCAAACCCAAATCCAGCCTGTTTCAAACTGCTTTCAAGGCTGGCTTGGCCATGCAAATAATAATGGGAAAAGAACTTTTCATCCTGTTTGTCGCCAATACCAGTGTCAATCAAAATAAGTCGATTTCCATCTTCGACCAACAAGCAACGCAATGCCCAGGCGCACATGTTGTTGCTATCGGGCTGGTTTAGTTTTTGCCACATGCTTTTAGGCACAACCCCAAACATAGCTCCCCCATCGAGTTTGAAAAACCCTGTTTCTATGACGTGAAGTTTCATGGCTTCTTCAGTTTTTGTTGGAAAATGGCATACATGGCCACGCCCGCTGCCACACTCACATTCAAAGAGGCAATTTGGCCTGTCATGGGCAAAGCGCCTTTTGCATCGCAGCGTTTGAGCAAGTCTGGCGATATTCCGGTTTCTTCTGAACCCAAAATGAGTGCCACAGGCCCGGAGAGATCAAGATCGAAATAGTTGTTTTCTGTTTTTTCTGTGCAAGCAATGAGCCTAAGTCCATATTGCTTCAGCATTTCAAAGGTTAGCTTAAGGTTTTGCTCCCGGCAAACAGGTATGTGTGCCAAAGCTCCAGCCGATGTTTTCAAGGCATCTCCATTGATGGGTGCATTGCCGGCCAAAGGCACGATGAGTGCATCTACTCCTGTACACGAAGCTGTTCGGGCTATGGCGCCAAAGTTTCGCACATCGGTAATGTGGTCGCAAATGATCACAAAAGGATCTCGTCCTTGGTCAAAAACCTGTTGAATCAAACTTTCGAGCGACACATATTCAACCAAAGCCAAAATACCCACCACACCCTGGTGGTTTTTTCTGGTGAGTTGATCCATTTTAACTCCTGGAACAAGTTGGGTTGGAATGCCGGCTGCCTGGGCTGTTTGCTGAATATTTTTGAGGGCAGCGTTTTGAGATTCCTTTTGAATGAACAGCTTTTCCAGGTTTGCACCAGCCAGCAAGGCTTCTTCCACCGAGTGAATACCAAATACGACTTGGTCATTGTCTACTCCTGTCTTGGGTCCCTGACGATTAAAATGAGGCCTTTTTAACGGACCACGGTTGCTTTTCTCCATTGTTCTACTGTAGGATACCAAAAGCGCTCGTATTCTTCGAAACGCCTCAATTCATAATTTTTTTGCGTGAACACACTTGGCTTTCGTTCGAAGTAAAATGAAAACTGCGGAAACGAGGCATTGCGGGTGTAGAGCCATTCCTGACCAAAATCGGTTTTGGTTACCTTGTCGGGTTTGCCAAATATGGTATATATCATTCCCTGATCGGTTTTCCAGCCTTCTTTATAAAAGCTGAACCACTGGTTTGAATACTCCACCCCTTCATAGAACCAGCGAATCAGTTTCCGGGCTATTTCTTTATTCTCTCCCATTTTCAACCAAAAATTATCCATTGACTCTTTGGGTTGATTCGAATCGGCTAGTCGGGTGCGCTCTTCACGGGTAGTGATGTATATCAATGGGGTGATCAATTCTTCTGCTTTGTTGTATTGTGGAAATTGATTGGGCATTACCAACAAAGACAATCCATCTTTTCTGTTTGTGTCTTCCTGAATCAGATACAAGCCAGGGTCAGAAAAGGTGAGCAATTGGTCGGATGAAACCGGAAAAATAGCAGTAAAGGCTGGCATGGTGGACTGGATATTCACCACCATTGGAGGTAACGAAGGCTGAGCCGGATCTGGAAAATATTTGAGGTAATAGGTAGTGGGTTTGCCATCAATTTGTTTGAGCATTACCGTATCCGATTCTCTAATATAATGGTGCAGCAATGGCCTTTTTCCGTTTGCCTCCATCACAAATATGCGGTCTTCAGCATGATTTAAGGCAAAATCTACATTGAAATCCAAACTGGTTTTTCTACCAGAAGTTCGCTCTATAAAACTGACTACCAATACCCCTTGATTCAGATCGGGCTTTTTGAGTTTGATCCAAAACAAGTTCGATTCACCTTGGGGAAAATAACGGGTCTTTTTTAGTGTATCGGACTGCAGAGGCTTTTTGGTGTGGTAGTTTGGATAAAACTCCTGAACCAGAAAATACCTTGTATCGAGCACTTCCTGGATGGGCATTTGCTTGTATTTTTTAAAAACAACCTCTACACCGCAAAACACAGAGTCTTTGCTGAACCAGACTTTTCCAAAAGCGCCAATGCCATCACTTTTGTCGATTTGATAGTCAAAATTTTGTTTTGAAAGCGGTTTTAAATTGCTGCATCCTACACTTAAAAAACCCAGTGCCACAAGCAAAATGGCAGAAGTAGAGGAAAAAAAAGCAGCAAAAGGATTGTTCACGAATTAGGCTTTTTCGATGGCTTGTGCCAAATCTTCAATTAAATCGTCGATATCTTCTAAACCAACACTTAGCCTGATCAACGTGTCTTTCAGTCCATTTTTCTCACGCTCGGCTTTGGGTATGCTGGCGTGGGTCATGGTGGCTGGATGGGTACATAGCGATTCTACTCCTCCCAAAGATTCGCCCAAGGTAAAAACTTTTATACTTTCCATCACTTTCACGGCCTGGCTCATGTCGTCGCCTTTTAGTGTAAACGAAATCATGCCTCCAAAATCCCGCATTTGCCTCGAAGCTATGTCGTGGTTTGGGTGAGTTTCGAGACCTGGGAAATATACCTGACCAACTTTAGGATGATTGCTGAGATAGGCTGCAATTTTTTTGGCCGACTGGCAATGGCGCTCCATGCGAACATGTAAAGTTTTTAAACCCCGAAGTACCAAAAAGCAATCTTGAGGGCCGGGAACCGCACCACATGAATTTTGAATAAATTGAAGTCTTGCAGCCAAATCGGAATCGTTGAGCATCAGTGCGCCCATCACTACATCTGAGTGTCCGGCCATGTACTTGGTGAGCGAATGCATCACGATGTCGGCTCCCTGATCAAGCGGATTTTGTAAAAAAGGTGTGGCAAAAGTACTGTCGACCACCAGAACAATGCCTTTCGACCTGGTGAATGTTGAAATGGCCTGTATGTCAATGATTCCCAACAGCGGATTGGTTGGCGTTTCGAGCCACACCAATTTTGTTTTATCAGTAATTAATGCCTCCACGGCAGCTGCCTGGCTGAAATCGGCAAACTTGAATTTGATGCCAAAATCTTGAAAAATTTTGGTAAAAATTCTATACGTTCCGCCGTATAAATCGTTGGCAGCCAGCACTTCATCGCCAGGTTTAAGCAGTTTCAGCACGGCATCTATAGCCGCCATGCCCGAGGCAAAACAGATTCCAGTTTTGGCATTTTCAAGCGCAGCCAGGTTGTTTTGCAGCACTGTTCTTGTTGGGTTGTGCGTGCGGCTGTATTCGTAGCCTTTGTGTTTTCCAGGCGACTCTTGTGCGTAGGTAGAAGTTTGGTAAATAGGCGTCATCACAGCTCCGGTAAGCGGGTCAGGCTCAATTCCGGCGTGAATTAATTTGGTGGCGAATTTCATATAGTTGGTTTGGTAGTTGGTATTTTTGACCTCAGAAACGTAGTGATCACTTCCAGGGCTTTTTCAAATTGGTGGTGGTTGGGCACAATGATGTCGGAGTCGTAAATGAAGGGTTTGATGTACTTTTCGTATGTCGGAGCCACATGTTTTTCGTAGCGGTAAAGCACATCGTCAAGGTCGTAGCCACGCTCAACTTTGTCACGAATGATGCGCCGCTTCAGTTTAATGTGTTCTGCTGCATCTATGAAAACTTTGAGATCTATCTGATTGGCTACTTCCGGGAAATAAAACACAAAAATTCCTTCTACAATAATGACCGGCGCTGGTTTAAACGTGATTTTGCCCGGCACCAAGTTGGGGTTGTTGAAGGTGTATTCCTGCTTTTCGATGGATTCGCCTCTCAAGAGTTTGGCCAGGTCGGCAGCAAAATGATCGGCGTTGATAGAAAAAGGTGTGTCGAAGTTTTTTACTCCCAGGTCGTCAACTGGCTGGTGTTCACGGTCTTTGTAGTAGTGATCCTGCGATACAAGACAAACCTCTTGTTCTGAAAAACTATTCATCAAACGTTTCAAAAATAAAGTTTTGCCCGAGGCACTTCCGCCGGTGATGCCTACAATGTATGGCTTTGTGGTCATGATAGAGATTGACTACCGGCAAAAATAGGAGTAACTTTCAACTTGAGTGGGTATTCGCAATGGTTTCTTTCAGATGGTCTACAAATCCGGCCAAAGCTTTTGCCCTGTGGCTCATCGAATTTTTTTGCTCCAAGTCCATTTCTGCAAAAGTTTTAGCGTAGCCTTTTGGCTGAAAAACAGGGTCGTAGCCAAACCCTTTGGCGCCTTTTGGGGAGCGGGTAATTTCGCCTTCAACCACACCTTCAAATGTTTTTTCACCCTCGGGTGTCACCCAGGCCATCACCGTTCTAAATTGTGCCTTTCGGTTTTCAGTATCTTCGAGGTTGGCGAGCAACTTGGCGAGGTTGTCGGCTGCGCTCCGCTGAAAACCTGCATACCTGGCTGAATATACACCGGGCGCACCTTGCAATGCCTCCACTTCCAGACCAGTATCGTCGGCCAGGCTTGGAAGTCCGGTAATTTCAAAACAATACCTCGCTTTTTCGAGTGCATTGTCTTCTAAGGTGAACTGCGTTTCTGGCAAATCTCCTTCAATACCTGCTTGCGCAGCGGTTAAGCACACATAGCCCTCAGGAAGTTGGGGCAGTATTTCCTCTACTTTATGCGTGTTGTTGGTGGCCAGAACAAATGTGAATTGAAGCATATTTTACAAAAAAGGGAATAAAAACAGACCGATTACAGTCTTCTGAATAAGTCTTTGATAGTGTCTGGCGTAATTTTTTCTTTCCAGTCAAGACCAACGGCGTGGGTCCACATGTGGCCCAAAGCATAGCTCACTTCGGCCATAGCCGTAATGTCTTCTTCGCTCCAGCCGGCAGCCAGATTCCGGGGAAGATCGATGTTGTGAAAAGCCACCATGTCTTTGAATTCCCGCACAGCAAGGCCATAAAAATCTTCGAGGTGGTTGAAAGCAATGCAGTTGGCAATGCCATGTTTGAAGCCAAAAATTTTCGATAAACCATAGCTCAGCGCATGGCAAACACCCACCTCGGAATACGTAAGACTAAGGCCGCCAAACAATGATGCAATCATCAGTTTCTCATCGTTTTCTGGGTTTTGCCCACTTCCCTGGCCGGCGAAAACTTCCCTGCAAAGTTTGAGCGATTCTTCGCCATAAGCCCTTGAAAAGGCGTTGTAAAAAATGCCGGTTTCCGACTCAATGCAATGGATAAATGTATCCATACCAGTGTAAAACCATTGATTTCGGGGAACCGAAACCGTGAGATCAGGATCGAGGATAACTTGGTTAAAAACTGTCCAGTCGCACTTTAAACCTAGTTTTTTGGTTGGGCCAGTTAGTACTGCCGTCATGGAGCATTCTGCGCCGGTACCCGAAATGGTAGGCACGCCCAAGTGATAAATGCCTGGCTTTTTCACCAGATTTAGACCTTGATACAACTGCGAAGAGCCTTCGTTGGTAAACATGAGGGCTAAAGCTTTGGCAATGTCCATTATGCTACCGCCGACTATGCACACCACGCCCGATGGAAGGCCTTTTTCTGCCAAAATGCTGTCACGCAATTCATCAATTTGTTCGGTAGTAGGCTCGTATGGATCCACGTCGATGTAGCGCACCACATCTTCGGGTTTGGCCGGAATAGCAAATGATTTGTCGTTGAAGTAATTATCGACCAGGAAAACCATGTAGCGGTTGTTTTCCCATCTCACAGGCTCCAGAATGCCTTCCAGCTCGCTGTAAGAACCACGTCCGTACACGATTTTGTCAATGTTCTTAAAATTCTTGTGCATGGTGGCAAAGGTAAGGAGAAAGGTGGTTATTCGTTTACGGGGTATCGTTTACATCCATTCTTTCCTATCACAATTGAAAGGATAGTTCATTCAATTCAAAAATCTCATTAATGAATTTAATACATTGATTTTCACGCATTATTATCGATATTCAACAATATTGATATTTGGCTTATCTTCAAGCCAATCCAACTTCATTTTTCTCCATTTTGGGCTAATAATCTGTTTAACCTGTTCGCCTAAAATTGAAGAAATCTCCTTTATCAAACTATCTAAATCAGATTGATTATTAAGCATTACTCTCAACGGTTTGCAAAAGCGATTGTCAAGGCCAATAAATAATACAACATCCTATCTTTCTCCTGTTTCCGGATTATCAATTAAATAATCAAATTGGAACCCGGCAAGTTCAGGTTGTACACCAAAGCCCATTCCTGACGGGCCATTGGAAAGTTTAATGTATAATTCTTTTATATTTTAAGTTATCCGAAAGTTGAAGTTAATCTCAGTTGTTTTTGAACTGTTTTTTGTATTCAAAAAACGAAATAGAATTTTAATGTACAAACTAACTCACACAACCTTTTGACTATCATAAATTTAGTATTTTTGCCCATTCCTGTTTTCCTTTGCATAAACTGACAAAAACATGTCAATCAAAATTGAACAAATCAGGCTTCGGAACTACAGAAGTATCAAAGATGCAACGGTCCAATTATCCGATATCAACCTCTTCATTGGAGCAAATAATTCGGGTAAGTCGAATTTTCTGAAAGGGATAAGGGATGTTTGGACAAGTGTTGGTTTCAATGAACGTAGAAGGCCACTAATTGAATCCACCGCCATTGTTTTCAACAAATCTTTAAATCAGTTATCTCTGGAGGATCCATTTGGTGTGGAAATAATTGTTTCTAATTCCGCTACTTCAAAAGCCGTTTCTGGTTCAATTGAGTTTTTTGGACGAACAGAATTTGATCATGTATTCAGATTAACCCAGTTTGATACAAAAGCTGAAAATGCCTTGCAGAAAAACGCAGAAAACACCGAACTTTTTTACTTCAGCTACAGTGACAACCGCTATGGTTTTGATAAACCTGCTGTAGGCAAAATACAAAGCCAGATTGATAAAATGGCAAAGTTTGAAGGGTTTGGTCTCAGCGACGGACTTGGCAATGAAAATGCTTTTAATGGGGATTATAATAAAGTTCCTCAAATTGAATATTTAGGCTATAAAAGTCCGGGAGATTGGGTTTTTGTAGAACGCTATTCTAGAGTCACTGTGGGAAAAATTAAAAATGTTAAACATATTACTACGTGGGACAATGAATCAATGGAGATATTATTTAAGAAATTAATCAATTTACCCATTTACAAAATTAATCTATCAAAAATTACCAAACCGGCACCTTTGGATGGCGATGAAACGATCAAAGAAGATGGTTCTAACCTTGTCTCTTTCATAGACCAAATGATTGGCTCTAATCCCACAGTGATGAAGGCTATAAATTTGGATTTAAAAGTAGCAATACCTGAATTTGAATCTATCATCATTGAAGCAATCCGGACAGAATCTCCAGACTTTAAACAGCTGCAAATAGATTATAAAAGGGACACATTTAAAAAATTTGGCGTGCTTGATGTAAACGGTAACAAGTTCTGGTCCAACGAATTGTCGGATGGTGCACTGTTTTTCATTGCGATTCTTTGCATTATCCACCAACCCAATCCACCAGACCTTTTGATGCTTGAAGAAATTGAAACAGGCATACACCCAAGACGCATTGCCGAGGTGTGCACGCTCATTCAGCGACTAGCCCGGGAGAAAAATATTCAGGTAATCATGACCACACATAGCCCCTTGGTGGTAGATGAGTTTTCCAACAATCCGGCAGGAATTCATGTGTTTGACAAAATAAATGGTGCTACCGTAGTGAAAAACCTGGAAACAGACATTCTGGCCAATTGGAAAAACAGTCTGGGCGAAAACTACTCCGATGAATTTGACCTTACCAATGCCTTAGGCGAAAACTGGATTTTGGGGCTGATAAATGGAGTGCCAGAACAAGCCTGATACTTAGCCAACTATGAAAGTGATTTCCTATACGCTGGTTGGAGAAGACATAGCCACCAAAATTTTCTTTGAGTCTATATTGAAAGAAATAGGCAAAAAACAAAGCCTTCATTTTAAACGAACATTATTATGGGATTTTCCTATTAATAAAAATTCCAACAAGCAGAAGGTTGTGGCAGGCATCAGCACAATGTCATCCAATTCCTTAATAGTGAAAAACGCTGATTTATTCTTATTCGGGGTGGATGCTGACACAAATCTTGAGAAGGAGATTTTTGACTCAGAACTGAAAAGAATTCAGGCATTTGTTCCGCCTAATATTCAAAGTACATATCAGGAAAAGCTGGTGGCATTTTGCCCGGTATTGGCAATCGAATACTGGATTTATGCTGTAAGCAGAAATCTTCAGAGTCAGGCTCAATTGGCGATCAATGCAAATAACCCTCTGGAGTTTTATGGCAAAGCCAAAATGAAGGAAATATGTTACGGCAAAAAAGCCCCCAACCGGGATGAGACAGAATACAAATTAAAAGATGCCCTAAAAGAGGTTGACTTCGAAACTGCTGTCGAAATGTCATTCAGCTTCAGGCATTTATATACAATGCTGAATGCATTTTGCACGCACACAGCAGTGACCTAACTCACCCCACTCCCATTGCCCACCACACTCGCCGGGCTCACAAACTCCAGACGCCCATCGGCATCTTTGGCCATCAAAATCATGCCTTGGCTTTCTATGCCTTTGATTAGTCGAGGTGCCAGATTGGCCAACAAGCAAACCTGTTTGCCAACGATGTGTTCCGGTTGAAAATATTCGGCAATGCCGCTCACCACGGTGCGGACATCCAGCCCTGTGTCGAGTTTAAGTTTGAGTAGTTTTTGGGTTTTGGGCACCGCTTCGGCTTCCAATATGGTAGCTACACGAATGTCCATGGCTGCAAAATCATCGAAAGTTACAGCAGGTTTTGCCGGTGCCAATTCGGAGGCGGCCTCCTTTTTCCCTTCCTTTAGCTTTTCAGCCTTATCATGCAGTTTTTTCAGCTGTACCTCCATTTCTTCATCGGTTATTTTTTGAAAAAGAATGGGAGCTTGTTCAATGATATTGCCTGCTGGAAGAAGGTCAGCCTTTCCTGCTGAATTCCAGTCAAAACCAGGGAGTTTAAAAATGTCTTTGAGTTTTTCGGCTGTAAAAGGAATAAACGGTTGAGCCAAAATAGTAACATTTGCTGCCACTTGTAGCGCCAGGTACATAATGGTTTTCACCCGTTCTGGTTCGTTTTTCACCAGTTTCCAAGGTTCGGTGTCGGCCAGGTATTTGTTGCCAGCCCTGGCCAGATTCATCATTTCTGCCTGTGCCGCCCTGAACTTGAAGTTTTCCAGGTTGTCGGCCACCAGGTTGGGTGCTTGAGCAATGGCCTCGAGTACAGCCTTATCTTCAGCTAAAAATGCACCCGGTTTTGGAACTTCACCCCCATAATATTTGTGGGTAAGCACCACTGCCCGGTTTATGAAATTGCCCAAAATGTCGGCCAGTTCGTTGTTGTATTTGGCCTGAAATTCTTTCCAGGTAAATTCGCTGTCTTTGGCTTCAGGAATGTTTGAACCTAAATAGTAGCGCAAGGCATCGGGCTTGTCTGGAAAGTCTTCGATATACTCGTGCATTTCCACACTCCAGCCTCGGCTTGTACTCATTTTGTCGCCTTCCAAATTCATAAACTCAGATGCGGGCACGTTGTCGGGCAAAATGAACTCACCATGCGCCTTGAGCATGGCCGGGAAAATGATGCAATGGAAAACAATGTTGTCTTTGCCAATGAAGTGGATGAGGCGGGTTTCGGGGTCTTTCCACCAGGTTTCCCAGTTTTGGCCTGTGTCTTTGGCCCATTGTTTGGTGGCCGAAATATATCCAATGGGTGCATCGAACCACACATACAACACCTTGCCTTCTGCATCGGGCAGCGGCACTTTAATGCCCCATTCCAGGTCACGGGTTACAGCACGAGCCTGCAACCCCGAATCGATCCAGCTTTTAACTTGTCCGTACACACTGGGTTTCCAATCGTCTTTATGGCCTTCCAAAATCCATTCCTTCAACCAAGCTTCATAGTGCTGCAAAGGAAGATACCAGTGTTTTGTAGGTTTCAAAATCGGTTTTCCCCCACTCAATGTGGAGCGTGGATTTAACAATTCTTTCGGGCTCAGCGTAGAGCCACATTTTTCACATTGGTCGCCGTAGGCATCAGCATTTCCACAAATGGGGCAGGTGCCTTGAATGTAGCGGTCGGCCAAAAAAACCTGGGCTTCCTCATCGAAATATTGCTCCGAATAATCTTCTTCCAGCAAGCCTTTTTCAAACAAATTGGTAAAAAAAGCCTGCGCTGTTTCGTGGTGAATAGGCGCCGAGGTACGGTGGTAGATGTCGAACGAAATGCCCAGTTTGTCAAAGCAATGGATGAGCAAAGCATGGTATTTGTCGACAATGGCTTTGGGCGTAGTTTTTTCTTTGATGGCCTGCAGGGTAATGGCTGCACCATGTTCGTCGCTGCCACAAATAAAGGCTACCTCTCTGCCCTTTTGCCGCAAATAGCGGACATAAAAATCGGCAGGCAGATAAGCCCCGGCCAGGTGGCCCACATGTTTAGGCCCGTTGGCATAAGGCAACGCAGCAGTGATGGTGTGGCGTTTGAAATCTTGCTTTGGCATGGTTGACATTGAAGGCGCAAATTGGGCTTTTTTGAAGGAGGGAAAAAGATTGGGGCGGGAAATAGCAGGAAGTTACCCACAACTACATGAAAAAAATACTGGCTGTAATCGGCTTGTTGCATGTACTGGACAGGGAGCTTGACTAGTAAAATGCGCAAAAAAAACTGCGCAAATTACCAGTACCTAACTAGTAAAACTACTAAAGATTTGTAAAAAATGTCTATTTAGCTTGCAGCGTTTATTTTTTAATTTTTACCTTTAAAAGCTCAATTGTATGTCAACTAATTTTCCGAAATCAGTTTTCTTTGGTTTTTCTGTGGAAATACCCCCCCCCATTTTCATACTAAAAGAGTATAGAAAATGGGTTTTTCTTTTTTTATTTAGCTTGATGTCGAGTATTGGATTTTCTCTCAATAGTTTAGGTGAACCAAGCACGGGTTTGATTTATAACATTCTCCACAACGGCATAACGGTTTTATCAGGAGAAACTGCCGATTTAAACTTTACAGAAAACGTTTCACATCTGCCACCTGGCTTTTATATTATTACAGCCACCGATGGCTTGAAATGGTATAACAAACATTTTGTGGTCATTCATTAAAATTCATCAGGAACATGAAAAAAACATCAATCATTTTCATGCTGGCTTGCATCCTATTTGTGGGGTGCAAGCGCAGCGAATGCGAAGAATATTGTGCGTTGCCACCTATAACCGCAGAAGGCAAAAATACCTTTGGATGCAAAGTGAATGGCGAACTATTTTTTGCCGATGCACCTACAGGAAGCCGGTTGTTTAATTTTATATATTTTGCCTGCAACGACACAGGAGCAGCAGACAGAGCAAAAAAAGCCTTGCTAGTTGCCTTAACCAACAAAGGTGGAAGCACACTACTGTTTTATTTAGACGACCTGATTCCTTTTGAGCCGGTTGCGAAACGGCTACATAAATTCACAGACCCTTGGCCTGCAGAAGTGTGCGCAGAGGATTATGGCCGGTATGTTGCTGGAGGCAAAGCCTACCAAACGAATGAAAACTTTACTGGTGAAGTAACTTTAAGCCGATTCGATACATTGAACCGCATTGTTTCTGGCACTTTTCATTTTACTGCGGTGCATCCTCCGACTGGTGAAACCATTTCTGTAACCGATGGAAGGTTCGACGTTAATCTGAGTACATTCAACAAACAATAAATGAACTTTACATTGATGATTTTGCTGTCTTGCACCCTATTTGTTGGGTGCAAGCGTAAGGAAAAAGAAGAACCCTCACCTTGCCCGAAATATCTAGCGTAGGTGCCAATACATTTGGTTGTAAAGTGATCGGTGCTTTATTGTTCAATGACGCCCCGCCAAGCGACAGGTTTTATCGTTTTATTGCAAAAGCTTTAAATAATACTTGTGACTACACATGAAGTAGCGACAAGTGCTTGTTATTAACTTTCTTTTCAAAAAACGGTAAATCCATCACTTTTTACCTGGACGACCTACAGATTGGGAACAACATTACCAGGCCGCTCAACAAATATACAGCTCCATGGCCTGCCAGGGAATGTGCCTTAGACTATGGCCGCTATGTAGCAGCCGATGGCAAAGCCTATCAGACAGACGAAAACCACACCGGGCAAATCAAACTGCTTTGGTTCGATTACCAACGAGGCTATGTGGCAGGCACTTTTCGGTTTAAGGGCGTGCACCCGCCCACTTGAGAAACGATGGAAATAACAGAGGGGCGGTTCGATATTAATCTGAATATTTACTGATAGATGTAAATCAAGTTGGCG
>JBBRCC010000062.1:0-25143 GCA_038205175.1 Cytophagales bacterium | reverse complement strand
ACGTCATAGCTGCCCACCATAAGGCATCTTTGGCCATGGCTCTTTCTGGCTGGGTAACAATACCTCTATTGGTCATCCAGGCTAAGGCACGGGTACTTGCATCAAACTCAACCGGTAGGGTAATAAAACTAAACAAAGTCGTTAGTGCAAAAAACGCAACACCAATACCTAAAGGAATAGGCGTAGTATTCAACAATAGAATTCCGCCTAAAATAATCCAAGGCATTATGGTTGAAGTTACGGTGAGTACTGGAACCATGGCCGACCTGAATTGCAAAAAGCTATAAGCCGTGGCATGCTGAACAGCGTGACCACATTCGTGGGCAGATATGGCAGCTGCAGCAGCATTTCTGCCATAAAAAACATCATGGCTGAGATTTACTGTTCTGTCGCCAGGATTGTAATGGTCGGTAAGTTGGCCGTTTACAGAAATGATTTGCACATCGCTGATACCATTGTCGGTGAGCATAAGTCTGGCCACTTCAGCACCTGTGAGATTTGACGAAAGTTGGGTTTGGCTATACTTGGCAAACTTGGATTTAAGCCTCATTTGCACTAACCAACTGATGATCATGAAAAAGATGAATATGAATAACATGCTTTTTGAGGTTTACGGTGATTTACGTGTTTTTAATTTTAGAAATAATGGATGAAGAGGAGAAGCCATCTACAAATGCAATAGTTTTCACTTCACCTCCATGCTGTATAACAAAATCTGCGCCCACTATATTATCCAAGGTATAGTCGGCTCCTTTTGTCAAAATGTCAGGTTTTAGCAGCTCAATGAGTTCAAGGGGTGTCGGTTCTTCAAAAAGCACAACCAAGTCTACAAACTGAAAAGCAGCCATAACCCTTGCTCTACTTTCTTCGATGCAAATGGGCCTGTTTGATCCTTTGATGCGGGAAACAGATGCATCGGTGTTTAAGCCAACCACCAATTTGTCGCCCATGTTGCGGGCCTTTTGCAAATAGTCTACATGGCCCAAATGTACGATATCAAAACAGCCATTTGTGAACACAACATCCAGCCCGCTGTCTTGCCATTTTTCAACCATTCTTCGGGCATCCGCTTGATTTTGAATTTTACTTTCAGTTTCCATCGCTTGAGACTTCTTGTTTTTTAGAAATAGATGCACCCAAACCAAGACAAATTCCTCCAACCAATATGGTGAACACCATTTGGCTGGCGTGCATGGCAGTAGCTGCAGAAAGACCAACTGTTAAATCAATGGCATAAAAACTGGCCAACACTTTAGAAACCATAAAGTGGAAAGGACCAATTCCTCCTTGGCTTGGTGCGACCATACCAAAACTTCCAGCCACAAAAATCATCAATCCTGCGCTTAGATTCAACACGGAAGTAGATTCAAAGGCAAGTAAACTGATGTAGGTACTGCTGATGAAACCAAGCCAAATCACAAACGTGTAGACAATGTACAATCCCGGATTTTTTAATTTCAGAATGCCAATAATTCCAATCCAAATGCCAACTAAAAACCCAAATACCTTTTGAAAAATGGCTATTTCCAACAAGCGCTTGCGGTTAACAAAGGCAATGGTTACCAAAATAAGCATCACCACCAAGACAAACACTGCCAATGTTCCCATAGATGATTTTTCTGCATCAGCAGATTGACCGGGTTGAATAATTTCCGTGAAAAACTGAGTGAGGCGATTAAACTCCAGCAAAAAAGCCAAGGCGGTAAAACCCAATAGCATCACAAGGTCGATTACCCTTTCGCCAAGAACTGTGCCCAGCGACACATTTACAGGAATTTTATCTGTTTTATACAGCATGCTGCAGCGGGCTACTTCACCTGCTCTTGGCAATATGAAGTTCCAGAAATAACCAGTCATTACAGCAATGAAGCCATTTTTTGTGCTGATTTTGTAACCTAAAGAATCTAAAACCAAGCTCCAGCGAGCAGCTCTTATCCAATGGCTAATGACCAATGGAACCAATGAAATGCCTAACCAAAAAAAGTTGGCATTTTTGATTTCTTCCCAGGTTTTTTCTAAGTCCTGACCCTTGAATGCCCAATAGATAAGCAAAGCAGATATGCTGATAGAAAGAAAATAGGTGAGGAATTTTTTCAAAAGTGATACTGATAATTGCGGCAAAAGTAAATGAGACAGGTCAGTAAAGTGTGATGCAAGTCGGATTATTCAATATTTAACTCAAAATTAACCAATCAGAAAAGGCATTGAGTGCCCATAAGTGGTTGAAATGCAACAGGCTTTTTTACATTTGCCACCGGATACTAAAACAATTAACCTTCAATTTTTGCCAGTATGGCCAAGTTTTCGAGAATAGAAGTAGCACTCAAAGCCAAAGAAACAGGCATGGTGCCAGTTTTTTATCATGCAGATGCGGCAGTAGCCATTCAGGTGCTCTCAGCATGCTACCAAGGCGGAGTTCGGGTGTTTGAATTTACCAACAGGGGCGATTTTGCCCACGAAACTTTTGCAGAACTGGTGAAACATACCCGCAAAAATCTCCCTCAACTTGCCATTGGCGCAGGCACTGTGGTAGATGCTGCAACAGCCGCATTATACATTCAATTGGGTGCCGATTTCATTGTGTCGCCTGTAGTGAAAGAAGATATGGCCGTAGTTTGCAATCGCCGGAAAATAGCCTGGATGCCAGGTTGTGCTACGTTAACAGAGATATCACGAGCAGAAGAATTGGGCGCAGAAATTGTGAAAGTATTTCCTGGCTTTGTGTTGGGCCCAGAGTTTGTGAAGGCTGCTTTGGCACCTTTCCCTTGGTCCAGCATTATGCCGACTGGAGGAGTAGAGCCCACAGAAGAAAGCCTGACTGCTTGGTTTAAAGCAGGCGTTTGGTGTGTAGGCATGGGCTCTCAGCTTTTTCCAAAATCTCTCATGGAGCAAGGAGATTACGGCCAAATAACCCAAAAAGTGAAAGCTGCGTTGCAAATCATTAGCAACATCAGAAAGAGCTAGTATCATTTCATTGTGCTCGTTTTCACACTCTTCATTTTATAGAAACACACTAACCCCATTTCAATGAGTCGACAAGCAACTTCCCATCCCGGCAATTTTCGCTGGACTATTTGCGCTTTGCTCTTTTTTGCCACCACCATCAACTACCTCGACAGGCAGGTATTGAGTTTGCTGGCACCTGATTTATCAAAAGAGTTTGACTGGAGCAATTCAGACTACGCCAACATCACCTCTGTGTTTCAGTTTGCCTATGCCATTTCCATGCTTGTTGCCGGTCGGTTTATCGACAAGTTGGGAACTAAAAAGGGTTTCGTTTGGGCTATTGTCATTTGGTCGCTGGCTGCCATTATGCATGCCTTTGCCATTGAAATTGGAAATGCCTTTGCGCCACTTTTCTCTTTATTTGGCCTATCTGTTTCTATTTCCATTTTGGGTTTTATGATTTCGAGGGCTGTGTTGGCCTTTGGAGAAGCCGGCAACTTTCCGGCAGCCATCAAAGCAACAGCAGAATATTTTCCTAAAAAGGAAAGGTCGCTTGCTACTGGAATTTTTAACTCCGGTGCCAATGTCGGCGCCATTTTAGCTCCACTTACAGTGCCATGGTTAGCTGTAAATTATGGTTGGCAATCGGCCTTTGTCGTGGTGGGAGCAGTTGGCTTTTTATGGTTGCTCTTCTGGATTTTTTTGTATGAACAACCAGCACTTCAAAAAAGAATGGGTAAAAGTGAATTTGACTATATCCATGCTGATTTAGAAGTCAACGAAATCAACGTCGGAGAAGAAAGTAAAGTAGCCTGGGTTAAACTGTTGGGCTACAAACAAACCTGGGCATTTGCTTTTGGCAAATTCATGACCGATGGGGTTTGGTGGTTCTTCTTATTTTGGCTGCCAAAATACCTCGAGGCTCAATATGGCATGGTAAAAACCGAAATCATGCTTCCCTTGGCAGTATTATATAGCATGACCATGTTTGGAAGTATTGGAGGCGGGTGGTTTCCAACCTATTTCATAAAAAAGGGCTACACAGCTTACGATGGCAGAATGAAAGCCATGTTGCTTATTGCTTTGGTGCCACTCGTGGTGCTTGCTGCTCAGCCTTTGGGCTACATCAGTTTTTGGATTCCAGTAATTTTGATTGGTATCGGCGCTTCTGCTCATCAAGCCTGGTCGGCCAATATTTTCACCACAGTTTCCGATATGTTTCCCAAAAAGGCAGTTGGTTCTATTGTAGGCATTGGCGGCATGGCAGGCGGCATTGGTGGCGTAATAATTTCGAAGTCAGGCGGTGCTTTATTCGATTATTACAAAGAACTGGGCCACATTCAAACCGGATATACCATCATGTTTGCTGTTTGTGCAGTTGCCTACCTTATTGCATGGTCTGTGATGAAATCTCTCGTTCCCAAATACAAACCTATTACAGATTTGTAATTTAAGATTGTTGGGCAAAAGCATTTGCCAGGGGCCAAATTTCTTCGCTTACCGGCCTGCCTGCAGCCTGGCGTTCGAGTGCAAATTGCCGTAAACTTTCAGAAAGCGAAACATTGTTTCGTTCTTTCAATCCGATGATTTTT
Source organism: Cytophagales bacterium (assembly GCA_038205175.1). Classification (GTDB taxonomy): domain Bacteria; phylum Bacteroidota; class Bacteroidia; order Cytophagales; family Flexibacteraceae; genus JBBRCC01. The sequence continues at coordinate 20,605 of JBBRCC010000062.1, read as the reverse complement.
GCCAATTCAAACCCATTAAATAAGGCTTTAAGAATCAATTGGTTCCAGCCTGTTTCATCGAAATGCGTCTTTGGAAAAGGATTTTGATGAGCAATAGCCAGAAAAACTTCAGCCACATTGGAGCGGGTGGCAAATCTTGCAAGCGGCTCAAATTGGTTGGGATTATTCAAAAAGACCAATGATTTCAACATACTCACCTGTTCTAAAGGTGTGCCTGCATGAAACTGTTGCTCAATAAGTTGGTAAAAGCTTTCCGAATCAATTCGCTCCTGCATGCTCCACAAGGTGAGCATGCGAGCTACATCCTGTTGACTCCAATATGAAAAGCCGTATACTGGTTCAGTTATTTGCTTTTGAAAAATTTTGCCCTGCTCAAGTGAAAGCGGCTCATTTGAAATTTTTCGACCTAGCGCATTAAAAAAAATGAAAAAGCGTTCCTTTTGAAGGTTTTCGAGTGTTTCTGCAAACCAGGGATGTTGGGCAAATATCGAATGAGCAAGTTGTGTAGAAAACATAAGGCCACAAACTTACCGCTTTCCTACTATTTCTGTTTCAGAGGAAAATGGTTCAACGCCCGAATAATCCACTTCAAAAACAGAGTCTTTACCCTTCACCCGCATCAAACCTCCCTGAAGAGTTATCCAAGGTCCTGAAAATACCGGCCAATTGCCAGATAGATCAACAGGTTTTTGATTTACAGTTACCGAGGGCAATTTACCAAAGCCTTCACCTGAAGGCCAGGTAGGTTGTTGAAAAGGGGGTGCAGAAATGGTGACTTGTTGGCTTTTAGGGCCATAACCCCAGTCTACAATGGCTTCTTCGAACCGTCCATTTGTTTGAAAAACCACCTGAATTTCATCTCCTTCAGCTGATTTGAATGCAACGCCTTTGCCATCCTGGGTAAGTTTCAACTCAGCCTTTTCTGCCAAAAACTTCAATTCATCCATGTTTTTGCATTCACTTGGATCGAAAACAACCAACACAAAACCGCACAATGCATCAAATTTACCTTCGTTCACCCAAACCAACTCATCTTTTTCTTCCGCTTTACTGGCCGATTTTAAAAATGATGTTTTCTCAATGGGATAAACCGCTACAAAGCTTTTCCCCACCTGAGCTACCTGAAGGCCGCTTGTTGTTTTTTCCCAATCTATGATTTTGGTACTGATGAGAAAACTGTAGGGGTTTTTCAAGTCATCAACTTTTATGTAATTCACCACATTGCGCTTGTCGGATTCTTTCGGAAAACGTTTTTCAAAATCCTGACGCCAATTAAATTTCCAGGCATCGATGGCAGCATAAACCTGATTGTTGAGCTCTTTATAGTTCGAGGGAACCCTTGTTAGTTGAAACAAAATGTTTTTGTGCTGAAAAAACTGGGTGTAAGGATCACGCACTTTGGCTCTTAAGCCCCCTGTTAATGGCCCATTGCCCGAAAGCGAAATCAAATCACTCTTTGCCGCATTGCACACCAATTTCCAATTCACAATTTGGGAAGTTGAACCTGAAAAACCACCATAAGGGCTACTTGAAGCACCTAACGTAAACTGGTTGTGCACAAAGAGCCATTGTTTAACAAACGAAGGTTCTTCAAACAAATATGATGTTTTTGACTGTTGAAACCAGGCCGGTTTCTCCAAATTTGTTTTTCTGCCCAGGTCTAACAATGCCTTTGAAGGCCTGTAACCGGTGGTTGCCAAATAAACAGATTGAATAAATTGCTGTTGCTTACGCTGAAATGAAAAACTGGTATCCTCCGAAAACAGCATGAGGTTAAAATTATGAGAGGCACTTGAATAGGTATTCAGGTTTCCTCGCATTTCGCTGCCACTAATTGCCCCATTGAAATTATGCAAAGCAAGCTCTGCTATATAATAATCGACCACTGCCTTGGCTGCATTGCGCACTTTGGGATCGTCGGCATAGTCGAAAAGGTTGAGCCAACCAATTAAATTGTACACTTCATAAGTGCTTGAATTCCATTCACCTGTGCCAACCTGATAGATTTTTTTCGACCAGTAAAACACCCACTTCTCGAGGCTGTCTTTTTGCATGTTTGCTTTGGAATCACCAGGGTTACTTTTCAAATATTCCTGAAGGTATAAATAGCCGCTGGTGCGGGCCATGTTAATATGGTTCTCAGTTCCTTCAGAAGTAAAAAAATTGTGGCTATCACTCCTTTTACGCACCATATCTATGATTTTGGCCCTGTTTTTTTTCACAGAAGGTGCATCTGGATATTGAAAAAGTATGCGGGCCATTCCTACCAACGTGAAGTGAAAAGGGCTATGGTCAGCAAACAAATTTACCCAACTGTTTGCTTGAACATCCTGAATTCCATGCCGATGAAACCTGGCAAGGGTTTTTGGCCAATAATATTTTTCGGGATCTCCAATGTCAGTAGAAGGCGGCACATACACATCGGCCACTTCTTTCACCAGCATGTTTACCTTCATTTGGAATAGTTTTTCCTCATCGTCGATGGCAAATGAATTTGAACTAAAGCAAACACTTAGTAGTATAATGAACGCTAATGGAAGAAAACTTTTCAAGGTTAATTTTCAGAATAATGTTGAAGATAAAGCACCAAATTGTCGAACTTTCTCATCAAAAGGTCAGGAGTACGATGAGATACAAGTTCTTTTCTAGTGTTTTCAGCTAAGTTCATAAATCCTGGCAAATGGGTTAACCGGGCTGCAGTCAGTGCTCTGAAATTTGCAGGAAAACGATTGTATGCCACGTCGGGAAATAAACTTTTCTCCAAATTTAACAGGTCAGCAGTTTTGCTCAATTGCCCATAGTTGTCCAGAAACTGAAACGCACTTGCCCTAAATGTGGCAAAAACTTGAATAAGTGCTTTATTGAGCTCTACCATGCTATGAATGGTAAAACGCAATGGCAATTCACTATTGAAAGTGTATAACGGTAAAATCCAAGTCAGACTTTGCTCCTGGTTTCCCAATCGGCCCGGAAGAAACTGGTTTACAATGTTTTCTACTTTATGAATGCGCACAGCTACATTGACTTCAAGCATAAGGCTTCTTTCGTAAAAAGTAGGCAAAATTACCGCTGCCACAAAACCAGATTCAAAGGTTTTTCTATATTGGTTCCATGCTCTGAATGGGCTGTAATTGAACTCTTCGAAGAAGTCTGCGAACCTAATGTTGAGATAATCCTTTTCTGAAAAATCAACCATAAATTAAAAATCAGATTGCAATGCTAGTCACAAAACAAGCCCTCAACGAAAGAAGTTTACAAAAGACACCACCTATCTGCGCTTCAAACCATGGCTTGGTTTGGCAAATGATTTGGCAAAAGTTAATCTTGTGCGCAGATTATGCAGCACTAATTATTTAAGACAATGAGTCAAACAATTTTAAAAGTTCATCCAAGCGACAATGTTATTGTGGCTCTTCAAGATTTGAAGGCTGGCCAAACAGTGGTTTTGGAATCCGAATCGTTCACCCTTGCAGATAGCATTCCAGCTAAACACAAATTTGTAACTGCCCACTTAAATCCTGGCGATGAGGTGATAATGTACGGTGTATTGGTGGGAAAAGCGTCGAAGTCCATTTCAAAAGGCGGCTTGGTTTCGACCGAAAATTTAAAGCACGCTGCCGCAGACTTTTTTACCAAAACCAAGGATTATACCTGGACGCCACCAAATGTTGAAAAATATAAAAGCCGAAGTTTTAATGGTTTCCACAGAAGTGATGGAAGAGTTGGAACAGCCAACTACTGGGTTTTTGTACCTACTGTGTTTTGTGAAAACCGGAATTTAGAATTTATCAAAGATGCTTTAAATAAAGAACTTGGCTACGGCAAAACCGACAAGTATAAAAATCAGACCCGCAAACTGGTCGAAATGTTGCAAGCCGGTGCATCGCCAGAAGAAATTAAAAACAACTCATTTGAAATCTCAGAATCGAATATTTCAACCAATCGGGTGTTTGAAAATATCGATGGCATTAAGTTTTTAACCCACCAAGGTGGTTGTGGTGGAACAAGGCAAGATTCTGCTGTACTAAGCAAATTGCTTGCTTCATATATCGATCATCCCAATGTGGCGGGTGCCACCATTCTGAGTTTAGGTTGCCAACATTTGCAGCTCGACGATTTTGTAGCAGAAATTAAAGCCCGAAATCCACATTTCGACAAACCCATTTTCACTTTCGAGCAGCAAAAAACCACCTCAGAGGAAAGCCTCATTTCAGAAGCTATTAGCTGCACCTTTGCTGCCTTGATGGAAGCCAACAAACAAACCCGACAACCGGCGCCTCTTTCAAAACTCGTATTGGGCGTAAAATGTGGTGGTTCTGATGGTTTTTCAGGTATTTCGGCCAACCCGGCTGTAGGCTACACGTCCGATTTGTTGGTAGCTCTTGGCGGCTCGGTTTTGTTGGCCGAATTTCCGGAGTTATGTGGTGTTGAGCAAGAATTGGCAGACCGGTGTGTAGACAAGCCAACAGCTGAGAAATTTATACATCTCATGAAAGCTTATGCTGCCCAAGCCGAAGCTGTAGGTTCTGGGTTTGACATGAACCCTTCTCCTGGCAACATCCGTGACGGATTGATTACAGATGCCATAAAATCTGCTGGAGCTGCAAAAAAGGGCGGAACAGCACCTGTGGTAGATGTTTTGGATTATACCGAACCAGTTACCAAACCGGGTTTAAACTTAGTTTGCACCCCAGGAAATGATGTAGAAGCAACTACTGGAAAAACAGCTTCCGGAGCCACTTTGATATTATTTACTACAGGATTGGGTACTCCAACAGGAAACCCCATTTGTCCTGTCATTAAAGTAGCTACAAACTCTCAATTGGCCAAAAGAATGGCCGACATCATCGACATAGACACGGGCAGCATTATAACTGGCGAAGCTACAGTAGAAAGCATGGGAGAAGATATTTTAGAATACGTGATCAAAGCTGCCGGCGGAGAAGTAATACCAAAAGCCGTTCTGCTACAACAAGATGATTTTATACCCTGGAAGCGAGGTGTATCGCTTTAGTAATTTCAGCATTTCAAATAAAAAAGCCGGAAAAAATGATTTCCGGCTTTTTTATTTGGTTTAATCAAGATTTCAATTGGGCTACTTTACCATAAACTTGAAATGCCTTGTTTCTCCTTCTCTCTCAATTTTAGCCTGATAGACTCCTGGTTTGGCACCTTTGAGCTCTATCGTAAATAAGTTCGATTCTGGATTCAATGTCAATGCGCTGCTGTGAACCACTCGTCCAAATAGATCTGAGATTTCAAGTCTTGCATTCAGCATGTTTCTCAGCCCATTCACAACAATTATTGAAAATTTACCATCATTTGGATTTGGGTAGCAATCAATTGTTAACTGATCTTCAGCTAGATATGATCTCAAATTTGTAACAACCCATTCTTGAGATTGACCAAAACAGTAATAAACGCCGTATCCTACTTTGTAGACACCACTACCAGTCAGCAAGAATTCTCCGGTTAAGTTCGAGTCTAGTTTAACGCCATTCCTAAACATATAGTACTGATAACCAGCAGGTAAACCTCCGCTGCCTCTCAGAATATTGCCAACAATAGTGCTACTCACTTGGAAAGATGGCGCCACAAATGCGTCGAACCTGGATGAGGAACCAATACAACCCAAGCCTGAATAGGGGTACACATAATACTTGTTATGAATAATTGTCGACCCCAAATTTGGAGTAGCAATATTTACAATGTGCTGTGTGCCTCTTCCCAACCTGATGGTTCTTAACGAATCTGCAAACCATACCAAACTGTCGGCAGGTGTGTCTGTGGTGGCTAACATGGTATAAGATGCAGGCCCTAGTAAACAGAATCTGCTCAGTGGAACAGAGATTGGAATAATTGAAGGAGGATTACATGGTGGCAATACAACACACGACAATGTCGCTGCCCAACCTGTACTGGTTACCGATCCATCTGTGGTATATACAAAAGTGAGTGCGCCAGAACTGTGTGTTGAAGTTGCTATTGGAGGAAGTATGCTTCCACCGTAGGTACCTATCAGCGGGAAAGTACTGTTTGGTCCATTGTGGATGCGTAAAAAGTCGCAACAGCTTTCTGTACTGAACTGACTAAAGGTTACTCTCACTTTTGAATTTGCATTCGATGGGTTTACCGTCAGGGTAAAGTTTTCGCCATCCTGGTAGCTACCTGTTGGTCCGCCGCTATCAAAGAAGTTAGCATTACAGGTGCTTATGGTGCCTGTAAACATATTGGTTGCATTCGATATTTGTCTGTTTCCGGTCGGGTTGCCGTTTACTGGTGTGCGAACTGCGCCGCCTATGTTGGCATTGGTCAACACGGCATCCACTACGTTGCCGGTCGTTGCATTGGTTGCCAGGTTGTACACCAGCCAGAAAAAGCTCGAATCTTGTGGCAGGGTGGCAGTTCCTGTAAAGTTAAATGCACCACTTGGGTTGTTGACCAAAGAACCAAAAGCAGTTGTTGTTGAAAAAGTGTTGCTCGCTCCTGTGTAATACAATCGGGCAGAAGCAATGTCGGCTGGTAAAGTGCTGCCTTGGGTGTTGAAGGTAAATGCGGTAGCTGAAAGCGGATTTACATCTCCTGTTGTGTTTACCCTCACTTTCAAAATTACATTGTTTTGAGAGTTGGAAGTTACAGGCAGCAAAATAGAATGGCTTGCTGTGAGGCTGCTAAACGACGTGGGAACTGCCGCAACACACGACAGTGTCGCTGCCCAACCTGTACTGGTTACCGATCCATCTGTGGTATACACAAAAGTGAGTGCACCAGAACTGTGTGTTGAAGTTGCTATTGGAGGAAGTATGCCTCCACCGTAGGTACCTATCAGCGGAAAAGTACTGTTTGGTCCATTGTGGATGCGCAAAAAGTCGCAACAGCCTTCTGTACTGAACTGGCTAAAGGTTACCCGCACTTTTGAATTTGCATTCGAAGGGTTTACGGTGAGGGTGTAATTTTCAATATCTAGATAACTTCCTGTTGGTCCGCCGCTATCAAAGAAGTTGGCATTACAGGTGCTTATGGTGCCTGTAAACATATTGGTTTCATTCGATATTTGTCTGTTTCCGGTCGGGTTGCCGTTTACCGGTATGCGAACTGCGCTGCCTATGTTGGCATTGGTCAAAACGGCATCCACTACGTTGCCAACAACGGCATTTGAACTGAGATTGTAAACCAACCAAAAGAAGTTAGAGTCAGTAACCATGATTGCATTGCTGTTGATCGAAAAAGAACCATTTGGATTATTAACTACACTTCCAAAGGTAGTATTTGTAGAAAAGATATTTGACCCACCAGTGTAGTACAATTGAGCACTGGACAGATCTAATCCTGGGTTGGTACTGCCTGTAGTTGCGAAACTGAATTGTGTTGCCTGTAGAGGAGAGTTGTCTCCTGTCATGTCAACCCTAACCTTAAGAATTTGACTGTTTGCCGAGCCAACAGTGACACTAGCAGTGGAAGCAGTGGAAGCCCTCAATGCCGCAAATGCCATTGGTGCTGGTGTAATGCAGCTAATATTAGCTGCCCAACCTTCGGCTATTACTGAACCATCTGTAGTCCAGTTAAATGTCAAAGCACCAGAGCTATGGGTAGATGTTAATGTGGGAGGAAGGTTGCTGCCACCATAAGTACCCATTAAAGGAGAATTAGTATTCGGTCCATTGTAAATCCTTAAAAAGTCGCAACAACTTTCAGTAGAAAAACTGGAGAAGCTTACTCTAACTTTATTGCCAACCTCCGAAGGATTGATGGTATATGTAAAATTTTCACTATCCCGATAAAATCCATCCGATCCGCCAGAATCAAAAAATCCTGTATTACAAGTTGAGGCACTCCCAGTTTGCATGAGCAACCTGTTTTGAATCCGAACAAATTGAGAAATGTAGGCTGTATCTTTTATACCACTTGCAGAAGAAATAATTAATCTAACATCATAAGTTCCTAAAGCATTGTACGTCACAGCAGGATTTTGCAAGTTAGAAGTATCTGGATTTCCCCCCGGAAAACTCCATGCATAAGTAGTTGCACCGAGAGAAGCACTTGTAAAGTTTACAGCATGTGGAGCAGATAAACCTATATTATTCAACGATGAAAAAGCAGCAAGCAAGCCTGTTTGAGCCAAATTAACTGCCCTGAAAGCATTTACCCGGCCATATCCTAAATCATTGCTCCAGCTTCCATTGGGCTGGTTGGTATTGCCGCCGTAAGAATAATTGCCTGCTTTATCACAAGATTGTTCTATTAATCTTCTTGCGAGAATCTGGTTAAGCGAAGGCGCTGTGGAAAGCACCAAAGCTGCCACACCTGCCACAAAAGGACAAGCAGATGAAGTGCCATTGAAGGTAGGGTGATAATCTGTGCTGTTATACCCACCAGATCCGACATTGTCTGTTGTGTAAATTTTAACCCCGGGAGCAGCAACATCAAGGCCAGTGCCGTAATTGGAACCCCAAAAAGTCTCTCCATCGCAAGAATTGGGAGATTTTCTTTGTTCACACATCGACATCGCCGCTACAGAAATAGCCTCAACGGTGTTGCCTGGATATCCTGCACTGCTTACATTTGAATTGCCTGAAGCAAAAATTACCAAAGAGCCTAATCCGTTTCTACCAAGTGTGGTTGCATTTCTAATTGCATCTGTAATGGTGTTCGACGGCGTTCCTCCTCCCCATGAATTGCTCAAAACATCGGCTCCATTCTGATATGACCATGTCAGTGAATTTCCGATCCAAACATCGCTTGTTACCCAAGATCCGCCACTTTTATATGCAATCCTTACTGGCATTATTTTACAAACAGGGGCTACTCCCCGCACGCCAATCCCATTATTATCTGAAGCAGCAATAATACCAGCACACGCAGTTCCATGCGGATCGCCAGCATTGCATTGTCCGGTAGAATTCAATCCTGATGCATCAAAGCCACCGATAATATTTGCAGCAAGGTCAGGGTGCGGTAGGTCTACCCCTTCATCCAACACTGCAATTTTGATGTTTGCAGACCCTCTTGTAACGGCCCAGGCTTCAGGTGCATCTATGTCGCAGTCTGCTGTAGCTCCAGGGTAAGTAGCGGCACCAATATTGTTCAAACCCCATTGTTGTGGATAAAAAGGGTCGTTGAATGGCTTTATAAATTTGATAAAATTTGGCTCGGCAAATTCTACACCGCTAGCTTTTTCCAAAGCACGGCATATTTCGAAAACATCCTTGTTTTTCAACACATCTGCAGTGTATGTGTTTGGCATCAAGGTAGGTCGCAAGGTTTCCTTATTTATTCCCAAGCTGTTGAGCTTTGAAGAAATTGATTCAAAATGAGAAGAACTTGCAAACTTAATTACGAGCTGTCTTGTATACGCTTGATCTACTTTGCTAGCAGGGTCGGTAACATAAAAGTTAGCTGATTTTACTTCCGCTTTTGACCTTAATTCAAGAATGACTTTTTCCCTATTGGCTTCAGACCCGGTGAAAGTCCCCGAAAAAACCCATGGCAAACCTGCCATTGGCTCCTGACTTTTTACTTGCAAATGGGTTGGCGTGTAAACACACTTCAAACCAAATTTGGCAACCAAAGGTTGAATGTTGGCACCTTGTTCAAACTCTACAGCAAATTTGTCTTTATTGACAGGGACATGTAAAAGTTTATGCTGGTAATAAAAAGATTTGGACTCTTTTGCTTCTGTTTTGGATGTTTGGCACCAACTTTTGAATGCGAAAAAAAGTAATCCCAAAATCAGCAAATGGGTTTTAAGGGAAGAAAATCGTAACATGAAAAATAGGGAGGATTAGAATTTGCCTGCAATGTATAAATAAGATAAATATATATTTATATCCAAGAAATGACGTTTCGCAATTAAACCGATAGAATGCCGGAAGACAACGATAAAATCCTGCATTTTAGTTAATAAATTATGCAACTATTTAATTATATTTTGTCATTTTACAATATAAATTTAATCGTTATTTTGGTCGAAACATATCATTTTAAAGACAGCTCCGGGAGGATTTTAAAGTGAATATTGAACTTGAGATATTTCAAAATTACAAATGCAGTAAAACACAAGTTGTAAATCCAATCGCTGAATTCTACTTTTGTGCCCTTATCACTTCAAATTAATGAGAGAAATACAATTCCGGGAAGCACTTAGAGAGGCAATGCAAGAAGAAATGCGCCGAGACGAAAACGTGTTTCTCATGGGCGAAGAAGTAGCAGAATACAACGGTGCCTACAAAGTGAGTCAGGGAATGTTGGCTGAATTTAGTGCCAAAAGAGTTATAGACACACCCATAGCAGAACTTGGTTTTGCAGGCATAGGTGTGGGAGCAGCCATCAATGGTTTGAGGCCTATCATCGAGTTTATGACCTTCAACTTTTCGCTGGTGGCCATAGATCAGATCATCAATTCAGCTGCCAAAATTCTTACCATGTCGGGTGGTCAATACAGTTGCCCCATTGTATTTCGTGGTCCAACAGGAAATGCAGGTATGCTCAGTTCTCAACACAGCCAGAATTTCGAAAACTGGTTTGCCAATACCCCCGGGCTAAAAGTTGTTGTTCCTTCGAATCCTTATGACGCTAAAGGCTTGCTCAAATCTGCTATTCGTGACAACGATCCTGTAATTTTTATGGAATCGGAGATGATGTATGCTGATAAAGGCGAAGTGCCTGAAGAAGAATACCTGATCCCGATTGGTAAAGCAGATGTAAAACGCCAAGGTACCGACGTGACTTTGGTTTCCTTTGGAAAAATATTGAAAGTAGCCATTGCTGCTGCGCAAGAACTTGAAAAAGAGGGTATTTCTGCCGAGGTAATTGATTTGCGAAGCGTAAGACCTATTGACTATGATACAGTGGTCAAGTCGGTGAAAAAAACCAACCGATGTGTCATAGTTGAAGAAGCTTGGCCTTTAGCGTCCATATCTTCAGAAATTGCCTATCATTTACAGCGATATGCTTTCGACTACCTGGATGCTCCAGTGATGCGAATCACAAGTCGTGATCTACCTTTGCCTTATGCACCAACACTCATCGAAGCCATTTTGCCTAACGTGGAACGAACAGTAAAGGCCGTGAAACAGGTGATGTATGTAGCCTAACATTAAAAACCCGCTCATCGAAGCGGGTTTTTTTGTGACATTCACGGAGTCGTTGGTTAAAAAGCAGGTTTCTGTTCCACCCAATTAATCCCTTTTATCAATTTGCTTAGTGTTTCAGCTTCAAGGCTGCCTTTTTCAGGATTGAACATGTAATGCCACTGTGCCCTGGGTGGCAAGCTCATCAGAATAGATTCTGTTCTGCCATCTGTATCTAAGCCAAACTTGGTGCCTGCATCGTAGACCAGATTAAACTCAGTATATCGACCTCGCCTTACTTCCTGCCATTTTTGATGATGTTCTTCGTAGGCCAAATTTTTGTTTTTATCCATCAAGGTAGTGTATGTGGGTGCAAAAGAAGATCCCACTTCTTGCACAAAAGCCCAGAGATCCGGTTTGCTCAGCGCTGAACTTGCGTTCAGATGGTCGAAAAATATGCCGCCAACTCCACGGGTCTCCCGACGGTGTTTGATGAAAAAGTAATCATCGGCCCAAGTTTTGAATTTGGCATAAAAATCAGGGTGATGTTTGTCGCAAACCCTTTTCATTTCAAGGTGGAAAAAGATAGCATCCTCATCTAACACATAATGCGGTGTAAGATCAATGCCACCGCCAAACCACCATGTACCACCTGTCATTTCAAAATATCGCACATTCATGTGAATGATAGGCACCATAGGATTTTTTGGATGAAGAACAATGGAAACACCTGTGGCAAAAAAATCCTGAGGTTCAAAGCCTAGCTTATTTAAAATCTTTTCAGGGGTTTTGCCAAAAACTGCAGAAAAATTAACCCCACCTTTCTCTATAACATTTCCACATTCAATCACCCGGGTTCTCCCTCCTCCTCCACCTGTCCTTTCCCAGGCGTCTTCCTCAAATGTTGCACCGCCGTCGGCATACTCCAATGCTGCACAAATGCTGTTTTGAAGCCCCATAAACCACTTTGAGATTTCTTCTTTTGTTGTACTTATCATTTGGTTTTCCATTGGCCACAAAAGTAATTCTTTGCCAATCCGGTGTTGCTGATTTATCTTATTTTCTATACACGGATCTTTTATTTCCGATCGTGCATAGATTGTTTCAAAACGGTTTCATAGTTTTAAGCCCTCAATTACACAACTGGTGTTTTTGTGATTTAATCCACTGATGGGATTCAACGAGTTTATTTTTTTTTCTGGCTTCATTATTTTCATTTTAGGCATGCTGGCGTTAGATCTTGGCGTGTTCAGTTCAGAAAATAAAGAAGTAACATTTAGAGAGGCAGGAATTTGGAGCACCATTTGGGTAATGTTGGCGGCAGTGTTTTATGTAATTCTTGATACCCATGGCGATCTGATACATGGTATCAACAGTTTCGAAAGACTGCATGAACTCATTGGTAAATACGCAGATCATATCAAAGTCATTGATGGCGATTTGGAACTGAGTATTCAATACTACAGGGACAATATGTCGCTGGAGTTTATTACCGGATATTTGATTGAATATGCCCTCTCTGTTGATAATATTTTTGTTATCATTCTGATTTTCAGCTCGTTTGGCGTAAGTGAAAAATACTATAAAAAAGTACTCTTTTGGGGAATATTAGGTGCAGTAGTAATGCGCTTCATATTCATTTTTGCAGGGGCAGCTTTGCTTCAAAAGTTCGGCTGGATCATGTACATTTTTGGCGGTTTTCTGGTTTTTACAGGAATCAGAATGTTTTTTGACCGAGGCGATGAAAACATTGACACAGCAAACCACCCTGTTGTGAAAATTGCAAGCAAGTATTTTAAGGTTTTTCCGAAATACGTAGGCGATAAATTTTTTGTGAGAAAAAATGGCGCATTGATGATTACTCCACTTTTTGTTGTGCTGCTCATTATTGAATTTACAGATTTAATATTCGCTGTAGATTCCGTGCCTGCCGTGTTTTCTGTCACCAAAGATCCATATATCGTTTTCTTCTCCAATATTTTCGCCATTCTGGGCTTAAGAAGCATGTTTTTCTTTCTGGCCAGAGTCATGCACCTATTCCATTTCTTGAAATATGGTTTGGCTGTTTTGCTTACTTTTATCGGAACAAAAATGTTGGCCCATACATGGTTGAAAGAAATTGGGTTCACCAATGCATATTCTCTTTATGTTATTATCAGCATTCTTATTGTAAGCATTGTTGCCAGTTTGCTTTTTCCAAAAAAACGAGCAGAACTTGTTTAGGAACCAGTTTGTTGCGTGTTTCTACTTGCAATAATTCTTAATGCCAAAACTGAGCTTTCAATTAATAGACCCTGATATTTCACTCGTTCTGTGTTTTAAATCACACAATTACATACCATATATATTCTCACCGATTTAGAGTCTCCCCTGGATTCCTACAACCTTACTTTTTCCAATCTACTTTTTCAATCCTTTCTCGTACTCCGGTCTCGAAATTTCTTCCACGAATTTTTTTCTCACCAGTTCATTATCTTGCAATTGACCATTTCCCCAATCGGGCCAATTTGTTCCCGTCCAATTCCAATTGATATAACTAAATGCCTTTACATGTGGATGTTGCCTCATGAAGTTGAAATAAGGCACAAACCATCGGTTCCAACTCTCCTGGCCTAATTCTACTGAAACCCGCCGGGGTGTTGACTCGCCAATCATGACAGGTTTTTGGTAAACCAGAGCCGAATCCATAAAAGCTTTGGTTGAAGAATCTGCAAAATGCTTTTCTGAAAATAAATCCACCGCCCACCAGTCAACCCATTGATCACCCGGATAGAATGGCATAAAATTTTTGTTGGTGCCATCAGGCGCAAAACACCAAACCAACGCCACGTTCAAATATCTGGCCCGAATGGCTTTGGCCACCCGAATCCAGGCTGTTTTAAAAGTTTCGGGCTGATAGCCGTTCCAATGTCCGTTAAATTCATAACCCAAACGCAAGTAAACAGGCCGGTTAAAATCTTCCAATTCCTTTACCAGTTTATTGATCGCTTCATCGTATTTCCCGGCTGCCACATCTTGTTCATAATGCTCTTCGGGTTTACCGTCCGTAGTCATTGAAAGCCCAATTTGAGGAATTGTTAAGGTTGGGTAACTATTCCAAACAGCCACTTTTTCCTTGATTCTTTCGGTCAAATTTGCGTTTCGCAAACCTAAATAGTCCATGTAAATCACTGGTTCAAGACCCTGCCCAACTGCTTTTGAAAATGCATCAAATGATGGTTTGTTTGCTTGACCTGCACCCACCAAAATGCCTTCGGGTTCAAGTTTTGCTCCGAAATACGCCCTGGGTTTCATAGGAACAAGCTCTGAGGACTGAGCAAAAAGTGATTCGTTTCCAAACAGAACCAAAGTTATGGCGAAATAAAAAAGTGATTTCATGGTGTTGTTTTTTTCTTTTCTAAAAGAATTACTGCAATGAATGGAAAAATTCATTGGAAGGCCTCTATTTTTGAACCGAATTAATTTCAACACAGCAAACGATAACAACATGAAACAATTCAGGCTCAACCGCTTGTTTAACCCCGAGTCGAACCGTTGCTTCGACGTGGCCATAGACCATGGATTTTTTAACGAATTAGGATTTTTGAACAGCATCGAAAACCTGAAAAAGGTGGTGCATAAATTAGTTGAAGCTCAACCTGATGCCATTCAATTAACTGCTGGTCAAGCACATTACCTCCAAGCCATTCCTGGAAAAAACAAACCTACATTGGTGCTGAGGACTGATGTGGCCAATGTATATGGACAAGTTTTACCCCGAACGTTGTTTAGCCGCATGATTGAAAATCCTGTGGAGCAAGCTTTGAAACTCGATGCCGCCGTGGTGGTGGTAAATTTATTTCGCATACCAGACGAGCCCGAAGTAATGGACCAATGCATTCAAAACATATTGAAAATAAAGCATGAATGCGAAAAATGGAATATGCCTTTGATGGTAGAACCTCTTGTTTTTCAATCGAATGAAAAAGCAGGCGGCTACATGGTGGATGGAGATTTGAAGAAAATTTTGCCCTTGGTGCGTCAAGCTGTAGAACTTGGTGCCGACATTATAAAAGCCGACCCAACTGACGATGTGAGCCTTTATCACAAAGTTGTAGAAATAGCCGGCGACATTCCGGTGCTGGTGCGGGGCGGTGGTAGAGTGAGCGACATAGAGATTTTGGAACGAACTGAAAAACTGCTGGAGCAAGGAGTTGCAGGCATTGTGTATGGTCGAAACATTATTCAACATGAAAATCCTGCTGCCATTACCAAGGCCTTGATGGCTATTTTGCATGAAGGTTTGTCTGCCAAAAAAGCCCTTAGATTGTTGGAGAAATAAGATGGCTGAAAAAGTAAGACTTGGAATAATAGGTGGCGGTCTGATGGGCAAAGAAGCCGCCAGTGCAGCTGGACGCTGGTTTGTGCTCAACGATTTCCCTGCTCAATTGGTTATTACTGCTGTAGCGGACTTGAATCCTGCTGTGCTAGAATGGTATAAAAAGGTGGACAGCATCACGTTGCTCACCACAGACTACCACGAAATGCTGAAAAGTGGACAGGTCGACGTGGTTTATGTGGCGGTGCCACACCATTTGCACGAGCAAATTTATGGCGATGTGTTGGATGCCGGCCTTGACCTTTTGGCTGAAAAACCATTTGGCATCGACCTGGCTTCGGCAGAACGTATTTTAGCCAAAGTAAAAAGCAGCGGTCGCTTTGTTCGCTGCAGTTCAGAATTTCCGTTTTTGCCTGGTGTGCAGCGGGTAATGCAATATGTGAATGAAGGAAAATTAGGCCATTTGCTCGAAGTGCGCTCAGGTTTTCATCATTCCAGCGATCTGGACCCAACCAAAGCCATCAATTGGAAACGTCAAACTCAGTTTTGCGGCCAAATTGGTGTTATGGGCGATTTGGGTATGCATGCCTGCCATGTTCCTTTTAGGCTGGGTTGGAAACCACAAACAGTTTATGCCCAACTGCAAAAAATCTACACCGAGCGCCCCGATGGCAAAGGCGGCACTGCTGCCTGCGATACCTGGGACAATGCTGTGTTAAACACTCAATTTGAGCATCAAGGCCGTCTGGTACCCTTAACCATCGAAACCAAACGCATGGCTCCTACAGAAACAAACACTTGGTTTATCGAAGTGCTTGGCACCGATGGTGGTTGTCGCTATTCAACGAAGGAACCTAAAACCTTTTGGCAATACGACCGCAAAAAGGAACAATGGTGGAGTAAAACAGATTTGGGTTTTCAAGGCGTGATTCCAACGATAACCGGCGGGATTTTTGAACCTGGTTTCCCTGATTGCTTTATGCAAATGCTGGCGGCTTATGTGGCTGAACGACAAGGATTTTTAAATGGTCGATTTGGTTGTGCACTTCCGGAAGAAGCTGTAGCAAGTCATAAACTTTTTGCTGCGGCACTCGAAAGCCATGAAGGGCAAAAAGTGGTGAAAATTTCGCTATAGTATTAAGATACGTAGTTTTAGCCTTGATTTTATTCGTTAATGTTGTCAGAAAGCAGGGAGCTGTCCGACAACTCCTAAACCAACAAACCAATACCCATGAACTTTGCCGGAACGTAAAAAAGAACATAATTCTCCATGAAGAAATTGAATTGTGCAGATTCCAATTATGATTTGTCAATTCACGGAATACAATTGATACAGCTTGTTGAGCAGTTCTTGCCAAATAGATATTCTCCCGAATACACTCATTTTAAAGATTGGCAAAATTGAAACGAACTGTATGGTGGTTTCGATCTAAAATCTCAACTATTACTCCTTCAAATGAATGCCTGAAACTATCAATTGTCGCCTAGCTGTCATTCTGCTTAGCGTATATTTATTTTCTTGCCACGTTTGCTCATGGACTTTATTCAAAAATGACCAAAAAAGTATTTTCAATTTTTTCGTTTTTATGCTGCTTTATTCCTGGGTTTAGTCAATCGGAAACAATACCTGTCTCAAAAAACCAAGTCAACTATACCGCTTGGCCTTCTTTATACTACACACCAGAAACTCGTCTTGCTGTAGGAGGTGTGTTGGTCGGTTTGATGAGGTTTGGAGATTCCTCGTGCCGCAAAAGCAACATCCAGCATTATTTGTCCATCACACAGAATAGGCAAGTGCTCATCGAAAACTCTTGGCAACTATTTCTCGCCAGGGACAAATGGCTTTGGCAAGGGAAAATCGATATAGACAGGTTTCCGGAATTGTTTTTTGGGATTGGCAAAATGAACTTAGACTGCCCTCCCATTGCCTACCAGGCTGGGCAGTTGCGGGTGTACAATAGTTGGATGCGAAGAATAAAAAAGCATGCCTATCTGGGTCCCGCATTGCGATTAGATGGCTTGAGCAAACCAAAATTTACTGCATCGACTCAGCAAGAAAAGCTCACTCAAGCTGTAGGTGGAAATGGGTTTTTTGCCCTTTCTTATGGACTTTCTTTCGTACTCGACAACCGGGACTTTGCCCTCAATGCTTCTAGAGGTCAGTATTTGGAAGTGAATGTGAATCAAGGTTTTTTTCAACAGCCCAAAGCATTTTATTCCTTTTCCCTTGATGCCCGCAAATATTTGGCTTTTCGAAAAAACACCATTTTCGCTTTTCAAGCCATACATAGATTGAGCACCGACAATATTCCTTTTCGCCTCATGCCTTCTTTAGGTGGCCCTTCTGTGCTTAGGGGATATTATGCCGGAGAATTGAGAGATACCAAAGTGTGGATGCTTCAGGCAGAATGGAGGCAGCATGTAGCAGGTCGATTTGGAATAGTATGTTTTGCTGGAACTGGCAATTTCAACACCAATTATGATGCTTTGCTCACACAACTGCATACGCAAGTTGGGTTGGGCTTGCGCTGTAGAATCAAGAAAAACGAAAACCTGAATGTTCGTTTGGATTTTGCATACACAGGCAGCAAATCAAATGTATACTTGGTGTTGGCCGAGGCTTTTTGAGGGTTGTGATGCACGCTTATATTTGTGCAAATTGCTTATTTCTCAGTGGCAGACTTCAGCTCTGCGTCATGTTCCGCATTATAACCTCGTAAAATTGGAACAGGTTCTCCAAACCAGATGATATCCTAGCCTTTGATACCTTGCAAAAGAAAAGGCTCAGGAAATAATTAAACTTCAGTAATTATTATTGCATTTAAAAGGCAGGTTAAATTGACAGCGCCTTGATTTAGGGTTTTTGGAAATTTAGTTATTTCAACAAAGAACTATCGCCAATACAAAAATTATAGTGTTGAATTTGCTGTGTTAATAAAACGCAAATTTCAACCGACTCAGCCGCAAGCGAGGGTGGGTCGGGGTTTTAAGTATCTTTGCCCGGCGACACACCATCTCACTCCCCTATTTCCAACAAGCCAACGGCCATTTCAACCCTATTTCCTCAAAACCATAGTTACCTTGATCGAACCTTGTTTTTGAGCAAAATCCGAAATTTCACTTGCCTTGCTCATCAAATCCCTGTAAACAACCTGTAGCTCTCCAGGTATTCGGGCACCATTACGTTCCAGCCCAATTTTTTCTTGATGTGGTTTTTCATAGCTACGCAAGCATCCATTTCACCATGCACCACAAAGGTCATTTTCGGACTGGTTTCAAAACCATCCAACCATTGGTGCAATTCATCTTGGTCGGCATGAGCCGAAAAACCTTCTACCTGATCGATGGCACAATTGACCGGAAAATATTCACCAAAAATTCTGATCTGGTTGTTGCCGTCCAGCAAATCCCGACCTCTGGATCCTTCTACCTGAAAACCAATGAACAGCACGGTGTCTTTTGATCTGGGTAATCTGTTGGCCAAGTGGTGCAATATTCTTCCGCCGGTAGCCATTCCGCTGGCAGAAATAATGATTGCATTGCTATCGATCGCATTCAAATTGACCGACTCCATTTGCTCGGTTACAAAACGAAGCTGAGGAAAGCTAAATAAATCGCTGTCGAGTGTATTGCCTGGAAAATTCTCTTTCACCATGTCCCTGTACATTTTGGTGGCGGCAATGGCCATAGGACTATCCACATACACATGGCAATCGTGGATTTTCTTTTCCTTAAAAAGTTGCCTGAGGTAATACAAAATCATTTGGGTTCGGCCCACCGCAAAGGCAGGAATCACAATGCAACCACCCCGCTCCAAGGCTTTGTTCACCTTGGCAGCCAGTTGTTCTACCAAGTCGTATTCAACAGGAATTTTATTGGCATAAGTAGACTCTACGAACAATATATCTGCATTTTTCGCAGCAGCAGGCGGTGGGTGCAATGGGTCATGGTAGCGGCCAATATCGCCCGAAAACAAAATTTTCTTGCTTTGCTCCTTGCCCTGCACATGCACCATCACCATGGCGGCACCCAAAATATGACCCGACCGAAGAAATTCAAACTTCACTCCGGGCCGAATCTCAACCAATTGCTCAAACTCCACTTCGTTGAGCAAAGGCAGAACCCGCTCCACGTCTCGCTCGTTGTACAAAGGTTCGGGGTTGGCGTGTATGGAATATCCCTTTCGTTTGGTGTATTCAGCTTCTTCCGTTTGCAGTTTGGCAGAATCTCGAAGCAGTAATTCAACCAATGCTCTCGTGGGATGGGTGCAATAAATTTGTCCCCTGAAACCATCTCGCACCAACCTGGGCAAATATCCCGTGTGGTCTATGTGGGCATGGGTCAAAATCATGGCATCGACAGAAGCCGGTTCGATCGGAAAACTTTCCCAATTGCGCAGCCTCAGCATTTTCATACCTTGAAACATGCCGCAATCGATCATTAACCTAAAATCATCTATTTCAAGCAGGTGCTTAGAGCCTGTCACGGTTCTATTGGCACCCAAAAATTTCGCCCTTACATCCATTTCATTCTTGGTTTCAGGTGGATTGGTATTTTTCCACCACTTTGAAGTTGCAAGTAATTCCTTTGATCGATCATTTTGATTTTTGTGGAAAATTAAAAGCGCTACGTTGTCGAAATATCAAATGATGCTCGAAGATGCAAAAGAGAGAGGATGCCATTTTTCAGTTTATTTCAGAAAATGAAGGCCAGAGAATCATATAACTTTGATCGGCTTATGACCTGATTTTAACACGAAGTATTTGAAAAAGCGGATGCCATTCCACAATGAAAACGATGCACCGCCTGGGTTGATAATGCCCATCCCAAAATTCGTCCCGAAGAGCAAATAGATTATTCTGATAATTAAGGTCGGCGCCTTCGGCAAGGCCGCTTTTTATCCCATATTTCAAGGCATTCGAAGTGTTCCTTTTATTTTTTCGGCACGAATAATTTCTTTTAAGGAAGACTTCGCTTGAAGCGACGCCTTCTTTCGAAAAAAAAATCATTCGCCCAGGTTCGTGTCCTCACGAACTTAAAAGTTGTGAAAGAAAAAGGTACGTGAATACACGAATTTTGGCAATGGAAAAAGTGGTGAAAGTCAAGCCGGAGACCCTATCTATTAAAAATCTTTAGATCGCTGCACCAGCTCTAAGGTTAGGTGAGTTCGTGAAGACACGAACCTGAGCAGGGTCTACAAAAGCGTCGACAAATCGAA
>JBBRCC010000061.1:0-25222 GCA_038205175.1 Cytophagales bacterium | reverse complement strand
CCATCGTTGTAACCCATGACATGAATTCAGTTTTTGGCATAGGTGAGTATGTGGTGTTTCTGCACGAAGGAAAAAAACTTTGGGAGGGCACAGCGGCCGAAATTATGGACGCCAACGTAGCAGAGTTGCATGACTTTATTTTTGCTGGAAAATTAATGCGCAGGGTGAAGCTTAGCATGTAGTTTCAATAATTTCTATTGTCTATTATGAAGCAAAACAATTAATATTGAGGCCGAAACGTCAAAATCGATTATTAGAATGGCACTGGTATTCAAAGAAAAAATAGATCCTGAATGCTGTTGGGGTATTTGGAAAATTGACGAATCTGAACAGGAGTTGCTCGATCTGCTGAGCCCGCCCCAAACAGATATTACCCACTTTGAATCTATCCCGCATCCCCGAATCAGAAAGGAGTCTGTAGCCAGTCGTTTGATTTTGAAAACGTTGGTCAATGAAAGCGGAGAAGAATACAATGGCTTGTTCAAAAACAAGAATGGCAAACCTTTTCTCTACAAATCGAACTTGATGGTGAGCTATTCTCATACAGAAGACTATGCCGCTGCCATTGTTCACAGAAGCAAACAAGTAGGCATAGACACGGAGCACATTCAGGAGAAAATGTTCAAAATAGCTCCTCGTTTCATGTCGGACGCCGAGCTTGAATCGGCAAAAAACGATCTCGAACAAATTTGTGTGTACTGGTGCGCCAAAGAAGCCATGTACAAACTCTATAATGTGAAAACAGTTGAGTTTCGAGACAACCTGAAAATAAATCCGTTTCCCAAAGCAAATAAAGGCACCATTTCAGGCGAAATACATTTAGGCACTTTCCACAGCAAGTCAGTCATTCATTACCACAGCCATGATGAGATCATGGTGGCCTTGTGTTTTTGATTGTACATTTTTATACTTCTAGTGGTAGGGTTCATCAGGAAAGTTTTCTGTAGTAAACTTCCTTTTTTTCTTTTATCCTGATGTCAGGAGAATTTTATGAAAGGCTCATAAACTCACCTTTTCATTTGGATTGCTGATCTCCTTTATTTCAAAACTTTCAGCTTAATATTTCTAAACTTTACTTCGTCCCCATGGTCTTGAAGTAAAATATGGCCTTTGGAAGCTTCGCCAAAGTTTTCCCACTTGTTGTATTTCGATTCTGCCACCAAAGCTTTGAAAGCATCTGATCCTCGCTCATACTCAATCAGTTTTTCGCCGTTCAGCCAGTGTTCTACGTGATTTTCTTTTGAAACAATTCTTGCTTCATTCCAGGTTCCGGGTGCATTCACTTTTTTAGTTTTTGGAGCCGGAATCAGGTCGTAAAGTCCACCCAGTTTTCGGTTTCCATTTTTACCCAATTTGGCATCCGGATGCAATTCATCATCGAGAATTTGAAATTCAAGGCCAATGGCAGAACCTTCTGGCTTAGGCATTCGTTCGGTTACAAAATATTTGATGCCGCTATTGGCTCCTGGTGTAATCTGAAATTCAAGTTTAAGTTCAAAATTGTCATACTCGTTAATGGTAATGATGTCTCCACCTGCTACAGATTCTCCTCCGGCAGATTTTACTTTCATTAGTTCGCCATTTTTGATTGCCCAGCCTGCTTCAGGAAACTTCTCTTTGTAAACTCCCCTAAATCCATTTGTGGTTTTGCCGTCCCAAAGCAGTTGCCATCCTTGCTTTTGCTCTTCGGGTGTTAAGGTATTTGCGGTTGGCTTCTGGGCCCAAACCAAGTTTGCTAAAGCAAAAGAAAATAAGATAAATTGTAGTTTTTTCAATGTTTTGTGTGTTTGTGTTGTTTGTAAACTATCAGCTATTTGACGCCATACTTTTCAGCAAATTTCCGATTTAGTTGCTTTTGTTTATCGTCCAGGGTTATGCTGCGCCCTTGAATGTAGGCCAATGAGACCATATTGGTGGCCACATCGAGCAAATCGCCGTCCGAAACCACTATGTTGGCATCTTTACCAACTTCGAGTGAACCTGTTTTTTGCTCAATTCCCAAAATTCGTGCCGCATTGAGTGTTAAGGCGGCTAAAGCTTGTTCTTTACTTAAGCCATACCTGGCAGCAGCACCAGCCACAAAAGGCAGATTTCTGCTTCCCATCACCTCCATGTCCCCGCTGTAGTCGAAACTGAAAACAACCCCGGCTTGCTGCAACATCAGTGGTTGTCTAAAGGGAAGATCCACGTCATCATCTTGCTTATCTGGAAGTCTGAATAAGCGTTCGAGCACTACAGAAATATTATTTTGTTTCAGATAATCTACAATAAGATGACATTCGTTGCCACCCACCCAAATTACATGCTTTGCGCCATATTTAAGTGCCATTTTGTGTGCCTCTATAAAATCCTGGGCTCCTTCCAGATGTATATACAATCGTTTAGATCCATCGAACAATCCTTTCATGCTTTCAAGTTTGATGTTGAAATCCTTAGAATTGCCTGGCTTGGCATAGCTTGCTGCGTCGTTAAAAAGGGTCTCAACAATTTGCACAGTTTTTTCCCTTTCCTTGTTTTTTTCTGACGCTCCAGGTTCTGCCCACCAACCTGTTCTTTGAAACGAAGGCGGAAAATTCAAATGTATTCCATCGTCTTTCTCATAAGCTGCATCTTCCCAATTCCATGCATCGAGTTGCACCACCGAAGAAGTGCCGCTAAACAAACCGCCTCTTGGTGTTATCTGTGCCAGTAAAATTCCATTGCTTCGAACGGTGGGTGTAATGTCAGAATCCGTGTTGTAGGCAATCAATGACCTGGCATTTGGATTCAAAGCACCGGATTCTTCAATATCCACGGTCGCCCTCACTGCATCTACTTCTGTAAGCCCCAAAGGAGAGTTGAGTGAAATGAGCCCAGGATATACATGTTTGCCTTTCACGTCAACCACTTTGCCGGATCCTGCAGGTACTGTTCCTTTGCCCACCGCTGTAATTTTTCCTGAATCAAACACGATGAAGCCATTTTCAAGCACTTGCCCATTTCCTACATGAATGGTGCCACCGGAAAGTACAAGGGGTTCTTTCTGAGCAGGTGCTGGCGATGGCACCTGAGAAACTCCCAAGTGAGTGGACAATCCCAAAATCCAGAAAAAATGCCAAATCTTGTTAAACTTCATATTGTGTTTTTCAATTCTGCTTCAAATGAAATAAAAAAAGGAATGTAACCCGCTAAAATTGGGTCTCAGTGATTTTTGCCTTTTTTTGCAACGCTTCTTTACAGGTATGAATAAATTTAAGTTTTTTATTTCAATTTCAATTTTAGCAGGGCTGTTTTTGTCTTGCGAACCAGTTGGTGAAAGGGTGAAACCTAAGACCATGGATATTACCGAAGCAATATATGCTTCAGGTAAAATTTTTCCTCTGGACTATTACCGCATCAACGTGAGTATTCCCGGTTACCTAAAAGAAATTTTTGTAGAGGTAGGCGACTCCGTGGCAGCTGGTCAGCAGTTGTTTACCATGAAAAACGAAGTGACCAATTTTTCTGTTAGCACTGCCAAAAACAACCTTGAACTAGCCCAAAGAAACACATCTGAGAATTCGCCAGCCCTCAATGCGCTCAAGCAAGATATTGCAACTGCCTATACCAAGTATCGTCTCGATTCTACAAATTATTTTAGGTCAAAGAAATTGTTTGAAAGCAACATAGGCACACAAGCAGTTTTGGATGCAACAGAATCGCAATTTTCTGCCAGTAGAAAACAGCTCGATAAGGCTAAAGCCAATATGCAGTTGAACAAAGAGAAACTGCAAAACGATGTGAGAAATGCAAAAAATCTCTATGATGCCCAGGTTACGAACAAAAACGATTTTACGTATTACTCAAGCATACATGGCAAAGTATATGACGTGATTGGGAAGCCGGGAGAATTGCTTAATCCGCAAATGATCGTGATGGAAATTGGCCGTCCAAATCTGTTTGAAGTGGAATTGCAGGTTGATGAAGCAGACCTCAATTATCTGGCCGAAGGTCAAAAAGTTATTTACAGCTCAGAGGCATTTGCAGGCACTTTTTTTGAAGGTAAAATCAAAAAGATTTACCCCAAAATCAGTCAATTGAGTAAGTCTGTTAAAGCTATGGCCAGCATAGACTTGCCGGACGGAATTCATATTTTCGCTGGTGCAACATTTGAAGCCAACATTATTTTTCAGTTTAAAAAGGATGTTTTGGTGATACCCAGATACTTTTTGAAGAATGATTCTGTGAAAGTGAGGAGAAATGGAAAAACAGAAAAAGTTTGGGTAGTGACAGGTATTCAAAATATTGAATACGTTGAAATTGTATCTGGTGTCTCTTTGGATGATGAAGTGGTAAAATAATGCTAGACTCACTTTCAAATCGCCCCGTCATCAAAATTGCCATTATTCACCTTTGGTCGAAAAAGCGGCAATCTATTGTGGCCATGCTCGGGGTGATGTTTGGCATTACTGTTTTCATTTTTCAAGCCGGACTCATCACAGGGTTGCAAAACTACATGATCGATAAGATCATCAACAACTCCCCTCATATTCGCATATACAACGATCCGGAAAAAGACCCGGTAAGCCTGGTAGAAAGAGCTGCAGGAAAAAGTAAAGGATTAGTTGTGGTGCACAATCAAAAAATCAAAGATGGTGACAAAAAGATCAGAAATGCGAATGGCATAATAAGGCTGTTGGAAAAAATGCCCAATGTGATCGGTGCTTCGCCAAGTGCATCTACTCAATCTATTTTAAAGTCAGGCTACAAGCAAATTCCTGCTACTATTTATGGAGTAGAAGTTGACAAGGAAGATGCCCTGTTTAATTTGAACAAAGACATTGTAGCTGGCGACTTCAGACAAATGAAAACCATTAATAATGGTTTGATTTTAGGTTTGGGTGTTGCCCAAAAGCTTGGAGCCAAAGTGAACGACATCATTTCTGTGAGTACTTCAAATGCAGTTCTCGATATGAAAGTGCTGGCAATAAGCCAAACGGGCATCACTGCCATCGACGACAACAGGGCCTATTCTAACCTTCGTATGGCGCAAAAGCTGATGAACAGAGATATGCTTTACATTACCGACATCAGCATCAAACTTCGCAAAGTGGAGGAAGCTGATCGCTTGTCCGAAAACTTGTTTCAGATGTTTGGATACAAAGCCGAAAGCTGGAAGGAAGCAAATGCAGGCATTTTTGGGGTTTTTAAAATTCAAAATATCGCAACCTATCTGGTTATTGCATCCATTCTCATCGTGGCTGGTTTTGGCATTTTCAATATTTTGATGATGATGATTTATGAAAAAATGACCGACATAGCCATTCTGAAGTCAATTGGTTTTAAGAATAGGGACATCCGACATCTTTTCCTGATCGAAGCCCTGGTTATAGGTTTTATTGGCGGTTTACTAGGCCTTGCCCACGGATATCTGGCTTGCGTGATAGCTTCCAAAGTCGAAGTAAATGTGAAAGGCCTTGTTACCCTTGATCATCTTAATATTAATTTCGACCCGCTATTTTACTTGGCTGGTTTTGCTTTTGCCATTGTTTCAACAGCTTTAGCTGGCTATTTTCCGGCAAGAAAGGCAGCCCGCATCGACCCTGTAGATATCATCCGTGGGCATTAGTACTTTTTTTTCTTGTGTTCACTTCAGAAAATCCGTCTACAAAATAAATTCACAGGTCGATGAATTGAAATTTATTGGAATTCATGTGTTTTATTGCAGTCCTTTTTACAGAATTTAAATGGAACGAGAGATTTACATAGAAGATAAGCAAAGCGATTGGTCGAAGCTATTCTACATATATTTCTACTCAACAGCCTGTTTTGTAGGCTCTTACCTGCCAATCAATATTATTTACATGATGGTGACAGGTTTAGTTGGTTCTTCCTTCGCCATACCTACCACGGTGTATTACTACAAGTGGTTTTTCGATGTCCCTATTTCTTGGTGGACCTCTAATTCTAATGTGGTTGTTATATATACCTATGCATCTGGCCCTGTAGTCAGTCTCATATTTGGTTTTATTGCTTTGCGTTTCTTTTTCTATTGGCGCAAAACCAAGGAATGGATCCGTCTTTATTTCCTTTGGATGTTTCACCATGCTTTCAACCTCTTTTTCGGGGCCTACGTGGCGGGCGTTATTTCCAGATCAGGTTTCAGACATGCCTCCAACTGGGCAGCCATCCCATCCGAAATTGAATATGCTATTGCAGTCTTTTGCCTCATTTTCATGTTTGTGGTTGGTTTTTTCTCTGTAAAGTTTTTTCTACAAATGGCGGTCAGGCAAACGCTCTTGGTGCGTCATAAGAGGTGGAAGTTTATTTCGTTTGTTGCGCTTCTTCCCTGGCTAACCGGTATCATCATCATTGTGATTCTTAAATCACCATTAATCACGTATTACGAATTCTTAATCATGGCCATGATGTTCACATCAGTTGTGCCATTGTACATTGCTCAGCGGTTTTACTATGAGATAAATGTGATTAGGAACTCAGAAAAGCTCACTATAAAATTAGTTCCATTTCTCAGCTTGTTGGCTTTTCTCGTTATATTCAGAATCGTTTTTGAGATTGGTATCGATCTGCGATTCTTGTTGCCGAAAATATGACGGTTGTAGTGCTTGGAGCCAGCGAAAACCCAAATCGGTACAGTTATCTGGCTTCAGCCCGACTTCAGCAAAATAATTTCCATGTGGTCAATGTAGGTTTCCATCCCGGTATTTGTGCAGGTTTACCTATTCAAACGGATTTTAGGGCTATAGAAACTGTAGACACCATCAGTCTTTATGTTTCGCCACCAAAACAACCTTTTTGGGAAGAATTTATATTTTCATTGAGTCCAAAACGACTCATTTTTAACCCGGGAACAGAAAACCCTGATCTCGCTCAAAAGGCTCTGGAGAAAGGAATAGAAGTGGTTGAAGGCTGCACATTGGTCATGTTAAGTTCAGGCACGTTTTAATCGTTTAACTATTGCAGAAAGACTGGGAAAAGCGGGCGATTTTTACTACTTTTGCGAGGCAATTCGTTAAAATTTTTATTCCGTAATCATTCTGAAGTGAGCGAACTAACAGCAACAGATAAAGCAAACTATTCTGCCGATAATATCCAAGTCCTGGAAGGCTTGGAAGCAGTAAGAAAAAGACCTGCCATGTATATTGGCGACATTGGTCTAAAAGGTCTCCACCACCTCATCTGGGAAGTTGTCGACAACTCTATCGATGAAGCCTTAGCTGGCTATTGCGACCAGATTGATGTTGAAATTTTAGAAAACAACTCCGTAAGGGTAACCGACAATGGTCGGGGAATTCCCACTGGCATTCACACCAAAGAAGGCAGGTCGGCACTTGAAGTAGTTATGACAGTGCTTCATGCCGGTGGTAAATTCGATAAAGACACTTACAAAGTTTCCGGTGGTTTGCATGGAGTAGGTGTTTCTTGTGTCAATGCCTTGTCTTCTCATTTGTTGGTTGAAGTGCACAGAGAAGGTAAAGTTTTTCAACAAGAGTATTCTTGTGGTGATCCGCTCTACCCTGTAAAAGTGGTTGGCGAAAGCTCAAAAAATGGAACTATTGTAACCTTTCTGCCTGATGCGAGCATTTTCACTGTTACAGAATTTAAGTTCGAAACAGTTTCCAATCGACTGAGAGAGCTGTCGTTTTTGAACAAAGGAATCACCATCAATTTTACCGATACGAGGGATTTGAATGAAGCCGGAGAGCCTTTAAAGGAGTCTTTTCATTCAGAAGGTGGACTGAAAGAGTTTGTACTTTGGGTAGATTCTACCCGTGAAAAACTCATTCCAGAGCCTATTTACGTAGAAGGAGACAAAGGTGGCATGCCGGTCGAAGTGGCTATGATGTACAATACTGGCTACAATGAAAATGTGTTTTCTTATGTGAACAATATCAACACAGTTGAAGGCGGTACACACGTTTCGGGTTTTAGAAGAGCCATCACAAGAACACTTAAGAGCTACGCCGATAAGTCTGGAATGCTAGAAAGACTAAAAATAGAGATTTCTGGCGAAGATTTTAGAGAAGGACTCACTGCCATTATTTCAGTAAAAGTACAGGAGCCGCAATTTGAAGGACAAACCAAAACCAAATTGGGCAACAGCGAAGTGATGGGTGCTGTGGAAACTACGGTTTCTGAAATCCTGGATATGTATCTTGAAGAACACCCGAGAGAGGCAAAAATTATTGTAAATAAAGTAATTCTGGCCGCTCAGGCTCGTCACGCAGCCCGAAAAGCACGTGAAATGGTGCAACGGAAAAACGTGCTTTCTGGTACAGGTTTGCCTGGAAAGCTGGCCGATTGCTCAGAATCCGATCCTAGTGTTTGTGAAATTTACTTGGTCGAAGGAGACTCGGCTGGTGGCAGTGCCAAACAAGGCCGAAATCGTGCTTTTCAGGCAATTTTGCCTTTACGTGGAAAAATTTTGAACGTAGAAAAAGCCATGGAACATCGTATTTACGACAACGAGGAAATCAGGAATATGATTACCGCATTGGGAGTAACTTTTGGCGTCGATGATGATCCTAAGGCTGTGAATACTAATAAATTACGTTATCATAAGGTTATCATCATGACCGATGCTGACGTGGATGGTAGCCACATTAGAACCTTGATCTTGACCTTCTTCTTCCGATACCTGAAAACATTGATCGATTCAGGCTATATCTACATTGCACAACCGCCACTTTACCTGGTGAAAAAGGGAAAAGAAGAAATCTATTGCTGGACCGAGGAACAGCGGGAGCGTGCTGTGAAAGAACTTGCCAAGGATGGAAAAGAAGATAATGTAGGCATTCAGCGGTATAAAGGCCTTGGTGAAATGAACCCTGAACAGCTTTGGAATACCACCATGGATCCTGAAAAGCGAACTTTAAAACTAGTAACCATTGAATCTGCTACCGACGCCGATCACTTGTTTTCCATTTTGATGGGGGATGAGGTAGCACCTCGAAGGGAATTTATCGAGCGAAATGCCAAATATGCCAAAATCGATGTTTAATCGTTAGAAATTTCAGGCCCTATCCAGCGAAATTTTTTGCCGGGCAGGGCCTTTACCATTCCCTGAAACTCAAGGTTAAGCAACATAGAAGCACATTGATTGATGCCAAGACCCGTTTTCCAGGCAAGGTCATCCATTTGAACTTCCTTCTCCAGATGCAGTGACTTAATAAGTTTCTGTTCTTCTTCGGCAAAGCTTTTCAAACTCACAACTTTCACTACTTTAGGCTTCGATTTATTTCCTATTTCCCAGCCAAGCAAATTTACTATATCGTCCGGGCATGTGTAAATAGACGCTTTGTTGAGCAAAATCAATTTGTTGCAGCCTTCTGAATATTTCAATCCCACATTTCCTGGCACAGACATCACTTCCCTGTCGTAGCCCAATGCTATGTCAGCTGTAATAAGTCCACCTCCCCGGCTTGCCGCTTCTACCACAATTGTGAGAGGTGAAAGGCCTGCAATAATCCGATTTCTGGCAGGAAAATATGGTGCCTCTGGCTTTGTGCCCAACAAATTTTCAGTCACCAAAGCACCTGAACGTATTATTTCTGAGGCAATGGCTTTGTGCTCGTTTGGATATGTAATATCAAGCCCGGTGGCCATAGCTGCAATGGTTGGCAGGCCGCATTCAAGCGCTGCTTTATGTGCTGCCACGTCTATGCCAAAGGCCAGGCCACTCACTATGGTTGGCTGAAAAGCTGCCAGGCCTGCTACTATAGAAGCAGCCATTTCCCTGCCGTAAGGCGTTGCTTTCCGGGTTCCAACTATAGCAATACTTTTTTCCGGGTTTAAGTTGGCCAGTCCGGCTACATACAACATGGCAGGTGCGTCATTGGCCTGTTTTAGTAAAAAGGGATATTCAGCATCTGTGAAAAAAAGAGCCTTATAGCCTGCTTTTTGCAATTTTTCCCACTCTTTTTCTGCATTGGGCAACACCAACCCTGGTTTAATGGCTTGGGCTATTCCCTTTCCGATTCCGGGAATTTTTAACAGTTTGGAAATTGGAGTTGAAAAGACTGCTTGTGCACTGCCGCAATATGCCACAAGCGTTTTGCTTAGGTAATCTCCAATTCCGGGCACCATAGTTAGCCCAATCTGATATACCTTTTCTTCAGTTGCGGTCTTGTCCAAAATGGTGGTTCTTGTCTATTTTAAGTTATAAAACCGAACAGCCGTTTCTCCAAACAATGCAGCATTTTCTGATTCGGAAAGCTTGGATGCAAATCTGGAAACTATTTCCAGTGTTTGGCTGTAAGTAGCTGCTGCCTGGCAAACAGGCCAATCGGAACCAAACATCAGGCGTGAAGGCCCAAAGGCGTCTAAAATTGTGTCGAGGTAAAAGTCGAAGTCATTGGCTTTCCAGCGTTTCCAATCTGCCTCGGTTACAAGTCCTGATATTTTGCAATACACATGCTCAAGTTTGCCTAATTCCTTAATTTGAGCTGCCCATGGCTCTTTTTCTTGCCAGGTTATGTATGGCTTTGCTATGTGGTCGATTACAAGTTTTTGGTCATTTAACTCCTTACAAAATGTAATAGCAGCAGGCAATTGAACAGGGTAAATTAATATATCGTAGGTGTAGCTTCGCTTTCCCAAAGTTTCTACACCTGCTTTAAATTCCTTTTTATTTAGAAAATTATTGTCTGTTTCAGCCTGAACTATGTGCCTAAATCCTTTTAGAATTGTTTCGTTTTGCCAACCATCCAGCTGTTTTTCAAGGTCTTTTGCCTGCAAGTCTACCCAACCCACTACACCTTTAATGAAATCATTTTCCTTGGCCAGTTTGAGCAAAAAGGCAGTTTCATCCAGGCGTTGAGGAGCTTGCACAGCCACAGTGCCATCAATGCCAAACTTTTCAAGTTCAGGTTTTAGGTCGCCGGGCAAAAAATCCCGCCTTAGAAATTTGGCGTCATCGTTGATCCAGCTAAATTCAACGGGTTCATAATACCAAAAATGCTGATGGGCATCTATCTTCATAACGATTCTGATTCTAAGGGCAAAAAACAGACTTGAAGTCAGTCTACCAAAATTTTGTAATAATTTGCTCCATCACAAATTGAAATTAGGTGTCAACTACCATTTAAAAGCCTTTTTTTGCATCCATGTTTTTACGTCGAATTCTTCTTTTGCTCTTTATTATCTTTTGTTCCATGGCAATTCACTCAACTGCTGCACCTCAAGTTTCGTATTCCCTCAACTTTAGCAACCCACACGCCCATTATGTAGAGGTGGAAATGACTATTTCAGGAATACAAAAAGCACACTATGTGAAGGGGGCAGCTCAAAGTATTGAAGTAAGTTTGCCTGTTTGGACTCCCGGCTCTTACCTGGTTCGTGAGTATGCCCGACATGTAGAGCAATTTCAAGCTTATAATGAAAAATCGGAAAATCTGGCTTGTTTGAAAAGCACAAAAAACACCTGGAACATTAGCACAGGTGGTTCAAACCTGGTCAAAGTCAAATATTTAGTTTATGCGTATGAACTCACCGTTCGTACCAGCTATATAGATGAATACCAGGCATATATGAATGGAGCATCTGTTTTTTGTTTTTTCAAACCTGCGCTGGACTTTGCTTGTACGGTACAAATAAACAAGCCAGGTCAATGGGCAAAAGTGGTGACTGCCTTGAAAGAAACAGCGGGAAAATCACAAAACTGGATGGCAAGCAGCTATGACGAACTTGTAGACAGTCCGATTTTGGTTGGAAATCCTGATGTTTTTACGTTCGAAGCTTCCGGTGTTAACCACACTGTAGCCATGGTTGGCAGCGCCAACTACGACATTGACAAGTTGAAGCGAGACATGACCAGCATTGTAAAAGCCGCCACAGAGATAATTGGAACACATCCTTGCAAGGATTATACTTTTATCATTCACAACTTAACAGCAGGCGGTGGCGGTTTGGAACATAGCCACAGCACTAGTCTGCTTGTTAATCGAAACACATACAGCAACGAAAAGGATTATTACAATTTCCTTTCGCTCGTTGCCCACGAATATTTTCACCTCTGGAATGTGAAACGTATCAGACCTATTGAACTGGGGCCATTTAACTATCACGAAGAGGTCTATTGTCGTCAACTCTGGACTGTGGAAGGCTGGACCAGTTACTACGACGACTTTATTATGTTCAGAGCTGGACTTTCCAACGAAGAAAAGTTTATTGATGTGATTTGCAGCAACATGAACTATGTGAGCAATGGAAAGGGAAACCTAATTCAATCTTTGTCTGAAGCCAGTTTCGATGCCTGGATCAAGTATTACAGACCTACTGAAAACTCCCCCAATAGTGCTACCAACTATTACACCAAAGGTGCAGTGGCTTCTTTGGCTCTCGATTTAGCCATTCTTCAATCAACTATGGGCCAAGCCAATCTCGATGATTTACTCAAATTGCTTTGGAAAGATTTTTATGTTGGCAAAAACAGAGGCTTTACCTTGACAGAGCTTGAAGCTGCCATAGAAAAAGTGGCCAGGAAAAATCTGAAACCACTGATAGATAGATGGGTGAATACAACAGATTATATTGATTTGAAGGCGTTGTTTTCGCCTATTGGCTTCATTTTAGTCAATAAAAATGCCGGGCAGTTTTTGCCAACCATTGGTGCCACGATTGCCAATCAAAATGGCAAATATATTGTCACACAAACCATAAAAGATTATCCAGCATTTGAACAAGGTCTTTATGTGAATGACGAAATTTTAACTGTTGATAATCAGCGCTTAACGGCAGATTTTAACACCTTAATTTCAGGTAAAAAGTCAGGAGAAATGGTTCATTTACTTGTGGCCAGAAAAAACGGCGAGCTGAGGCAGTTGAGTTTGCCTGTTGTGCCCGACAAACAGGTCTATTACAA
Source organism: Cytophagales bacterium (assembly GCA_038205175.1). Classification (GTDB taxonomy): domain Bacteria; phylum Bacteroidota; class Bacteroidia; order Cytophagales; family Flexibacteraceae; genus JBBRCC01. The sequence continues at coordinate 12,381 of JBBRCC010000061.1, read as the reverse complement.
GTTGGTACCTGATCCCGAAGCTACCCCCGAACAACTTAAATTGCGACAGGCCTGGTTGCGAAAAAAAGTACAAGTTCAATGATGTATCTACACCTATTTTTTACTGACTTCATTTGAAGGTACATTTGCAGACATGAGGTGGTTTAAAAGCAACAAAGACGCACGGAAAATTGTGCAGATTTTCCTGACATTGTTTTTTCTGCTCATTGGGGTAGGCATTTTTTCAATAACTGGAGTTAAGCAGGTTAGCGTTCAATTCAGGAAGCTTTTTCAGCAACGCCTGATTCCGGCTTTGGATATGGCCAGGTTGGTTGAACTGCAATATCAGAATAGGTTCCATTTGGAAGAGCATCTTACGGGTATTTCTATAGAAACTTATGAACAACTCGAATCTGACATTGCCGTCAACAATCATAAAATGGACTCTGTGCTCAAAAAATATACTACGTCTTCGTACATCATGGATCCTCGGGAAGCCAAAGATTTGAAGACGTTTGTGAAGGCGCACAAGCGGTATATTGCCTTGGAAGACAGTATTTTATATTACAGCAAACTGGGCAATAAACTGAAGGCCAGAGACCTTTTTACCGAACGGAGCTACACCTTGTTTCAAAACAACATCAGGCCATTGGTGATGTTGGAAGACGATCACGCAGACTTGGGTAAAAACCTATACTACGAAGCCCAAAAACAAGTTGACCGGATTTACTTTTGGCTTTACGTGGTTATGGGTGTGGCAGTGGCTTGGGCAGTAGTCATGGGCATTGTGGTTGGAAAAGCTACTATGGACCCCTAATCAATTCTTCATGAAGAACTTAGTTTATTGTGTACTTGGCTTGAGCCTGTTTATTTTTTCAGCTTGCAGGGAAGTAGAACTTCAACCTGAGGCTGCTAATTTGGGTTATGAGTACTTTCCATTGAAAACAGGTACTTTCTGGATTTATAGAGTAGACACGGTAGAATACTTTTTTTCGGGCGATACAACCCGGGGCACATTCTTTAGAAAAGTTACCGTAACCGATTCTTTTCAAAATCCTGCCGGACAAATGAGGTACGTACTCACGGCTGAAAAAGCATTTGATACTCTAGCAGGCTACTTGCCCGACTCTACTTACCTTGCTTACACCAACGAAACACAAGCCTTTTTGGTAGAACAAAACAGGCCCTTGTTGAAACTCATTTTTCCTGTCAAAGAAAACCTCACCTGGAATGGAGACGCTTTTCATCCGAACAAACTAGGCGACGGCGAAGTTTACAAAATGATTGAATTGGGCAAAGTGCGTGAAGTAGTTCCGGGTAGAGAAGTGCCCACACTCACGGTAGTAAACAATTACGATTCAAGCTGTGTCGGTTTGATAAAACGCTCTGAACAATATGCCGCCAATATAGGTCTGGTTTTCAAAGAGCGAACCGCAATTAGTTACAAAACCGACCCTTTGCCTTGCACAGGAATTATAGAACAAGGAAAAATTAGACGTTACCGCTTAATCCGTTATGAGAAAAATTGAAATTTTTGTTGGCTTGCTGCTTTTCATGGCTTTGCAGGCATTCGGACAAACCGAAAAGCACTTGATTTACTTCAGGGATAAAGCTAATTCACCTTTTTCTCTCGATAGACCCAGTGAATTTCTTTCAGCCAAAGCTTTGACCCGTAGGCAAAAGAACGATGTGCTGCTGGATCAAAGAGACCTGCCAGTAAACTCCACCTATATTTCACAAGTGGCGGCAACGGGAGCTCAGGTTTTGTTCAAAACCAAGTGGCTCAATGGTGCCATTGTCGAGGCAAATCCAACTCAGCTTAACGCTATTTTGGCATTGCCATTTGTGGTAAGAGGACAAATACTCCAAATTCCCGGAAATACAGGTGGAAGGCATAAGATAGACCAGTTAAAGGAGGTTTTAGAAAAAAATACAACTGCAGACTTTGACTATGGAAGTTCCGCTGCACAAATCAGGTTGTTGGGTCTCGACTCTATGCATCTGGAAGGTATTTCAGGTAAGCAGGTAAGTGTAGCTGTATTTGATTCTGGTTTTCCTGGGGTAGATACTCATGAGGCCTTCGGGTATCATGTTGCAAACAACCGATTTAAGGGTGGGTATAATTTTGTGGCCAGAACAGCTAATATTTTTGGGGCTCACAACCACGGTTCAAAGGTGCTATCTAATATTTCGGCCTACCTGCCCGGCAAGCTCATGGGTGGGGCTTACGACGCTGATTTATACTTGTTTACAACTGAAGATGTTGCTTCTGAATATGAAATTGAATGTGGCTATTGGGTTGTAGCTGCAGAATGGGCCGACAGCATTGGTGTAGATGTGATCAACTCTTCATTGGGATATAGAGATTTTGATAATCCAGCTCAGGATTATACCTATGGCATGTTGGACGGCAACACCACCATCATTTCTAAAGCTGCCAGAATTGCAGGCGCAAAAGGCATTGTAGTGGTAACAAGTGCTGGAAACTCAGGTGGAAATGTTGTTTGGGGCGGTTACATCACAGCCCCTGCCGATGCTGATTCTATTTTAACTGTTGGAGCAGTATCCTCAACCAGAGCTTATGCCGGCTTTAGTTCAAGAGGGCCAAGTTCCGATGGTAGAATTAAACCAGATGTGGTGGCCATGGGCGTTGGAAATGCAGTTATAGACCACACCAGCCGAACCGAAATAACATTTAGTAGCGGCACTTCATTTGCCTCTCCTATGGTGGCGGGGCTTGTAGCTGGATTAATGGAAAAGTTTCCCAATATAAAAGCAATTGACCTCATGCAAGCCATCAGACTTGCCGGCGATTCAAGTGCCACGCCAAACAACAGAATTGGATACGGAGTGCCAAACTATAACAGGGTTGTGCAGCTCATTTCTTCCATTGGTGACAAAAAAAGCACTGGTACTTTTCAGGTGTTCCCCAATCCTGCTGAAGCCTCAATAACCATTGCCTTACCTGTGAGCGAGCTGCATGATGCACAGTTTGAAATCATAGACTTGCAGGGCAAAAAGTTGGGAAGTGGCCAAGTAGATGTAGTAAACCTTCAGGCGGGCGTTAGAATAGGACACTTGCCCATCGGGATTTTTAAGTTGCTCGTGCATACTACATCAGGCAAACATTATTCTTCCACTTTCTCGAAGCAGTAGTTTTTAAAATTCCTTGCCTCTACGCTTTTCACGTAATCTTTTTACCAGCATTCGGGTAAATTCCTTTTCGCTTTGAAGTAGCGTGAAAACCTGTTTGGGTGAAATCACCTGCATGAATTTGTCTGCGTATTCTTTTTCAAGATCTACTTCACGTTGCCTGGCCAGAAGAATTTTTTTAATTTCTTCTTTTGCTTGATTGTCGTTCAGCTCAGCTTGAGGAGTTCCTATAGATTCTTTGTACGTGCCTCGCAACTCTTTTCGCTTGCTTTCAAACTCATTGAACAAAGGCCAGAACTGTTCTGCTTGTTTTGGCGAGAGGTTCAATTTATTGGTGAAAAAGGCAATTTTGTTGGCCTGAATTCTGTCATTGTTTTGTGGTTGGGCCTGCAAAAGTGGCAAGCTCAACAAGGCAAATACAAATACAAAGAGACGTTTATTAGTTTGTGAAAAGTTCATCGTCGTAGTTTTCAAGTTGTTTTTCAATCGTTTCCTGGTCAATTTCTTCAATCCAATCTGCTGCAGGTGTTTGGGTGTCATTGCCAGCCAGCCAAATCTGTACATCCGGTTGCACACGCCATTGTGTTTCAAGTAAATACCTTTCAATTTCTTCAGGTGCCAAGGCCATATTTTCCGTTTCGATGCTCTTGTTTGGATTCAGAAAAAAGATTAATCCTGCAAGCAGTAGAACAAATACCGATGCGGCTGCCGACCACACTTTCCAATTGCCCCAAAGGCTAATTACTTTGGTTTCCTTTTGAGTGGCTTCTTGGTCTATTCTAGACCATATCTTTCCGGGCAATGTATCGAAATAGCCTTCGGGAACCTGCCAGTTATATTCTTGACTACCAAGCGAAAAGTCTTCATTTTCAGAAGTTTGCTCCAGTTTGAGGCGTTCAGAAACACTGTTCGACAATTCGTTGAAATACCCTTCCGGCACCAAAAATGGAAGCTTTCGTAGCCGTTCAGCTTTCAGAAAATCAGGTAATTCTTCAGTTTTCATAAACAGCGGATTGGTTGAACATAAACGTCTCAATTTTTTTAACAGCCAAGTGAAATGAAGCCTTGAGTGCGCCAACAGATGTACCCAGCACGTTCGACATATCAGTGTACTTCATGTCATCGAAATACTTCATGTTGAACACCATTCTTTGCTTGTCAGGCAGTGTTAGAATAGCCTTTTGAAGCAGTATTTGAATTTGATCGCCGTCTATTAAAGACGATTGATCGAGATATCCCATCAGTTCAGTATCTACCTCTTCCAATGGGATAGATTGCCTTTGTTTTCTTTTTCTCAGATGCATAAGACACTCGTTTACAGCAATTCTATAAATCCAGGTGTAAAGCTTAGACTTGCCTTCAAAAGCATCTAGCGACAGCCAAACTTTGATAAAAACATCCTGTGTAACATCATTGGCTTCGTCGTGGTCGATCAGCATTTTCCGTACCAGCCAATACACTTGTTTTTGATAGGCCAGCACTAGTTGTTCAAATCCTTTCCTTTTTGAGGAAGGGTTTTGAAGGGCAACAAGTATAGCTGCTTCGTTTACCATGTGTGAATTTGAAACTGAGATGCAGCAAAGTTGGGAAGGTTTATTATGTCAAAAGAAATATTTGACAAAATGGTAGAAAGCAAAAAGTTGACAATGCCTAAAACACGTTGAAGCTTTACCAAACCCCAACGAGATGAAACGATCACATGTAATCAAAGCCCACAATTACCGCCCAATGTTCAACCATTTTTGTCGCATTTTAGCACCAGTTAAAGCATCCGTGGCCTCCACCCAATACATGCCTTCAGGCAAATTAGTGTGCACAAATGATCGGTTTTGTACAGCACGTTGTGAAAAAATAGATTGGCCATTTACGGAAAAAACAACCACATCTACCTGAGTTGGGCCGTCCACATGGATGTTGAAACCTTGCAGGTTTGAAGGATTGGGCCAAATGAGTGCGTTCAACCGGTTTAGCTTTGGCGTTGTGGCCACAAATCCGGCGTCTTTGTCCACATTTACAATACCTTTCAACAGCACATTTTGCTCATCGAACCAAAGTACATCTACCAAACCTCCCACAGCCACTTTGTGAAAACCGGGTGCCAGGTTGAAATATTCAGATTCACCGTTAATTGTAGCCGTACGAAGAGGAACTGGTATCGAAAACGTGGGTGTTTGGTCTGAAGTGCCGACAGACCGGATTTCTACAAGCAAAGAATCGTCTACCTGATTCCAGCGTATCTGATAGCCTGGAAAACCATAACCAAAAACCCATTCGTTGAAAAATGAGGTTAAGTTCTGACCACTGCTAGCTTCCAATGCCACTTTGAAATCAGTGCTATTGGCTGTGCCAAATGCATGTTGGCTCAGGTATTGCCGCACACCTCTGAAAAAAGCAATATCACCCATTTGATAGCGAAGCATGTGGATGACTGCCGCTGATTTTTTGTAGGTCAGTGCCCTGTTAAAAATCCTGCTGGTTTCAGGGTTGGGAGGTGTAACTATTGAACCTTGAGGTTCGGTCACCGCTTGATTATGTGCATCCTCTAGCCATGCTGCTGCCCCGGGAAGGTTTTTATGTTCCAGGTTAAAGTATTCGCCGTAGCTTCCAAAGCCTTCATTGAGCCAGATATGTTCCCAGGTCGAGCAAGTTACATAATCGCCAAACCATTGATGAATCAGTTCATGCGCATTGAGCCCTTCGCTGAAAAATCCCATGGTGCTCATGGTTTGGTGTTCCATACCACCTCCCATGGGAGAATGCATGTGCCCATACTTTTCCTTATAAAACGGATAAAGACCAAAACTATCGGACATTAGTTCCATCAGCCTGTTGGTGTAAATCAGTTCATCACGGTGAAAATCGAGGCAATTTCCCAAGCCAGGCCGTTCAGTATCATACACCATGTGCTGAATCAAAACTGAGTCGCCGGTGAGCTCCTTCGGTTTAGCCCAGGAAATGTATTCGACGTATTTGGCAACTGAAAATCCGACAAGATACATGGCAGTTGGGTACCTGGTTTTCCAGTGAAACTTGCGTTTGCCGTTGCCAAGCGGTTCAATTTGTTGCAAAACGCCGATGGAGGCCACAGTGAGGCTGTCGTCGGTGGTTGCCATGAAGTACACGCTGTCAATTTTATCGCTATTGTCTTGTTTGCAAGGATACCAATCTGGCGCTCCGTATGGTTGCGATAGGGTGTAGGTGGTTGGTTTTTGCCAAACGAAGTGGTTGGATGTAGTTACTGAATTGAAAAACTGCCCGGTGTTCGGGGGACTTCCATGGTAAAATACCTGACAAACAAGTGTTTGATTCACAGGAATTGAATTGGGCAAAACCACTTTTACCATATCAGCCTGTCTGATGAATCCGGTTCCGGTTCCGTTGATTTTGAGGGAATCAATCATCATGTGATTTCGCAGTTCGAACCAAAAAGTATCGAGCGGAGCCAAGGCTTTTGCATGGAGCGTTACGTTGCCGCCAACAGCGTTCGATCTGTTGCTCAGTTCCAGGTCAAATATGACATAATGCATGTCGTAAGCATCGCCCTGAGCTGTGCGAAAAGTGGGAGCCCAGCGGTTTAGCTTTTCATGGCTGCAAAGGTAGGTTTCAACTTGTGCCTGAGTTTGTTTTGCAACAATTACAAAACAAAGGCCGAGCAAAAGCCAGAGAGTATGTCTGTTTTTCATTTTTATAAACGATATATGAACGCTGTTTCCCAAGTTAACATGTTGAACATTGATAACCCAATCATTTGCAGAAAGTTGTGGCTTTATTTCACTTCCTGCATCAGTTTTCTGATCATAGGCGAAATTGCAATCAACAAAATGCCTGCGATGAGGGCGTAGATTCCAAAAGTTTTGTAGCCTTCGGTGTAGGAAAACAGCTTATCTACAGCAGTTGGGTTCATTTCTTCCGACACAATGCTGGCTCCAAATAAACCTGCCACATATTGCCCATAAGCACTGGCCAAAAACCACATACCCATCATAAAACCCTGGAGTCTGGCAGGCGAAAGTTTGGTCATAATGGAAAGGCCAATGGGCGACAAACACAATTCGCCAAGTGTGACCACGAAATAAGCCAGGGTAAACATATCGAGAGAGGCAACGCCGAATTCATTGGCAAAAAAGCGGCAAGTGAAGAACAACAAAAATCCCCCACCAAGAAATAAAAAGCCCAGGCCAAATTTAACCACGGTGTTAGGTTCAGCCTTGCGATTGGACAGCCATAGCCAAACCAAACCAATAAGCGGAGCAAACAGAATAACAAAAAGGCTGTTGGCGGCATTGTTTACTCCATTTGGATCGAGGGTAATGACGCCCAAAAGGTTGTCGTTCAAATTGTTGGCAGCAAAAAGACTTAAGCTTCCGCCAGCTTGCTCAAAAATGGCCCAGAATATCACCGAGAAAATGATGAACAAAAAAGCCGCTACCAATTTTTTCACAGCTGCAGCTGATTCCTTGGTCATTTCGTAGGCCAAAAAGAGCAAACTAAATGGCCCGATGATATACATAAACCAATCGGTATATTGGGTATTTGCCACCATTTTCATGATCAGCGGGATGGCAGCCAAAGCGCCTGCATACACCAAATATTCATACCATTTTTTAGCGTCAGAATCGGGGTCGTTTGCGAAAGGAGACAGTCCGATTGTACCCATTGATTTTCGGGTATTTACAAATGTCAACAAACTGATGGTCATCACGATTGCCGCCAAGCCAAATGCTACATTCCAGCGCAGGGTTTCGGGCACAAAACGGCCAAACAAGTTTCCTTTTCCAATGGCAATACATGCATAACCGCCAAGCAAAGCACCAATGTTGATGCCAGAGTAGAACAATGAAAATCCGGCATCCCGGCGACTGTCACCTTCTTTATAAAGTGCGCCCACCATGGTTGAAATATTGGGTTTGAAAAATCCTGTGCCAATAATGTTGAAGCTGATGCCGAGGAAAAAATATGTTTTAGGATCAAATGCCAGAATAAGGCTACCTGTAATCATAAGCAGGCCGCCCCAAAAAAGTGACTTGCGAAAGCCGAGAATTTTATCGGCAAACAAGCCGCCTATAAAAGTAAAGGCATACACAAATGCCTGGGTGGCTCCATACTGCAGGTTGGCATCTTTTTCGTTCATAAAAAGTTCATGCACCATGAAAAAGGTGAGCATGCCTCGCATTCCGTAGAATGAAAAACGCTCCCACATTTCAGAGAAAAACAGATACCAAAGCTGCCTGGGATACTTGCCTTCGAAGTTTTGTATGTCTTCCAGGGCGATTTCGTTTGCTTTCAAAGGAGTAGAAATTTAATTTTTAAGATTTTATACGATGCCTTTTTCCGCCATTACTCTGTTGAGCCACCTGAGCAAAACAAACATGAGAATAGCAGCAGGCAAGACCAACAAAAAGTTTGTGAAAAAGAATTCCGACTTGTCTTCATAGCGTTCCCACATGCTCGAAAGCATGCCCGAAAGTTTGTTTCCAACCGAAGTTGAAAGGAAAAATCCACCCATCATGAGGGCTGTGATGCGGGGAGGCGACAGTTTTGAAACCAACGATAGGCCCATGGGCGAGAGGCAAAGCTCACCGATGGTAATAACTCCATAAGCGGCAAACAGCCAGGCACTGCTTGCTTTTTCGTCGGCGAGGTTGGTCGATTTCACAGCCATTACCATTACAAAAGCCGACAGAGCCGTAATAAGCAAACCAATGGCAATTTTAGCCGGGGTGGTAGGTTCTTTGCCTCTGCGGCCCAAAAATCCGAAAAAGCCAACCAAGACTGGTGTAAGCAAAATGACCCAAAATGGATTGATAGATTGATACAACTCAGCAGAGGCCAAAATAAGACTGCCACCTTGTGGTGCTTTTCCTTCTTCGCCCAAATTTTCAGCGTATTTATTGTAAGCATTGAAGCTGGCAGCATTTGGATCGTTTGTTAGCTCTTGCGCCATGCCAACCGCATTGATTGGCTTTGCGATGGCAGATGGAATAGCCCTGTCGGTAAAATCCTGAGCCCAAACAGTAAGTGCATCTCCATTTTGATGAAACACTGCCCAAAACACCACCAAACATGCAAACACGGAAAGTAAGGCGCCAATGGGTCCTTTATCTTCTTTTTTGGCAGAAATGAGCAGATAAACAAAAAACGAAATAACAGGAATGCAGCCCACCAGAAAAGCGTCGTTGGTATCGGTTCCAAAAATATTGCCCGGAATGAGGTAGCCCACAATGCCAAAGCCCACCATGGGCAAAAGCACTGTGAGGAAGATTTTGCTGGTCGACATATCGCCCGGTTCCAGTGGCTTGAGAACATCGGCCTCTTTCACATTTTTTTGACCCAGGAAGAAGATGAGCAAGCCAATTAACATACCCACGCCTGCAGCGCCAAAAGCCCAGCCCCAGCCGTAATTGATGCGCATGTAGGCCGCTACAAAATTGCAAACAAAGGCGCCGATGTTGATACCAGCGTAGAAAATGTTGTATCCTGCATCTTTGTTGGCTCTGTATTTGTCGTTGTTATATAAGTTGCCCAAAAGCGTGGAAATATTGGGTTTGAAAAAGCCGTTTCCGACAATGATAAACATCAATGAAATGTAGAATGAAGTTTCGCTGTGGAGCGACAAACCCAAGTATCCGCATGCCATCAAAAAGCCACCAATCATGATGGAGCGACGGTAGCCAAGCAAACGGTCGGCAAGCAATCCGCCAATGAAAGGAGTGAGATAAACCAAGCCTAAATAGGTGCCATAAATATCGGATTTTTTGGCTGGAGCAAATCCCATTCCGCCGCTGTCGACACCATCGAGCATGTACAGGGAAAAAATTCCCAACATGAGGTAATACCCGAAGCGTTCCCACATTTCGGTGAAAAAGAGGGTGTAGAGACCTGCTGGATGTTGATTGGTAGTGGTTTGACTCATAGATTTTGAAATAAAATTTGGTTAAAGTCTGTTTTGGCGGTAAATTAGTTCAAAAAGCAGGTGATTTTCGAAAATTAATTGGGGTTAAGGCTTTTCCCATTTTTGGGCCTGACCGGCATAATATTTCTGCAGCACATAAAAGGCTTTCTTTCGCTCACCTCTTTGGCCAATTACCCCTTTGCGGTTCCAGCCATCTTGTATATCGTTTAGCAAACGTCTTGGCGAACGAAAATCGGCAAGTATCCACGGACTCAAGCCTCTGAGTTGAGGAATTTTCGACAACATAGGAAGGCTTTCTTTATAAAGCCACTCCTGAAACTCTTCTGTAAAAATGGTTAGCGAATCGCCATGATAGCCTGCCAAAGCCCCGCCACCAAATTCACTAATAATGACTGGCTTTTGGTAAGGAATTTCCCAGCTTACCTTGCTGCATTTGGCAGGTGTGCCATCGTACCAACCCACATATTGGTTAAAGCTCAAAATGTCTAGTTCATTGGCAAAAGGATCTTCTACTACCTGGGTTAATGGACTGTCCTTTTTAGCATGTTTTTCCAGTGCTGCACTCAGCAATCTTGTGTTGTCAAGACTTCTGGCATGTTTGGCCAAACGAGTCAAAAATTCAGTTCTTTCCGGGCTTACGGGTGTTTCGTTGGCCATACTCCAAATGATGACCGATGCCCGGTTTTTATCCCTTGTTATCACTTCACTCAGTTGATTTTCAGCATTTTTGTAGGTTTCTTCGTTCTTCCATTGAATGGTCCAATAAACAGGATTTTCCTCCCAAAGCATGATTCCCATTTCGTCTGCCAACCTTGCCATGTTTTCATTATGTGGATAGTGAGAAAGACGTATGTAATTGCAGCCCAGTTCTTTTGCCCAGGCCAGCTGCATGGCTGCATCTTCCTTTGAAAATGCCCTACCGCCCCTGATGGGATTTTCTTCATGCAGGCAAATGCCTCTCAGAAAAATGGGTTTTCCGTTGAGCAGTATCTCTGTGCCTTTCGTGCTGATGGTTCGCAACCCAATTTGATCTTTCAATAGTTCAGTTGAGGTTTTAAACGCAACTTCATACAGCTTAGGGTTTTGTGGCGACCAGTATTTCACTTCTTTTAAGGGGATATTAAAGGTTGCAATTCCTTGCTCGTTTGGTTTTAAAACAACGGAAACTTTTAGCTCTGAAACACCCAGTGTAACAAGTGTTTTCAGGTTTTTTCCGTTCATTTTTACAAAACCAGTAAGCGCATTCGGGTTGTCTTTGCCCAACTGAACCTGGTAGTCTTCCACAAAAGTTTCTGGTGTTTCCACAAGGTTCACATCCCGGGTGATGCCGCCATAATTCCACCAGTCGGTGTTTAGCGTCGGCACACATTCACGGCACCGTTTGTTGTCTACTTTCACCACCAAGCTGTTTTCTTTATCTTTCAAAAGAGCAGAAATTTCAAAATTGAAAGGTGTAAAACCACCTACATGGGTGCCAATTTTCTTGCCGTTCAGATACACTTCTGTTTTGTAGTTGGCTGCCCCGAAATGAACAAAAACACGGTTGGAGGATTGGCTTTTTGCATAGTCGAACCGCTTTCTATACCAAACCGTCCCTTCATAGTAAAACAGTTTTTCGTCCTGCGAATTCCAGTCGCCGGGCACCATCAAGGTTTGCGCTTTGTCGAAATCATATTCAATCAGATCCCAACGGTTTTGCTGTTTTGCATCGTTGAAAAATGCACTGACTGCATTGGGGTTTGCCTGGTCGAAAGGTAAGTATCGATAATCGTAGTAGCCGTTTTCATAGGGATCGACAATACATTTCCACTTGCCATTCAGCGAGGATATTTGTCGTTTGGATACATTGGTTATCAGCGGCTCTGCAGCCCAGGCTGGCATTGAAATGAACAGAAATAGCCCGATTAGAATTTTTTTCATGGGTTTGCTGAATTTGATTGGGAGGCAAAATGTGTCATAAACTTCAAGTTGACAAAACAAACGCTGTATTTCGCCGTACCTAAGGGATTATGATAGAATGGAAGTTGGTATTTGAAAACATACATGTGAAGTTGCACCGTGCTTCTTGTTTCATGATTTTGGCTTTGTTGAGTTCGGGTTGCTCGCCAGATAAAAAATCGGAAAGTTTGCCGGTTTCAGCCTCAAATTTCGATGAAATGAACAACCTTGGATTGCTCAGCATTAAGCCAGAAAAGTTGGAATATGAAATAAGTTACGGACTTGTAAAGGGCGGCAAGGCCTTGTATGAAACATGGCCAAACCTGGTTGAAATTTCTGGGGAAAAGTGTTGGAAAACCACCATAATTGGCCAAACTGCTGGTTCTGTTGCCTGGTTT
>JBBRCC010000060.1:0-25939 GCA_038205175.1 Cytophagales bacterium | reverse complement strand
TGAAAAACAATCTACGAATACTTTCAACGCTGATCTTTTGCTTTTTGGCCATCACTCTCACATCTTTTGGACAGGACGGTGAATGCGAGACAGATGGCTGTCTTTTTGGTTCCGGAACTCAAAGACCTGCCACCACAGTTTCTTCTTCAAGCCCAATATTTGCACCTGTTGCAACCAACCTATTACCTGGTGATTTCTCAGTTTGTGCTGTAACCAGCGGAACTACCTACGAGTGGTCTCTATGTCCTGACGATGGTGGAGTTGCAGCTTATGATGCGCAGATGACGCTTTTCACTGATGCAGACGTTGAGTTATGTTACAGTGATGATATTTGTGGACTAAACCCAAAAATCAGATATGTAGCTACTTTTACCGGGACGGTAAAGGTGCAAATCAATGTATTTGATTGTATCACTGCAGGTGGCAGTGCTTCTACTTTGGTTTGGCGAGCTTTAGATCCAAATTTCACTGATGTAGCTGTTGTCGAGGTTTATTCGCTTTCTAAAAAAATGATTCCTAATGGAAACCCTCATATAGTGAGTGCCGCTATTAAAAACAATGGCAATCAGGTGATTCCATTTTTAGAATTGTCAATTGCCGTAACAGGTGCGAATACTTTCAGCAGCGACGCAATAGTGACCAATCTTGGTCCAGATGAAACTCAAATTGTTACATTTGGAGAATTTAGTTCAGCCAATCCTGGCACAAACACCATTATAGTTCGGGTGGTTGACGCAGATGATGTGCCGGCAAACAACGTGAAAACCATTACCCAGAATGCAAATGCAACTTCCTTTGCCTACACGGTTGGCACAACTCCTGCAGTTAGTCTAGGACTTAATGCTGCCAATGGAGAATTCGGCGTTAAGTTCAAAAACAATGGAGACTTTTCAATTGCTCAAGCTAATGTGTTTTTTACTGCTACTGGAGCTGTTTATCGTATTAAAATTTATGATGCCACCGGACCTGGCGGTCTTCCTGGTGCACAACTTTTCTTTTCAGCAGCCAACAGAAATTCAACACTTGGTTTAAACCAAATTCCTGTGAGCCCGGCTGTTCCTGTTTCAGGAGATTTCTGGGTAGTTGTGGTGCAGCCAACCACCGCATCTGCAAATGTTGGTGGTGAAAATGAAAACCCACTTAGAACAGGCACTTTTTACTTTAAACCAGGTACTGTTGGCGCTGTTTGGACTGATTTTTCAACATTACCAACTTTTCCATACAGATTGATGTTTGAAGTGGTGGCAGCATGCAACCCTCCTTCTGCACCTGGCGCTATTACAGGGGCTGCAACTATTTGTCAAGGCACTCTTTCTACATATTCGGTTGAAGCAGTTCAAGGGGCAACTGGCTACCAATGGGTTCTTCCTTCCGGATGGACAGGTACCTCAACTACAAACTCTATCACTGTAACTCCTGGAGCCAATGGCGGAAATCTTGGTGTAAGAGCTTCCAGCGCCTGCGGACCTAGCTCTCCAACTTTGTTAGCGGTAGCTGTTACTCCTGCACCCGCTGCAGCTTTTGCTTACAGTGCTGCTACTTTTTGTACTACGGCTGAAAATCCTACACCAACATCGGCAACTCCGGGTGTGTATAGGGCAACTCCCGCAGGTTTGGTTTTTGTAGATTCAACTACAGGTCAAATAAATATTGCTTCAACAACCCCTGGCAATTATGTTGTTTCACTTGTTGTGAGAGATGGAGGCACGCAATGTACAAGAACAGTAACCCGAAATGTGGCTGTTCAGGTTTGTGCAAACATTTTGTCGAATAATAGACTGACCGGAATTCGTGCATTCCCTGTTCCTGCCAGGGGCGAAATCTTCATTTCTTCTGAAACAGAGGAGTTAGGTACTTCTCAAATTGTTTTACACGCACTCGACGGCAGAAAGTTTGAAGCTAATGTTGTGTCTAAACAAGCCAACCTGATGACGATCAATGTAGACCAGATTCCAAGAGGTTTATACAAATTGAAACTTGTAATTGGTGGTAAAATTTGGACATCAAACATTGTCCTGGAATAATTTTTCACCAAATATTAAAAAGGCTCAACTTTACCGTTGGGCCTTTTTTTTGCCGATTGAATCACCACAAAAAAAAACTACCTCGAGACAATTCCGTTATTGATTTTTTTTTCACCCAGTCTAATCCCATTTTTGGCCTGAGAAAGAAATCTCCACTACACTATGAAAGGAATAATTCTGGCGGGCGGCTCAGGAACCCGACTTCATCCGCTCACATTGGCTGTGAGCAAGCAATTGATGCCTGTGTTCGACAAACCGATGATCTACTATCCATTGTCGATTCTGATGCTTGCAGGCATTAAGGATATACTCATCATCTCAACCCCGCACGATTTACCAAATTTCGAAAAACTGCTGGGCGATGGCTCAAATATTGGCGTAAACTTTCAATATGCAGTTCAGCCAGAACCCAATGGACTTGCCCAAGCGTTTGTAATCGGCGAATCATTTATTGGCCATGACAAGGCTTCATTGATTTTGGGAGACAACATCTTTTATGGTTCACGTCTGGCCCAACTTTTAAGGGACAACAACAGCCCTGATGGTGGAGTAGTGTTTGCTTACCATGTGCAAGATCCTGAACGATATGGCGTGGTAGAGTTCGACAGTAATTACAATGCACTTTCTATCGAAGAGAAACCTGCTAAGCCAAAATCGAACTACGCAGTACCAGGTCTGTATTTTTACGACAATGAAGTGGTTGAAATAGCCAAAACACTAAAACCTAGCCCTAGAGGTGAGTATGAAATAACTGATGTCAACAAAATTTACCTGGAAAGGGGTAAGCTAAAAGTTGGCATTTTGGACAGAGGAACTGCCTGGCTCGACACCGGAACCTTCGCTTCTCTGATGCAGGCTGGGCAGTTTGTTCAGGTTATTGAAGAAAGGCAAGGCTTGAAAATTGGCTGCATTGAAGAAGTGGCCTACCGAATGGGGTACATGAATGCAGAACAATTGCAAAAAGTAGCAACACCTTTGTTAAAAAGTGGTTATGGAAAGTATTTGCTAGACTTGCTGAAATAAACTAATCCGGCTGTAAGGCCGGATTAGTTTGGAGTGGTGATGGACGGAATCGAACCGCCGACACAAGGATTTTCAGTCCTTTGCTCTACCGACTGAGCTACATCACCATCCCTTTCCTTTATCAGAAAAGTGGCGCAAAAGTATGTTAAAGAATTACACCTGCAAAATTAAGTAGATAAAGTTACCCACATCAACCAAACCAACTTACATGGAACTGATCCCACAAATTCTCTTTTTAACCCTGCTCACTGTAGCCGGATACTTGCTCTTCAAAAGGATTAACCGATTAAGGCAGAATATATTACTAGGTAAAAAAGCAAACATATCAGGGCCTAATTCAGAACGTTGGCGCAATTTGTTTTTGCTAGCTTTTGGCCAGAAAAAAATGTTTGCCAAACCACTGGTTGGCCTTCTTCACCTCTTTATTTACGTTGGTTTTTTCGTCATAAACGTTGAAGTTCTTGAGATTATACTCGATGGCATTTTGGGTACGCACCGCTTATTTTTCCCATTTCTCGGAAGTTTATATGCTCCACTCATCAATGTTTTTGAGTTTCTGGCTGTTTCAGTTTTATTGGCTTGCGTGGTTTTTCTTATTCGGCGAAATGTGCTTAAACTTCGCACGTTTCACATGCCAGAAATGACCTCCTGGCCCCGCTCAGACGCCAACATCATTCTTGTTGTAGAAATCGTGCTGATGTCTTTGTTTTTAACCATGAACGCTGCAGACACAATGCTTCAGCAAACCGGAAATGGGCATTATGCTTCAACCGGATCTTTTGCATTCAGTGGCTTGCTCACAGGTTTATTCAGCGGATGGAGTGAAAGCTCTTTAGTGCTATATGAAAGAGCTGCCTGGTGGCTTCATATTGCTGGTATACTGGGCTTTGCAGTATATGTAACCTACTCCAAACACCTTCATATATTCATGGCCTTTCCGAACACCTATTTTGCAGGACTGCGGCCGGCAGGTGAAATGCAAAACATGCCCAGAATAACCCAGGAAGTTCAGATTGCATTGGGTCTTTCCACCGGGGAAGGTGTGCCTACAGATCAGGAGAGGTTTGGGGCAAAAGACGTAAACGACCTCACTTGGAAACAACTCATGGATGCTTATTCCTGCACAGAATGCGGAAGATGTTCATCTGTTTGCCCGGCCAACATGACAGGCAAAAAACTATCTCCCCGCAAAATCATGATGGACACCCGGGACAGACTAGACCAAGTTGGGGCTGGTTTCAGTTCAGGTAAAAATGGACTTGAAGATGGCAAAGCCTTGCTAGGCGATTTCATTACCAAAGAAGAATTGTTCGCATGCACAAGCTGCAATGCTTGTGTAGAGGCCTGCCCGGTAAGTATAAACCCATTGGATATTATTTTAGATCTCAGGCGCTATGTTTCTATGGAAGAAAGCGCAACACCTGCCAGCTGGAACAGCATGTTTACCAATTTGGAAAACAACGGAGCTCCTTGGGCTATGCCGGCATCGGAAAGAGAAAGTTGGATGAAAAGCTAGCTATTTCAGGTGAAGATCGAAATAGTCCAGAATTTTACGAAACAGGTGAACCCTGTCTTTACCCCCTACATTGTGGGGGTGACCTGGATAGATAAAATAATCTAGCTGAACACCTTCAGACACACATTTTTTCACAAATTCCTGACTGTGCTGCCAAACCACTACATCGTCTGCTGTGCCGTGAATCATCAATAACTTTCCTTTCAGGTTTTTGGCATGCTGAGTAAGGTTGTTGTTTTTGAATCCGTCTGGGTTTTCTTCTGGCGTATCCATGTAGCGCTCGGTGTACATTACTTCATACATGGCCCAGTCGATAACCGACCCGCCGGCCACACCTGCTTTGAATGCACCGGGACTTCGGGTCATTAGGGTGGTGGTTAAAAATCCACCAAAACTCCAGCCATTTACTCCCAAACGAGTAGAATCTACAAACGGCAACGATTTCAGATATTTCACGGCCTGAAGTTGCCCTGCCATCTCTACTGTGCCAAGTTGGCGAAAAGTGGCTTGTTCAAAATCACGTCCCCTGTCGCTGCTTCCTCTGTTGTCTACACTAAAAACCACATAACCTTGCTGAGCGGCATAAAGCATCCAGTTTTGAGCTCCCCAATACCAACCTTTGTTTACCAGTTGCAAATGAGGCCCGCCATATAAATATACAATTACAGGATATTTTTTTCCTGATTCAAACTTAGCAGGCCGAACTATGCGGCCGTGGAGCAACGTGCCGTCTACATCGGCTAGCGATACGTATTCTACCAATGGAGCACTGTAATTTGCCAATGGGTTTTTAGCTTCGAAAACTTGCCGAACCTGCTTTCCACTTGCCTCAAAAAGATTGTATTGCCTAGGTGTTTTGGGGTTTTGAGTCATAGAAACAAAATACTTTCCTTCAGGCTGAACAATGCCCGAAACCATGCCTTCGCCCAAATACTCAAGTTCCTTTCCACGCTCTATATCTACTTTGGCTATCCTCCTTTCAAGTCCATTATTTTTGGTTTTCTTGTAAAATAAGTTCCTTTTCGAGGCATCAAACCCATACACTTCTGTCACCAAGCCATTGCCTTTTGTGAGCTGTCGAACAACTTTGCCACTCATGTCGTAGAGATATAGATGGTTGAAACCATCTCGCTCACTTTGCCAAACAAATCGGTTATTGTCTACAAACAGCGCCGGATGCTCAGGCTCCACATATTTGGCGTCTCTTTCTTCGAACAGGGTTTTTACCAATAAGCCGGTTTCCACATCATATTGGTTCAACTTCATGTGGTTTTGCTCCCTGTTCAACACGGCAATAAAAAGGAATTTATCGCCGGGCACCCAACTCAGGTTTGTCAGGTATTGCTCTTTGGGTTCGCCGGTTTGCAGGTAAACCACTTTTCGGGTGTTCAAATCATATACACCAACCGTTACATGGTGGCTTTTTTGCCCAGCCATGGGGTATTTTATGTTTCTGGTTTTGGCAGGCTGCGTACTGATATCAACTATGGGGTAGTCCGTTACCATACTTTGGTCCATACGGTAAAAGGCCAACTTGCCACCACTATTGCTCCAAAAAGTGCCTTTATTGATTCCAAATTCATTTCTATGAACCGACTGCCCAGCCACAATTCCCAGATCGGTTTCTTTCGAAACCATGTGCTGCTCCTCCCCTTTTTTCAAAAACAAATTATTTTCCAAGGTGTAGGCCACCGCTAAACTATTTTTTTCGATATCTATGTTTTCAGCGCCTTCTTCCAGGTTTACCAAAGCGGCAGATTGGCCTATTTCTGTGTTGTGTAAAAACAGTTTATTTTGAAATTGGTAGTAGAAACTGTTTTTGCTTTTCCAGGTAATGGCCGGAAAACGAGTGAGTTTATCTTGCAACTGAACAGGCTTCAGCAGCGTGTCTACTTGGTTGGTTCTTGCATTTCCGGCCAGCAAAAGCTCCGTTTTGTTCACCGTTTCTACCCAGGTAAACTTGTCAGTTTCAGGTATCCATTGCAACTGCCTGAGCGATTGAGGCTGCAAAGCTGGGTTCAAAAAACAATCTTCAAGTGTTAATGGCTGTTGTTGGGCAAGTGCTGCTTGAGCGATGAAAAGCAGACCAAAAAAACAAGCGATGCATTTTTTCATAAATTGATAATTATCGACTGCAAATTGAAACATTTCTGAGCAAGCCTCAATAAAAAAGGGAACAATGATGACTCGTTTTATCCGTGACTACATGATCACTTGGGAATAGTTCGCTTAGATTATTTTGGTACTTAAAATCTATTCAGTTCTTGGAATTAGTCTTGGATTGACTTAATAAAATGTTTGAACCTTATAAACCACATTTTGAATAATAGCTATTCATTTCAAAGATGTTATTTTAGATTCATAGTTAAGAACAAAGAGCTTACACCGTCCTTTTTACCCTTATTCATGGCAAAATAAAAAAGGCTGACATTATGCCAGCCTTTTTACAGTAAAATCTTAGGTCAATTAATCGCCACTTTTGTTGTGAGCACATTTGTGTTTCCTAGTACTTTTACGGTATAGGTTCCAGATGGCAAGTCAATATTTTCGATAATATGCTCAGTGAAACCAACCTCTTTTGTTATAATCTCTTGGCGGTAAACTTCTTGTCCCACTAAGTTAGTTAACGATATCATGGCAGTTGTGCCAAAGCCTTTGTTGCCGAAAACCACTTGAATTGGCTTGTTCTTTTTGGTAGGATTTGGATACACCCTTAAACCCCCAACACTTAGGTCCTTGGCAATGCTGAGCACTGGCTGATAGGAGAAAATAATTTCAAACCTGTTCACATCACTTATCGAGGCAGCATGTACTCCAAATTCATAGAATTCGGTAGAGGCAGCAGGAATCAGCCTATTTTCTCGCTTATCTCGCAGGAATATTTCAACGCCTGGGTTGAAGCTTTCTAGATTCGAAAGTTTCAATCGGTATACACCAGTTGCGCCAGCGTAAGACATGCGCATTGGCACTACTTTGGTATCATTTAATTCACCAAAGGTTGTAAAAACGAGGGCGTTGTTGTCCACCACAAAACTGAATGAGTAGTGGTGGGTACCAAGATTTCCAAAGTCTCCCTGAACATCAATTCCATCTGTAGCATCTGGACTAAAGGCCACATGGCCTGTGTAGTCATACTCACTTTCACCAATTTTGCTAAGCGCTACACGTAAGAGGTTATTTTCAAAAGCATTTCGAAGGAAATTTCCACCAGCCGAGGTGGTTGATTTGGCATTTTCATTTACAGTTAAAGTGGTATTCGAATTTCCAGGAGCAGTGAGTCGAACAAAAAACCCTTGTGAACTCGGAATGACATTCGGGTTAGCAGGTGCAGGTCCAGCGCCAGACCACAAATTTGAGTTGCCGACATATACCCCATATCCACTTCCTGTTGCATTCCATCGCCAGAAAGAATTTTGCATTTGAGAAGGTTTTGTCCAGGTTTCTGGTCCAGTTGCATCCCAGTTTAGGTCGCATGGAAAAGGGTTACCAAGCAGGTTCCACCCTCGATAAAAATTGCTGGTAAAGTCCAAACATGGGAATGCCGATGGAACGCAACTGGTGTATTCGGTTCGTGAAACTGGCATGTTCACTTCACCGGTTACTACAGTTCCGACATTGTTGAATTTCTTTTTAGCACCCAAGCTATGGTTATCAATGTACACCCGATAACCCACACCAGGAATAATGTTGCTATTGGGCGATATTTTCCAACCAATTTTCTGAGCAGTGTCGAAGCGTGTGTGGTGCGTAGATTCATCGTAAACAAAAATAGTTGCACGTTTAGGATCGGCCACATTCCACACACTTGATTGACTGCCATAATGGGTGCCTGAAGCAGACGATGCAGGACCAACTACTCTAAAATCTTGACCCCAGTCAGAGAAATTGTTGCCCGTTACCGGAGTAGACAAGAAAAACCACTTATTGCCTGAGGCGATATGGCGCTCCATAGTCACATTTCCAATAATAGAAACCCCAACAGGCACTGGACCAAGTTTACCAGTTCCGATTGGGTCAGAATGAAAAATAAGTTTACCTCCAGGCAATACAGAAACATTCGAATTGGCATTTTCAAATTGCATGAGTCCTTTTATCCTGGCTGTGCCCAATACCTGAACTTGTCCCCCTGTTTTTTGGATAAATAGGTTCTGAAAATCTGTAGTTCCATAAAAGGTTTGAGATTGATTGCCTATCAAAGCTACACTTCCTGGTCCAATAACCTGGCCAGTAGTCCCTCTCCAATCGCCTAGCACTTGCAAACGTCCTAAACCAGTTGTAAACTGAATCTCAGCCCCGTTAACTAATACAATTTCTCCTGCATTGGCCCCATCAGAAATTTGAGGAGGGAAAGGTGTATTATTTGCAATGCGCACCATTTGAATTGAACTTGGAACGCCGTTACCTGAAGACCAGTTCGCTGGGTTTTGCCAATTGTTTGCAATAGGCGTATTGAACAAACCTAACCAGTTGTTCACCTCAAGGCCAGAACCTGGATCGATTGAAGTGATAAACAAACTTTGGCTGACTCCTGTTCCGCATATATTTTGCGCACTTACACTCAAAGTACCACTGTTTAGATCTGGGGTTACTGTAATGCTTGTACTACTTGATGTACCATTCCAACCCGACGGCAGCGCCCATACATAAGATGTTGCTTCCGGAACTGGAAGAATAGAATACCCAGTTGGCACGCCCGAAACTACAATAGCAGATCCGGAAATGGGACCGGCCTGTGCTGGAATCGATAAACTAGAAACGGCTAAATTTCTGACTATTCCTGTGCCGCAAAAGTTTGTGGCCGTCACACTGATGGTGCCGCTAGTCGCAGAAGCTGTGGCATTTATAGATTCAGTGCTTGAAGTTCCAGTCCAGCCAGATGGCAAAGTCCAATTGTAAGAGGAAGCGCCACTTACTGTACCGATAGTGTATGTGTTTGTGGTGCCGTTACAAACTGGTGTGGTGCCGCTCATGATTCCAGGTTGGGCAGGGATGCTGGTCACCGAAACAGCCAGCATTTCTACACTGCTGTTTCCACAACTGTTCGTAGCCCTTACGCTCACACTGCCACTATTGGCAGAAGCTGTTGGTGAAATGCTTGTCGTAGTAGATGTACCTGTCCAGCCCGAAGGCAATGTCCACAAGTAAGAAGTGGCACCGCTAACGGGTGACACTGAATAAGCTTGAGATGATCCGTTGCAAATATCATTATTGCCTGTAATGGCTCCAGGTTGTGCAGGGATGCTGATAACTGAAACAGCGAGCGTTCTATCAGGGCCGCTTCCACAGGTATTTGATGCGGCTACAGTTACGTCGCCAGCATTTGCAGATGCTATGGCTGAAATACTAGTAGTAGTAGAACTGCCCGACCAACCCGAAGGCAATGTCCACACATAGCCTGTTGCTCCCGAAACAGCTCCAATGCTATAGCCATTTGTGCTTCCATTGCAAACTGAGGCCAAACCTGTAATAGCACCTGGCAAACCAGGAATGCTGATGGAGGTCACGGCTAAATTTCTGACTATTCCTGTTCCGCAAAAGTTTGTGGCCGTCACACTGATGGTGCCGCTAGTGGCAGAAGCTGTGGCATTTATAGATTCAGTGCTTGAAGTTCCAGTCCAGCCAGAAGGTAAAGTCCAATTGTAAGAGGTAGCGCCACTTACCGCTGCGATAGTGTATGTGTTTGTGGTGCCGTTACAAACTGGTGTGGTGCCGCTCATGATTCCAGGTTGGGCAGGAATGGCAGAGGCTGATACAGGCAGCGTTTGGCTAGTGCCAATACCACAAGCATTACTGGCTGAAACCGACACATTTCCGCTGTTTGTTGAAGGAGTAGTAGAAATATTGGTTGTGGTGGAGGTACCAGACCAACCCGAAGGCAAAGTCCAAGTGTAGGAAATAGCTCCAGCAACCGCTGCTATGGAATATGGCTGAGTTGATCCGCTACAAACTAATGCATTACCTGTTATAGCTCCCGGCTGGGAAGGTACTGATGAGTATGCAGTGGTAGCGAAAGTTCGGGCAGTGCCTGTGCCGCAGGCATTCACACCAGCTACCGACGCATTTCCACTATTTGACCCTATGGTAGCATTGATAGACGTGGTGGAAGAAGTGCCAAGCCAATCTCCAGGCAAAGACCAGGTGTAGGAAGTTGCTCCTGCTACACTGGAAATTGAATAGTTCCCTGAATTGCCTTCGCAAACCGAGGCTGTTCCAGTGATAACACCAGGCTGAGGAGGCACATTGTTAACAGTTATGGCCATGCTGCCATTCACTGTGCAACCATTGTAAACAACTGTAAGCCCATAGCTTACACTTGAATTTAAGTTCGTAATACTTGGGTTTTGAACTGTTGTGCTACTCAAGGCAGTTCCTGGTGTCCAAGTGTAAGTAGCTCCTGTCAAAGTCGGAACAAACCTGCGAGAATCATTGGTTGCCGTCCAATTGGTACCATTTCTTCCAGCCACTGTAGTGGCAGAGGTGCCATTTACGTTTTCAACGCCCTGTGTTTTAGACCCACTCAGGTTTTGACTAGTAATGTTCATGTCTATGAGGTTAGATCCTTCGAACAAGACCAACTGACCTGTAAAAGTTCCTGTGCCGGAATAGGGAGGCACGTTTGCATATTGAATTACAAATCTCCGATTTGGGGCTACGCCAGTTACATAATAACCGCAAGTTCCGCTGATGGTCAAATCAAGGTCTGCAAAGCAAAGCGCCACTACATTATTGGGAGTTGAAGCATTGGGGAATGCTTGTACAACACCAACCGGTGATCCAGCTCCAAAACTGATGAAGCCGTTAGTAGACACATAAACCGAGGTATAATCGTTGTTGTAAAACTTAAAAGGGAAAGGTAGGCCAACAAGTGCAAATCCATCATCCGCATTGCCTGACCAAGTGGTAATGTTGGTTTCTGTGCCTGAAATAGTGGAGAAACCGGGATTGATAGCTGTATAATTATTGGCAGGTACTACTGTTCTGAGGGTGGTGCTAAAGGGAGCACAACCAGAAGTTGCATCTGCTAGTACATTTACAGTGAAAGGATTAACATGTTGATTTAATGTACCCACAGCAGCACTACGTTGACCTATAACTGATAAAGCATTGGCTTTTGCTGTCACCGAAAACCAATGTCGTTGGTTGGTTGCCAATCCTGTGGCGGTAAAACTTGTGGTTGCTATGTCAGCAGCAAACACATTCCATACCGAGTTAACCGTGTCTAATTTCATGACGTCATATTGGATGGCCCCGGTTACAGCATTCCAGTTTATGACCAATTCGCCGCTATTGCAACCCTGCGAAAGGCTCAAACCAGTTGGTGTGCCAATTACCGAAAATGTGGCATCACTTTGGTCGGTTAATGCACCTTGGCTTACCCGCATCAGGTATTGATTTGAAACAACCGCTGGCACTGTCCAAGAAACTGCATTAACGGTTGATGCCACAGTACCTAATACCACCCAGTTGCTTCCATTATTGGTTGAATATTCTATGGTTTGGTTTCCGGATACCCCATACGTATCCCAAAAAACTAGGCCAGCATTGGTGCCTGGCTGCAAAACTTCTCCCCCATTGGGATAAACAATTTCAATACCATTGTTATCAAACTCCCAGGTGAGGGCATACTGCTGAGGGCCGGAAGGAACAGAAGCACCATTGATTGAAATGGTATAGTTGCCAGCAACAGGATTTGAAATGGTTACTTGTTCTATGTTGTTAACATTGTCTACCCCTCTTGTGGCTACGTTCCCGGGATTGGCAGGATTAAGTATCCAAGGATTAAAAACCGTGGCTCCAGGGTCTGTCACTGTCAAGTTCAGGTTATTGATGAGTGCAGGGTTGGCATTGGAAGCCCCTGGTGGGTCCAGCCATGTGATCATCACTCGAACTTGTGCAGTTCCTGCGGGTACATTGATGATTCTATTGTTTGTGCCGCCATTGGCTAGCGAACCCAGTTCAAACCTATTTTCTTCTACAGCCCTCACAGCCTTTAGTCCATTGATGGTGCCGTAGCCAAATCTATAATCTGGACCTGCATTTCCCCTATCTTTTGCTGTGTTACAAACAAGGGCTTTGACAAGGGAAGATCGGGGATCTGCGTTGGAATTCAACTGTCTATAACGCTCTATGAGTTGGGCAATGGTTCCTGAAACACCGGGTGTGGCCATGGAAGTTCCCGACATGGTCATATAAGAATTATCGGGAGTGGTAGAAAACACATTTGTACCCATTCCGCTTATTTCAGGTTTTATTCTACCATCTTGTACAGGCCCAAAGCTGCTTGACGTGCTCATGGCTTCGTTTGTAGTTACATTGGCCACTACAATCATATTTTTTGCTGCTTTGCCAGTGGTTGTTCTCCATCCGCCAGCACAAACACTTTGAGAATTTCCAGAAGAGTGTACATGAACTACATTGGGCGCATTGAACAGCACAATATCCTGATTTCTACTATTTGAATTGTATGGGTCGCCATTGACGCAATTCACAAAGGCATTGCCAAAGCCATAAGAATGAGAAGTAAGAATAAGGTTTCTGGCAGGAATTGCAGATAGCATTTCAAAGGGTACGTCTCCAAAAAAATCATACGAGAATAAGGTAGAATTGGGCGCCATTCCTCTAGCAGTAGGGTTAAGCAAACCTGCCCCACCTATGGTTCCCATGACGTGTGAACCATGGTCATCGAATCCAGCGTTTTCCTCCAAAGTGAGTCGGTTCCCAAAATCCAGATGCGACCCTACTGCTCCTCCATCCCAAATGGCTACCCGCACATTGTTGCCAGTAAGATTTCGGGCTCCATTTTCTAACACATTGGATCGGTGAAGTACTTTTCCTGGCAAATTTTCTTTTACAGCGTCTGGCGAAACAGGTTCCATCCATTGCAACCATGGCTCGGCAGCCAATGCATCAATATTATCAGGGTCAATTCTTACTTTAATAATTTGAAAAGACTCTTGAATGCTCAGAATCTTATTTCCAGCTTGGGTAATTTTGTTTAGCACCAGCTGACTTTGCGTGTCTTCTTTTCTGAACAAGAGCAGCGAAACATCTAGTTTGCCTGATTCTTTGGTGGCCCAATTGGGGAACGTTCTGTTCAGAATGGCCTCATCCATTTTATGCGCTGGAAGCAGTGGAAAAACTGCCCTTACACCTGGCACAACTTGGGCGGGTTCTAGGTTGGAGGGAGCAGAAAAAAACCAGGTTAAGCTTGGAATATAATCTAATAATTCAACACCTGCTGCTTGCAAATCCTTTTTGACAGTCTCAGAAGGAATGGTTTGAAATTGGATCAAACCGTATCGCCGACCTCCAAAAGCTTGCAGCGATTTAACAGTAGGTTTACTTACAACTTGAGGCTCATAAAACTGATTTTTGAATTGAACCTGAAAGTTTTCCTGTGCAAGGGTGCAGCCCAAGGCCAGGAAAAAAAGTAGTGAATAAAGTGTAATGGTTTTGGTCATACCTCAGCGTTTAGAAAGTGGAAATAGCAGACTAAAAAATCAATAACCTAAAAAATGAGTCTTAGGTTTTGCTGTACCTTTTCAGGTAAGTGGAATGACAAAAGTATAATTTGTTAGGAAAGGATAACCATGTTTTGGGTAAAAAATGAATAAAAGAAGCCCACTGACGGTTTTGAAACCGTCAGTGGGCTTCTATGGCTAGCTTAGGCCAGCAGCTTCTTAAACTTGATGCGGTGTGGTTGGTCGTCGCCGAGACGTTTTTTGCGGTTTTCTTCGTATTCCGAAAAATTGCCTTCAAACACATAGACCTGCGAATCGCCTTCAAAGGCTATGATGTGCGTGGCAATTCTGTCCAAAAACCAACGGTCGTGACTGATGACCACGGCGCAACCGGCAAAGTTTTCCAAGGCTTCTTCAAGGGCTCGGAGGGTGTTCACGTCCAAGTCGTTGGTTGGCTCATCGAGCAGCAACAGGTTGGCGCCGCTTTTCAAGGCTATGGCCAAATGCACCCGGTTTCGTTCGCCACCCGACAGATTGGCCAGCTTTTTTTCCTGATCTGAACCTGCAAAGTTGAACTTGCTCACATAGGCCCTGGCGTTCACTTGCTTGCCGCCCAGGTTGATGAGGTCGGTGCCGCCCGATATAATTTCATAGACCGACTTGCTGCCGTCGAGCCCGTCATGTTCCTGATCCACATAGCCAATCACCACTGTGGGGCCCACTTCAAAGGTGCCAGCATCAGGGTTTTCTTTGTCCAATATCATTTTAAACAAGGTTGTTTTACCCGCTCCGTTTGGCCCAATGATGCCCACGATGCCGTTTTGCGGCAGGGTGAAATTCAAGTTTTCGTAAAGCAATTTGTCGCCAAAGGCTTTCGACACGCCGTGTGCTTCTATTACCTTCGTGCCCAAGCGTGGCCCGGGGGGAATGAACAATTCCAGCTTGTCTTCTTTTTGCTTTTGCTCCTCGCCCAGCATTTTTTCGTAGGCCTGCAACCTTGCTTTGCTCTTGGCTTGTCGGGCTTTTGGCGCCATGCGCACCCACTCCAACTCCCTTTCCAGGGTTTTCATGCGCTTGCCTTCGGTTTTTTCTTCTTGTTTCAAGCGATTTTGCTTTTGGTCGAGCCAGCTGGAGTAGTTGCCCTTCCAAGGAATGCCCTCGCCACGATCTAGTTCCAAAATCCAGCCCGCCACATTGTCCAAAAAGTAACGATCGTGGGTCACCGCAATCACGGTGCCTTTGTAGTCTTGCAAAAATTTCTCGAGCCACTGCACACTTTCAGCATCCAGGTGGTTGGTAGGCTCATCGAGTAGCAGCACATCGGGTTGTTGCAGCAGCAGCCGGCAGAGGGCCACCCGTCGTTTTTCGCCCCCGCTCAAGGTGGCAATTTTCGATTCTGAGGGTGGGCATCGCAGTGCATCCATAGCCCGCTCCAGTTTGGTGTCGAGTTCCCAGGCATCCACGGCGTCGAGTTTGTCTTGAATAACGCCCTGCCTATCTATGAGTTTGTTCATGGCATCGTTGTTCATGGGCTCGGCCATTTTCATGTATAGGTCTTCCAGTTCCTTTTGCATGGCTACAATTTCAGCTACAGCTTCTTGCACCACCTCGATCACAGTTTTTGTAGGGTCAAGTTGTGGTTCCTGCTCCAGCATGCCTACGGTGTAGCCGGCATTGAAAACAATTTCTCCTTCGTATTCTTTGTCTACCCCGGCAATGAGTCTGAGCAGGGTAGATTTTCCCGAACCGTTTAAGCCTAATACGCCGATTTTGGCTCCGTAGAAAAAGGAGAGATATATGTTTTTGAGAATCTGTTTTTTAGGTGGAACAATTTTGTTCACCCCGGACATGGAAAATATGATGGTTTCGTTGCTCATGCGTATGCTTTCAAATTAAGGCCTCAAAAGAACGGCAAATGTTTGAAATGGCGTGTATGGAGATTCAAAAACTGATTAGGAAAGATTGGGTGATAACCTGCCTTAAACGTTCATGAACTAAAGGCTACTAGTACAACTTCACAAAAAAATTGCGCAAATTACCAGTACGTAACTATAAAACTACTAAAGAGCTTAAGAAAGACACCTCTTAATTTGCAGAGTCATATTTTTAATTTTTACTTTAAAAGCTCAATTGTATGTCAACTAATTTTCCGAAATCAGTTTTCTTTGGTTTTTCTGTGGAAATACCCCCCCCCATTTTCATACTAAAAGAGTATAGAAAATAAATTCTTCTTTTTTTATTTAGCTTGATGTCAAATATTGGGTTTTCTCTCAATAGTTTAGGTGAACCAGGTAAAGGATTGATTTATAACATTCTTCACAACGGTATCTCAGTTTTGACAGGTGAAACTGCTGACATTAGTTTCACAGAAAACGTTTCACACTTACCACCCGGCTTTTACATTATCACGACCACCGATGGTTTGAAATGGTACATAAAACACTTCGTGGTCAGTCATTAATTTTTAAAAATGAAAAATGTAATTGTAATTGTTTTGCTCGCTTGCACCCTATTTCTTGGGTGCAAGCGCATTGAGTGTGAAGAGTATTGTGCGTTGCCATCTATAAAATCAGCATAAAAAAAATGCCCATCCTCCGCAAAGAATGGGCATCTTGATTTATGCAGAATTTCAACTACTCCTTCACAAAGCGAATTACCTGGTTGCCTTCTTTACCTGAAAGTTTTACCAAGTAAATGCCTTTTGCCAGGTTGTTGATACCCACCGATAGAAACGCTGCCCCATGAGGGTCAATGGTTTCCATGGTTTTACCAGAAATGTTCATCACTTCAACTTTGTTTACCTGACCAGCCGGCCAGCTCACATACACCACATCTGAAGAAGGATTTGGATAAAGCCGGCCTTGAATAACCGGAGTTTTTGGCTCTGTAGAAGTTGAAACAATTGGATAAAACACCCGTACTGAACGTGACTCCGTAAACACCACATTCGTCTCATCGTTGGTGCGGAAAATGGCCAATTTTAAATAGTCTTCACCTCTGCCAGCTAAGGGAGTAGTGTACTGATTAAATGAGACTGGATTTGGCATCGGGTTGTTTTGGTCTGCCACCTGCTTGGCCAACTTAAACCCATTTCTATACAACACAATGGAATCCGGATCACAGTTCTGCAACTCCCATTCTCCTTCGATAGCCACAACTTCATTGTTATTTATGATCACGTTGGGGTTAGCTGGACTTGTAATGGCAATTGTAGGTGTATTATTCACCTGCGGTATGGCGCAAATGTTGGTATTCGGACATGCATCTATAACAGGGTTGCCCAAAGTTGCGTTTTGATTGGTGGCACAACTTGCCGAATTTTCATTTAAACAGGTATTTGTGCCTACTCGTAAACGGGTGTTTCCCGGATTGAAAAAGTAACAAGGTCTCACTGTGGCGCTGGCTGTATTGTTGTAAGCAAAATTGCCGGGTCCGCATCCTTGCATACTCAGATTACCCAGATTTGTGTTGTTTCGCACAATAACATTGGAAAGTATGCCAAGATTTGGAGGCGTTCCTTTGCCATCTACAAAAAACGGAATACCTCCAAAATCGTTGCCTTCTACAAGCACATCCATGATGTTTTGGGAGTTGATGAATCCATTCATGCCTTTGCCTTGGCCAGAGTTCAGGGCATTGCAAACTCCTCTGCTGCTGGTTCTTACTACATTGTTCAATATTCTTACACCTCTAGCAGTACCACCTCCTGGCCCTTGGAAATAAATACCTTCCCCATCGGCAGACCAACCTGATATCGTATCTCCGGAATACGAATTTCTGATTCTGTAATATTCAATGTTGTTGTTGGTAATGTCAATGTCCCAACCCACAAAGTCAATACCTCTATTTTCATAAGTAGCAATGGTGTTGGTGTTGCAAGTGGTGCCGCCTGGCGACAATTTTGTCGACTTGTTGGGATCGTCTTTCAACTCATTTCTTCGAATTTGCAATCCAATTCCAGCAGCGTGAATAGCTACACGTTGTTTTTTGAAAATCCAATTATCATTTATGGTAATGCCCGGAGCATACAAGTTTGGTTCTTGTGCAGGCATTGCATTGCTAATGAAGCCAGAAACCGAAGAATCGCTAAGTGCTTTCAGTCTGTTCACAATCACACCATAGCTGTTGGTGTAGGAGAAAACTGCATCGGCACCGTCAATAGATGTAGTACAACTGCCCGCCACATAACCATTCTGAAAAAAGTCGTCTGGGGTAATAGGCCTGAAATCGTTTCGGGTATTATTGGTTCTGTCGTTCAACCTGTTGCCAGAAACAAAAGCATTTTTGTTCACAAACACATTCACATTGCCTGCAAATCGATACGGCCAGCGTTGCCAAAGATTTTGCCCCACGCTGGTATTCGGCACGGCTCCGTCTGGATAAGCGGCATTGTTGGACCTAACACCCATCACAACCACATTTCTTGGGTTTCCATTGGGTAAGTTGGTACTACCTGTTCCCACTTGCACTGTTCTAAACGTTGGCTGAAGCAAAATTCTCGCCCGGTTGATATCCATGTCCACTACACCTATGTTTGAAAAACTGCTGGTGCCTTCGGCAATATAAGCCGGGTCCAATTTGATGGCTTTAAAAGCAGAGCGGTTCGAAGTTCCTCGCCCTGAACCTGCCAGCAAACTGTATTCATACCTGGGAAATTCTAAAAAAGTTGGCGGTGCAAACTGATTGGATTTTGCATCGGTTACTGTAAGACGGGCACCACGAAGCACCACGCTACATTTGATAAAAATTGATTCGTGAAAATAATAGCTGGAATCGAGCCCTTCGCAACAAAGTGCGGTTCTTTCAGGCAAAGCAGGAAAATAAATGACACCACCGCCTGAGTTGCAAAGCTGGGTTTGGGCAGCCTCGACAGCAAACCACCATGTGAATACTGAGTCGGGAGAAGCTTGTGTGTTGCGTATGGTTGCCACACGACGCACCTGATTGCTAAAGTTTTGGATGTTTACCACATTGTCCCAACGGATGGAGTCGGTCCAGTGATAGGGTGCAGCAGCAAACCCTGGTTCGTTGCCATACCTGGTTCTTACGGCGTTGTCGGTAGGTACTTGTGCCATTGCCAAAGTTGATAGTCCTGTAAACAGGATCAAACTAAGCAGGCGTGAAAAGAATGGTTTCATGTTGTGTAATGGAGTTTTAGCAAAGTTAATTAAGGATTTCTAACTACCAGCGGATTGGCAGTAATTTCAGCATCTGGAATTTGGAATATAGAGTTATTACTATTCCAAGGTATTTCTCGGAACAAACGGTAGTTGGAGTTGGACAGGAATTTAGCATCTGCAATGCCGTAACGAAAAGCTCTACGCTTGAAATAATGGAAATAATCGCCTTCGCCAACAAGCTCAAAAGTTCTTTCTGCGCTTACTCTGCTGCGAAAGGAAAGATCATCCATAGCGGTAAGATTGTTTCTAAAATTAGATTCATCAGCACCGGGGTTAGCTCTTTTAAACACCACCCACATGTCGGCGATAGCTTCTGTTCGCTGGCCTTTTGCTGCAAAAATTTCAGCCCGGGTAAGTAGCAATTCGCTGGATCGGATTAAAATAACATTGAAAATAGGCGCCGATGAGCCCCTGGCAGCATTTTGGTATTTGTTCAAAAAGAAACTGGCTTTTCTGTTTATAAAAGCCTGCCGCCCGTCGCTGGTGATGGAAATTGGCCTCACAGCGGCTTCAAAAGCCCTTCGGGAAAGAATATAAATGGGTTTAATACCCAAATCATTTTCCTCGCCAATTAAAGTGTAAGCATTTACAAGACCAGCCGAGGTCGCATTCACCTCGTTGGTGCTTCGGTTGAAAGTATTGTTGATTTGGAAGATGGTTTCATTCGCTGCTTCAAAACCAAAGAGGGTGAAAAGATTTTCTGATGAACTAATGATTTGATCTACCCTTGGGTCGTATTTCTGAGGGCTACCTGCTGCCGATCCAAGCACTTGATTCACAGCTTCGAGACATTGTTCATCAGCTTCAGGTGTTCCTTTTTGAAACAAAACCCTGGCTTTTAGCGCCAAAGCAGCATCTTTCACCGCCCGGCCTCCTTTTATGCCACCGTATCGTTCGGAATGAACCACAGGGTTGTCTCGCTCTGGAAGTGAGCTGATGGCTTTGTCGAGATCACTCAAAACCAGGTTATATACTTCTTCGGTTGTGGCCCGCTTTTGAGGACTTTTATCGTTCGATGGTTTAGTTTTCAGAATAACTCCCGAGTGTTCTACATTTTGATTGATGCCATATTGTTGACTAAACAAACGCACCAGTTCAAAATGCATGTAAGCCCTCACAAAATAAGCCTCGCCCAAATACCTGCCCCGGTTATTTTGGTAAAAAGGTTCTGACACATCATCAAGGTATTTGGTGTCATTTTCTACCACCTCGATTACGTTGTTGGCCCTATTGATAGTAAGATAAGCCGCCCTCCAAATTCCGTCGCCAGCCTGGAAGTTTTGCCGGATGTAGGCATTGAAAAATGGCCCGAGATTTCCCTGATTGAACGAAATAGGAAACATTTCAAACTGGTCGGTAAACACATCGGAGGCAATTCTGAACCCACCTCCAGCTGCCTGGCTTTGCTGTAATCCCTGATACATGCCATTAATTGCATTTTCAATATCATTTGGGTTGCGAAATGCTTCCCCAAGAGGAATATCGAAGGGGGGCTGCAAGTCAAGCGCTTTCCTACAGCTTGAAAAAACAATGGCTGAAAGAGCAATTATTGTTAGCCCAAATATTTGTCGTGTTGTGTTTTTCATATTTGGTTAAAATGATGTGGTAAAACCAACAATAATGCTTCTGACCTGAGGAAAATCAAGATCGGTGATGCCCTGACGCAGGTTCCGCTCTATGTTTGAACTCAGGTTGCCCACCACTTCTGGATCCCAACCGGGAAACTTGGTGATAACAAACAGATTTTGCGCATTGCAATAGAAACGCACATTATCCAATTTCATTTTCTGAGCCACTTTTTGAGGAAGAGTATAAGAAAACGAAACTGTTCTCAAACGAAGGTAAGAAGCGTCGTGCAGGAAGCGGGTGGTGTTTCTAAATCGGTATGGGTCATCAATGATGTATCGAGGAATTCCGGGGTCGCCCAACTGGTCGTTGAGGTTGAGGGCGTTGGTTGCTCCATTGTAATACAATTTAGGATATTGGCTTCCGGTATTGTTTGGATTCCAGGCCGTTAAAGCATTTTCTCTTAAATTGTTGGCTCCTGTAAAATAGGATTGCCTACGCTCGCCTTGATCGAGTACATAATTGCCATACGTGTAGGTGAACAGGAAGCTAAAATCGAAGTTGCCGAAAGTGAGTTTGTTATTCAAGCCGCCGAAAAATTTAGGAAAAATACGCTTATCGAACAGTGGAACACGGTTGGAGTCGATGGCACCTAAGGTAAGTGGTCTGAATTTTTCGTCGGTTAATTTTCCTGTGAGCTTGCCAGCACCATCACGTTCTGCCCTGAAAATCAGCTCTTCACCAGTGTTGGGATCTACTCCAGCCCAGGTTGGTAGGTAGAATGTACTCACCTGTTGACCGGTAAAGTTTCCGATGTCTAATGAGTTGGCAATTTCATTGAATTCAAGTCCTCCAATGTTCAAAAGCACATTTTTGTTGAAGGTGATGTTGAAATCGGTGGACCAGGTAAACTTGCTTTTAGTGATGTTTTTGGTGCCAATTTCAATTTCAAAACCCCTGTTGCGCATGCGTCCTATGTTTTGCAGCAAGTTGTTTTCCAAGCCAGCTGAAGGAGGCAAAGGCAAAGCGAGCAGCAAGTCGTATGTATATTTGTTGTAATACCCAAAAGAACCTGTGATCTTATCTTTCAACAGACCCCATTCCAAACTAATATCGGTTTGAAAGGTTTTTTCCCAGGTCAGGTTGGGGTTGGCAATTTGTTTGGGACGTGTTCCCGGTTGAAAATTGTAAGTGGCACCAGTTTGGTACAATCCAAAACTTTGAAAATTGTCTAGACCAGCTGCATTTCCGGTAATGCCGGCACTACCTTTTACTTTCAAAAACGAAATTTCCTTGATGTCTTTGATGGCAGATTCTTCAGAAGCAATCCAGCCTAAGCCCAACGACGGAAACGTGCCAAACCTTTTTTTGCTTCCAAAACGGGAAGACCCATCTGTTCTTAAACTGGCCTGGGCAATGTATTTATCTTTCAATTTTAAGTTGGCTATGGCCATGTAGCTGAGGAAAGAAAAGTAGCTTTCGTTGCCCGACCTGCCAATCTGCCTTTCACCGCTTTCAATGCTTCGTGTGGCGTCGTTCGGCAAGCCTTCTACAGACACACCATTGTTGTAGCTGTTGGTACGTTGATACTGTTGAGCTACAGTAACGGTAAGTTCATCTTTTTCAGAATATAGCTTTTTGTAGTCCAAGATATTGGAAATGATGCGGTTGTCGAAAAACACCCGGCTGTCAGTCACGCTCGACATAGGTATATCCCTTTCAAATTGCGACTTTCTCAAAAACCGACTGGAATAATTGTAGTTCAATTGGTTGTAAAAATCAAGACCCAATTCCAAACGATAGGTAAGGAAAGGCATGATGCGGTATGAGGCAAAAATGTTTGAAGTGTTTCTGAAAATTTCTTCCTTTAGCAAGGCAAAATCGTTGTTTTGCGTCAGGGCAATATTAGAGCCGGCAAAGAAGTCGTAGGCATTGAAGTAGGGGTTGAACGGGAACAAATTGGAACCTTGTCGGGCATCGCTCCAAAGTACGGGTGCAATTGGCAAAGAGCGCAAATTGGCAGCTCCAAACCCACCCAAACCAGTAGATAACCCAGAAGGCACCTGGTTGTTGATGGTGTAGCCTAAAGTAGATTTTATGCCTACTTGCAATTTGTCAGTAGCGGTATTGGTCAGGTTTAGTCTGGCACCATAGCGCTGAAAACGGTTGCCTATCATCACTCCTTCTTCGTCCCGGTATGTGCCTGAAATAAAATACTGGGTTCTGCTTGTTCCTCCTGAAGCATTCAGTGAGGCTTCCTGCAAACGGGCAGTACGTAGCAGCATGTTCATCCATTCGGTATTTGTGCGTTCTGCAATTTCACGGTCCAGGCCGCTCAATTGAGGCGTGGTTAAATAAAGGTCTTTGTTCACACTCGCCACATCACGGAGGTTGTTGTTGGCATTGGCACGGAATGAATTTTTGAAAGCTGAGTCTGTGACTTGCAAATATTGCGAACCATTGAGCAATTTGAGCCTATTGGTTGGCTCCGTCATGCCCCGATACAGGTTTACCGTAAATTTGGTTTTCCCGGCTTTTCCCTTTTTAGTTGTTACCAAAATTACCCCATTGCTGCCTCTTGCGCCATATTGAGCTGTAGCGGCAGCGTCTTTCAAAATTTCTATGCTTTCAATGTCATTGGTATTGATGCTGGCCATTGGGTTGTTCTGAAAACCCACATTGAGGCCACCAATACCACCACCGCCATCGCCTCCTGCTCCACTCACAATGGGCACACCGTCTACCACATACAAAGGCTCAGATGCAGCAGAAATGGAGGTATTTCCCCTGATTCTCACGTTTACTGCCGAACCTGCAATTCCACTGGATTGGGTGACCTGCAAACCGGGCGCCCGGCCCTGCATGGCTGCATCAAAACTAGGCACAATTGCCTTTTTAATATCCTCTTCTTTAATAGTGCTTACATTCGAAACTTTGTCAATCTGGCGCTGGGTTACAAAACCGGTTACCACTACTTCATCCGTTGTTTTTACGTCTTCGGCCAGGCTCACATTGAAAGTGGTTTTTGTTCCTACCACCAATTCCTGAGGGTTATAGCCAATGTATCGGATCAACAATACACCAGCAGGATTGTCAGGAATTTTCATTTTAAATTTCCCGTCAAAGTCAGTGGTGGTACCCTTCGAAGTTCCTTTCAACAGGATGGTGGCCCCAAATACAGGCGTTTTGGTTTCGTCCAGAATCCGACCAGATATTTCTCTGTCTTGCCCAAACGCTGAAACAGTAAACAGCAAGCCAAACAGCATTTGTAATAGTATTTTCATCGTCGTTTTGGTGTGCATGATTAAAACTGGGCAGAAATTCCAACGTAAAAAGTTCGTTCCTGTGGCAAATCAAATTGGGTATAGCCAATGCCCAAATTTCGGCTAAGTGGAGAAGCCAGGTTGGCACTCACTTCCGGATCCCAACCTTTAAAGCCTGTGAAAGTCAGCAGATTCTGAGCACCGATATACAGTCTTGCTTTGCTGATGCTGGCCCGCTTGAGCCAGGCCCGATCGAAATTGTAGCCCAGGGTAAAATTTCGAAGTCTCACAAAATCTGCCTTCTGCAAAAATCGGTCTGTATTCACCTGAGCCAATAAATTTTGACTGGTTGGCTCCAAATATACTTTAGGCAACCCGCTGGTGCCAGTTTGCCAATCGTCTATGGCTTTTACTTGGTCGGCCCGCATGGTGTTGTTGCCTGTGAAATAACTCTGACGGCGTTCGCCAACATCGAGCAGGTAATTGCCCCCACTGAAATAAAGCAAAAAGTTGAGGTCGAACTGCTTGTAGGTGAAGGTATTGTCCCAACCTCCAAACCAACGGGTGATGGGAGATTTGTCGCCAATGATTACCCTGGCGCTATCTATTTGACCCATGCTTGTTGGTTTAAATCGGTTTCCGTTGGCATTGAGCAGCAATTCATCACCAGCTTTCCATCGGCCATCGGCATCATCAGCTTGGGCCACTCCGGCATGGCGAGCCAAATAAAAAGCTCCTACCCGATGGCCTTGAGCCACTTTGCTGTCCCAATAGCCGGGAGCTTGCTGCACACCGAGGTTGTTGTTTTCAAGCACTTCATTTTTCAATAAAGTGGTAAAGTTCAGCCCTGTTCTCCAGCTAAACTGATTGGCTTCTGACTGAATGGCCAAATAGCTAAAAGCTGCCTCCAAGCCTGTGTTTCTGATTTTACCCCCATTTTGGTAATAATTCAATAAATCAGTTCCTGAAGAAGGAGGAATAGGCACATCCAAAATCAAATCATGTGTAGTCCGGTTGAAATAGGTAAGCGACAGATCGAGTTTGTTGTTGAGCAACAACACATCAAATCCAGCCTCTGCATTGAGAATCCGCTCCGGCTTCAGGTCTTTGTTTTCCAGGCGGAATGGGAAACGACCAGGATATGCAACCGGATCTGTATATGTTTGTCCACCTAGCCAATAGCCTTTGCTTTGGAAATTGTCCATGAGCGAATTGGCTGCCATGCCCACCACTGTGCGCAATTTGAGTTGGTTGATAAATGAAACAGATTCCAGATTAGCTTGTGGCACCAACCAGGATGCAGAAGCCACAGGCAAAGGCACAAATTCAACATTGTCGCCATAGCGGCTGCTTTGCGCAAAACTAATGCCGGCACCAACGTTGAACTGATTGTTGATGAGAGCAGAAGTTCTTAAAAAATGGTTGTAAATAATAAAACCCGACTCCCGGCCAACCGGACGGCCAGACTGCCTCGCACCAAAAGAAACCACTTGGCTATAGTCTGATGCAAATACTTCAGAAGAAACTCCATTTGATTTTGAAATAAGCCTTTGAACTGTAGAACCTGCTTTCAAATCGATGCTTACCATGTCGCTAAGTTTTTTCTCGTAGCTCAACATGCCTGAATAGTTGACCGAAAAATGCAAGATCCTGTTGTCGGATGCTGAAGAAACCGGAGACAATGCGGTGTCGCCTTGTGCGTTTATCAGTTCAGCTTGCTGGAAAAAACGGGAGCGGTAGTTTCGGCTCAGGTTCGAAAAATAATTGAAGCCAAAATCGCCCACCACTTTTAGTCCTTTAAGGTTCAAACCCAAAAAATCTTTGAGGTCATATTCCATGCCAAGGCTTGATGCATTGGTAAATATCCTTTGTTCGTTGAGCAAGTAGCGTTTGTCGCTGATGAGGG
>JBBRCC010000059.1:0-26314 GCA_038205175.1 Cytophagales bacterium | reverse complement strand
GAGTATACTTTTCAAAGATCCCAAGGGCATAAATTGAAGTTGAAAAAACTGCAAAGAAAATCGACGCTGCTATTTACAATACATTTGATAAAACTAACTAATCGACTAATTTTGCACCCGCTTATCCAGAAAGACGGAGGGATTGGACCCAATGATGTCTTAGCAACCGGATGATGATGGCTCGGGCTACCGGTCACCCATCAAGGTGCTAAATTCCACTTCACCAAAGCGGTGAAGGAAGATAAGGCAGACCTAAAAATCGCCCCACCTTTCTGTATTAGCATAACAAACGAAGCCTTTTGGCATTGACATGCGGATAGAAGACATACTAAAAGAACGAATCTTAATTTTAGACGGCGCCATGGGTACCATGGTTCAACGCTACAGCTTAACAGAAGAAGATTTCAGGGGCGAGCGATTCAAAGATTGGAAACACGACCTGCAAGGCAACAATGACCTATTGTCGCTAACCAGACCAGATATAATTCTGGCTATTCACAGGCAATACCTTGAGGCCGGAGCCGACATTATTGAAACCAACACTTTTTCGGGAACCACCATTGCCATGGCCGACTACCACATGGAAGAATTGGTATATGAGCTTAATTTTGAATCGGCCCGTTTGGCCAATCAAGCTTGCGAAGAATATACTGCAAAAAATCCGGCCAAACCTAGGTTTGTAGCCGGAGCTATGGGGCCAACCAACCGAACAGCATCTATTTCACCAGATGTAAACAACCCTGGCTACAGAGCCATCACATTCGATCAATTGGTTGAAGCCTACACGGAACAAGTAAGGGCGCTGATAGACGGAGGTTCAGATATCATTTTAATTGAAACCGTTTTCGACACACTGAACTGCAAAGCAGCACTATACGCCACAGAGCAGTACATGCAAAAATCGGGTAAGCGTTTGCCCATAATGGTATCAGGAACCATAACTGACGCTTCAGGCAGAACGCTGACCGGACAAACCACTGAAGCATTCTACAATTCCATCAACCACATACCTTTGCTTTCGGTTGGGCTCAATTGTGCGTTGGGTGCAAAAGCGATGAAACCTTATTTAGCAGAACTTGACCGGGTTTCAACATCGTTTGTGAGTGTGTACCCAAATGCTGGCTTACCGAATGAGTTTGGCCTGTATGACGAAACACCGGAGTACATGGGCCAACAGGTAGAAGAGTTTTTGGAAGACGGTTTGGTGAATATACTTGGTGGCTGCTGCGGAACCACGCCTTCGCACATCGCAGAAATGGCAAGAATAGCCGCCAACTATAAACCTCGAGCAATGAAAAAAGTGACGCCATTCATGCGATTGAGTGGTCTGGAGCCGCTAGTTGTTTCGCCGGAAATCAATTTTGTGAATATAGGCGAACGAACAAATGTGACTGGTTCTGCTAAATTTCTTCGATTTATTAAAGACGAAAAGTTCGAAGAAGCCCTTGAAATTGCATTGGACCAGGTACGTGGTGGCGCACAAATTATAGACGTGAACATGGACGAAGGCATGCTCGATGGTGCCGAAGCCATGACCAAATTTCTGAACCTGATGGCATCTGAACCAGAAATTAGCCGCATCCCAGTCATGATCGATTCTTCAAAATGGGAAATCATTGAAGCAGGATTGAAATGTGTGCAGGGCAAAAGCATTGTAAACTCCATCTCGCTAAAAGGCGGAGAAGAAGAATTTATCAGGCAAGCAACAACTGTTAGAAATTATGGTGCCGCCGTTATTGTCATGGCTTTTGACGAAGACGGACAGGCCGACAATACAGCTCGACGCATAGAAATCGCCAAACGCAGCTATAATATGCTGGTAAACGAAGTTGGGTTTCCGCCACAAGACATCATTTTCGATCTAAACATTTTCCCTGTTGCTACTGGTATAGAAGAACACAGGGAAAACGCTGTTTCATTTTTTGAAGCCACACAATGGGTTCGCACTCATTTGCCGCATGCCCATGTGAGTGGTGGCGTAAGCAATGTTTCATTTTCATTCAGGGGAAACAACCATGTTCGGGAAGCCATGCACTCGGCCTTTTTATATCATGGCATTCAACACGGCATGGATATGGGCATTGTGAATCCGGCCATGTTGGAAGTGTACGACGACATTCCTAAAGACATGTTGGAGTGTATTGAAGATGTGCTGCTCAACCGGCGTGATGACGCTACAGAACGACTGCTCGAATTTGCTGAAGCCACAAAAGGCAAAACAAAAATAACTGAAAAAGAAGCAGAAGCCTGGCGGGATGCTCCAGTAGAGGAGCGTTTGGCTCATGCCCTGATCAAAGGCATTGTTGACCACATAGATGCCGACACAGAAGAAGCCAGGACGAAATATGCATCGCCTTTAAAAGTGATTGAAGGGCCATTGATGGACGGCATGAACATTGTAGGGGATTTGTTCGGCGCAGGAAAAATGTTTTTGCCTCAAGTTGTAAAAAGTGCCCGGGTGATGAAAAAGTCTGTGGCCTATCTACTCCCATATTTAGAGGAAGAAAAACTTCGGTCTGGCGACAAAAGCACAAACAATGGCAAAATTCTGATGGCCACTGTGAAAGGCGATGTGCACGACATTGGCAAAAATATAGTTGGCGTGGTATTGGCCTGCAACAATTTTGAAATCATTGATATTGGCGTGATGGTGCCAACTGACAAAATCATTGAAACTGCCATTCGTGAAAATGTGGACATTATTGGTTTGAGTGGACTCATTACACCTTCACTCGACGAAATGGTAGGAGTAGCGAAGGCTTTGGAAAAAAGTGGTTTGAAAATTCCGTTGCTGATTGGCGGCGCAACTACATCCAGAGTTCACACAGCTGTAAAAATTGACCCGCATTACAGCGGCTCAGTTGTGCATGTAATGGATGCTTCAAAGTCTGTTCCTGTAGCGAGCAGTTTGCTAAGCCCAGATCAGAAGGTAGGATTTCACACCAATATTAAATCGGAGTACGCCAAATTTAGGGAAGACTATGCCAACCGGAAAAATGAGAAAATACTGGTAAAACTTGATGTAGCCCGAAAGAACAAATTCAGCATAAACTGGGACAATTTTGAACCTAAAAAGCCAACCTTTTTGGGGACCAAGTCATTTGAAAGCTATGATTTGGCTGAAATTTCTAATTACATTGACTGGACACCGTTTTTCCAAACCTGGGAATTGCATGGCCGATATCCCAAAATTTTGAGCGATGAAGTGGTGGGCAAAGAAGCTACTGAACTGTTTGAAAATGCCAAAACCATGCTCAGCCAAATCATAGCCGAAAACTGGTATACAGCCAAAGCAACCATTGGATTTTGGCCTGCCAACACCATTCAGCATGACGATATAGCCGTTTTTCACCATGGAAATGGCAACAGCGAAAACCGCAACGAGCAAATTGTCACTTTTCATAACCTGCGCCAGCAAGGCCAAAAAGGGCAGGGAGTTCCCAACATCAACTTGTCTGATTTTGTGGCACCAGCTGAAACTGGAATCAGGGATTATTTAGGTGGTTTTGCGGTTACTATTTTTGGCGCTGAAGAAAAAGCCATAGCATTTGAGAAAGACCTTGACGACTACAATGCCATCATGGTAAAAGCACTTGCCGACCGCTTTGCCGAAGCTTTTGCCGAACTGATGCATGAAAAAGTACGAAAGCAATATTGGGGCTACTCTCCAGAGGAAAAACTTGATAGTGAAGAACTTATCAAAGAAAAATACGAAGGCATTCGTCCGGCACCTGGCTACCCGGCTTGTCCAGACCACACCTTGAAAACAGAATTGTTTCGCCTGTTGGATGCCGAAAAGGCGATAGGGCTTCAGCTAACGGAAAATCTGGCCATGTACCCAGCTGCCTCTGTTTCGGGCATGTACTTTGCCCATTCGCAGTCGAAATACTTTGGCTTAGGAAAAATAGAAAAGGACCAGGTAGAAGACTATGCCCGACGCAAAAACGTGAGTTTGGAGTATGCAGAAAGATGGTTGAGACCAGCTTTGAATTATGAGGCTTAAATCGGAAACTTACCCAGCAATTTCCTGATCGGGTATTTCAACCAAAACATGGGCCATGTGTCCGTGGTCATTCCTTTTCTGATTACCCATTTGCTCGATTTCAAATAATCTTGAGTGGCTTGTGTGGCCTGCGTCAATGGATCAGAAGTTCGCACGGCAATGGCACTCAAATACATTTTTACATGCGGATGCCTGGTTTTAGGCATGCCATGTTCTTTGCTTGCCATGATTTTGAAACCTGCCAAACCCAAAGCATCTGATAAAGTTTTAAGGGAAAAACAGTTTGGATGTGCCACTTCAAAGCTTTGTCCACCTCTGATGTTTGGCACCTCTATGAACAAATAGCCGTGATCGGCCAACAAGTGCTCTTGCAATTTTTCTAAAAAGGGAACCATATTGGGAATATGCTCAAACACGTGACAAAGGCTAATAAGGTCGAACTTGGCCGACTTAGACTCAATCAGATCATCTATGTGCTCAAACATGTTAATGTTGTGTTGCTGGGCATATATCCGATATTCATCGCCAGGCTCTACGCCCACACAGCGCTGAATATCAAAGTTTTCACGCACTTTTTGCAGAAATACACCGGCAGAAGCTCCGATATCCAAATGGCTCTTTACTTTACCCATTACAGATTTGAGCCACTTGGTGTAGTAATCGGCTCTTTGTTCCTGCACACGCAAAACATCGGTTGCAGGTTTATCGTCGTTGTTGTATAATTTTCTGTAATCGTGTTTGTAAAACTCTGACCAGGATTTCTCAGAATATGTTGGATTTTGAAAAATGAAACCACAGAACTGACACTGCTGGTATTTCAGCGGGAGGCTTTTAAAGTCCCAATCTGCGAAATGCTTGATTTCCGCAGACTTGCATAATGGGCATTCGGTAAGCTTTAGGTCGAAAGAAGTAACAGGCATAAGTGAAAGAATTGTGATGCAAACTAAGAAGAATAGAAAACTGAACACAAAAAAAAGCAAGGCTAGCCACGCTACTTTGCCAAATAATCAACTGAAAGAATTAATCGATTTTCCCCACCATGTTGGCCGGAATAACCCAAGCGTCAAATTCTTCAGCAGTTAGATAGCCCAACACAATGGCCGTTTCCTTTAATGTAGAACCGTTTTTGTGCGCAGTTTGGG
This sequence comes from Cytophagales bacterium, assembly GCA_038205175.1. Taxonomy (GTDB): domain Bacteria; phylum Bacteroidota; class Bacteroidia; order Cytophagales; family Flexibacteraceae; genus JBBRCC01. The sequence continues at coordinate 21,169 of JBBRCC010000059.1, read as the reverse complement.
CAATTTCTGCTGCTTTGTAATAGCCAATTTTGGTGTTTAACGCAGCTACTAGCATCAGGCTGTTGTCCACATGCTTTTTGATATTGGCTTCAAGTGGTTCAATGCCAATGGCGCATTTATCGTTGAAACTCACACAGCCATCGCCAATGAGGCGGGCGCTATGCAAAAAATTGCTAATCATAACTGGCTTAAACACATTAAGCTCAAAATGTCCATTTGAACCGCCAATACCAATGGTTACGTCGTTTCCCATCACTTGTGCCGCTATCATAGTAATTGCTTCACATTGCGTGGGGTTCACTTTTCCAGGCATAATACTAGAACCAGGCTCATTGTCTGGAATATAAATTTCGCCTATTCCAGATCTTGGGCCAGAACTCAACATTCTGATGTCATTGCCGATTTTCATCAGGCTAACTGCAACAGTTTTCAACGCACCATGAGCTTCCACTATGGCATCGTGTGCAGCCAAGGCTTCAAATTTGTTTTCAGCTGTTACAAAAGGTAGGCCTGTTAAATGGGCAATATGTTGGGCCACTTTTTCTGAATAGCCATCCGGCGTGTTGATACCTGTTCCTACGGCAGTACCACCTAAAGCCAATTCACGCAGGTGCTCTAATGTGTTTTTTATAGCTTTCAGCCCATGATTTAATTGGCTCACATAGCCGCTAAACTCTTGACCTAAAGTGAGTGGTGTGGCATCCATAAAGTGTGTCCTGCCTATTTTCACCACTTTCATAAATGCCTTGCTCTTGGCTTCCAGCGTATCTCGCAGCTTTTCAATACCCGGAATGGTCACTTCAATGAGCATTTTGTAGGCCGCAATGTGCATGGCTGTCGGGAAGGTATCGTTGCTGCTTTGGCTTTTGTTTACATCATCGTTTGGATGCAGAATTTTGTCTTTATCGCTAAGGTTTCCACCTTTTAGCACGTGACCTCTAAAAGCCACCACTTCGTTCACATTCATGTTACTTTGAGTGCCTGAGCCGGTTTGCCACACCACCAACGGAAACTGATCGTTGAGTTTTCCTTCCAAAATCTCATCACAAACCTGGCCAATGAGCGTGGCTTTCTCCGATGAAAAATCGGTAAGGTCACGGTTGGTGAATGCTGCTGCTTTTTTCAGGTAAGCAAAAGCCCGAATGATTTCGATGGGCATTTTGTTGGTATCCTGAGCAATTTTAAAATTCTCGATGCTGCGTTGGGTTTGAGCGCCCCAGTACACATGAGTGGGCACTTTCACTTCGCCCATTGTGTCCTTTTCTATTCGATAATCCATGTATGTGATTTGAAAATGGCTGATTGAACTGGCAAAATTAGAAGTACAGAGGGATAAACCATAGTAAGCTCAACCGGAATAAAAAAGACTATGAAGAAAACGGCAACTCAATGAAGAAAGTGGTTCCAACTTCTTGATTGCTTTCAAACCAAACCTTGCCACCAAGGGCTTCTATGTCACGTTTCATCATGGCCAAACCTATTCCACTGCCACCGGTTTTTGTTGTAAAAAACAATGTGAAAATTTTGGGTTGCAACTCTTCAGGAATACCGGAACCGTTGTCAGAAACAGTGATGAGGCAATGTTTAATGCCAACCTCCAGGTTCAGCATTACCTTGGCATTGGCCGATGACTGGATAGCATTGAGCATCAGGTTGGTAAGCGCACGGCCCAGCATATTTGGGTCAGTTTGTATCCAGGCATCTGTTGAATTTGCCTGGAAACCAATTTCTACTGCATTGGCCTGATTGAAAAACCGAAGCAGATTATCAAGAAAATTTACCAGGTCACAACCTTCTCGTTGCGGATTGGGTAGCCTGGAAAAAGTAGCAAATTCTGTTGCAATGTTATCTAAGGCATCTATTTGCTGAAACAAACCCGGAAAGTATTTCACAAGTGCGTCCTTATTTTCAACTTCAGAATTTTTTAGTCTTTGTTCTAGCATTTGCAAGTTGAGGCGAAGGGGCGTAAGCGGATTTTTTACTTCGTGAGCTACCTGCCTTGCCACGTCTTTCCATGCCAACTCCCGCTCTGTGGTTTCGAGTTTGCGTTTATCTTCCTTAATTTTAAATATCAATTTGTTGAAGACTTTGAAAATCCGGTCGAACTCGTCTGAAACACGCTCGTTTATAAAACTCAGGTTGTTGAGCGAAATGGATTTCAACATACCTGAAAAACGGTTGAAAGGCAGCACAATGCTTTGTGAAACACTGAACGAAAAAAACACGAACACCAAAAACACAGAACTGATGGTGATAAGAATAATTTTGTAATAACTGCTGTAAAAACTATCGATGGTGGGCAACAGAAAAAAGATGGAATAGCCCTTGATGCCACAAACCGGGTCGCACTGCTTCACAAAAATGCAATTGCTGGCATTGTCAAGATTCGGTTTGCTGTCGTTCAGAACCGAAAGCCGATAATACTCATTGAAGGGCAATAAATTAGGAAACACATTTCCAGAGTAATTGGTATTGGCCAATCTCCCGTTTTGCTGGTAGCTGGCCACAAAACCCACAAACTGCTTATTGCCTGCGCCCATGTTCTGATTGGTAAAATAATTGACCACAAACACATATACTAGTTTTCTCAAGCTGGGATAAAACACAATCTGAAACACCAGAAAAATGGATAATACTGGCAAAAAGAAGCTCAAATTGAGAAAAGACTGAATGCGAAACAAAAAAGGAAGCGAGCTCCACCGAAACCTAAATAGCACTTTTATGATAAGGACAAACAAAATGAATATGCCGAAAACCATGGTTACATACACCAGGCCTATTACAAACACATCTTCAGGATCTGGCTTCCGACTTGCATAATGAAAATAAAAGCTGTTGCCAACGTGGTAGCTCACCATTTCGTAGTTTTCGTCCTGCTTCACAGAGCGTTTGAAAAACACCTTTTGGCTTCCCAATTGCGAAACCAAGTCGTTGAACTCAAAAGAGCCAGTAGAGAAAACAATGTTTCCACGTTTAGAAATGGCAAACTCAGAGCCTGGCTCCACATCTTTAATAATTAGATTTAGCAGCGAGGGCAAATCAAACTCAGCAAATAATTTACCAGACAAGCGGTTCTGATTATTACGAACATCGAGTGAAAAAGTGCTAAAAACCTGCTCTGACCTAAGAAATGTACTTTCGTTGGGTAGCAGATTCTGATTGGATTCGGGGCGAGGCAAAAAATGAATCCTAAAAAGATTATCCTGATTTTTATTGACCTGCTCAACATATTGCTGGGCACGAACAAGAAAAAGCGAATCAAGATTATCTTCCTGACTAAGCTTTTGGCCTAGCTCTTTCACATAAAACTCTGAAATCTCCTTACCAAACTCAATTTTTGATTCCAGTTTCGAAAAATACGTTTGAGCACCCTGACCTACTGACTGAAATGAGGCAAAAAGGCCTGCAACAGAAACGAGCAGGTACAACAGAAAATAAATGTATGCCCGGTACTGAAAACGGCTGAAAGCCCGACCAAAACCAGAGAACAGCAAAATGCCGGCAGAAGGCAATGAAAGCCATAAATATGTTGCACCTAAGTCGAACAATACACCAAAAAAACCAACCAAACCCAGAAAAATTCCCAGAAAGGTTAGCTTCTTTTTCAACGAACCGAAGTGCAAAAACCTGGCAGCAAAACCGAGCACAGCAAATCTAAAAAAGAGCAGAAAGGCAAGGTATGCCAGCAGCAAGCCATTGGCATTGAAGTACCCTTCAAAACTTTGAATGTGTGAAAAATCATAAATCGACCGCAATGCCTGAATTTGCAGTTCGATAAGAAAGTAAAACAAAGCGGTCAAAGCGGCTGAAAATACAAAACCTTGATTGCCACTATGTCTGTTTAGCCAAGAAACAAACCCTGATTTCTTTCGCTGCAAAAAAATCGCAAGCAAAACCACGCCAAGCAAAACCATGAGCACGAGATCGAACATAGAGTTGAGGTAGATATTGAATGCGAAAACCTTTGGGTCGAAAAGTGAAATCTGTTTGGAAAGCGAAGGATAGAAAATGCCATTCAGCAGTTTAAAACCAAAAACGGTTGCCAGCAAAAATTGTAATCTCCCAAAAACAAAAGCCCGGGTGATAGACAAACAAAAAAGAAGACTAAAAAGCCAAAGATAAATCAATGTAAAAAACTGCCTTTGCGTTTCAATCTGTAGAAGATTCAATTTGTCTTCATCGAAAACAGGGACACCCTTTTTCAAGCCAATCACCGACTCCAGGGCGTACCATGCAGGTTGAAAAAATGCAGAACTGCGACTTACCTGCTCAGCAACAATGATGGTAGCCAAACGATCGTCAATGGTTTTTCGGGAAGAGGCCACCAACATGGGTCGCTCAAATTTGCCTACCAGTACTTGAAATGTAGGATATCGGGCATGTACAATGCCATCGAGTTTTGGAGATTTTGGCCAAAAAACCAGCTTTCCGTTTTCAAACAGGTACACCTGCTCCTCTGCTTCTAACTCATTAAAGAAAGTGCTCAGGTCTATTTTGTCTCCATACACTTGCTTCACGAGTGTATCAAGTTTCTCTTTCTGTTGATTTTGACGATAGCTGAGTAAAGAACTGAATTTAGATTTCAGGTTTGCTTCGCCTAAAAAAAATGGCGCATACGCATAAATCAACCAAAATAAAATGGCTAAAAATGGCGCATAAATAAACCAGGTTGTTTTTCTGTTCAACTATTTTATCACTTCAACCCAACCCCGGTACATTTTTCCGGAAGCAGGTTTCAGTTCGTAAAAATAGGTGCCAGACTGAATATCCGGCGATGGCCAGTCTTGTTTGTAGTTGTTGGTTTCAAAAATCTGTTTTCCATGCCGGTTAAAAACTTTTAAAAATGCTGGTGCATAAAGCTCCAAATTGTTGATATAAAACCGGTCATTTTGGCCATCTGAGAGTAGTGTAACCACATTTGGCACAAGCAATGGATGCTCAAATGAGAAACAAAATGTGTTTGAAAACGAAGCACGGCTATCGTTGTCTGCAGCTGTGGCAACCACATAAAAACAATGATCAAAAGCCTGTCTGCCAAAGAAATAAGACCTTGAAAATGTTTGACCAGGCAAAATCTCGAGCAATTTGAATTCTTCTAATGCCCCGTTTCTATGCCAAACCTGATGTGACTGAGCGCTTGTTGGCCAACCTACATAAGCAGACCAATCCAAATTTATGGTATCGTCAGATGCTCCAATGTTGCCATGTAGAATTATTGGCTTATGAACGCTGCTACGCAAGGTGTTGCCACATTGGTTTTGGTAGGTTGCCCAAAATGATGGAGGTGTTTCCCAAGGTTTATCAATAGTCAGGGTGAAAGCTGAGGAGGCAAAATCGAAAGTGCCCAACACGGCAGAATCGCCGTTCACCAGATTCCAAAGTCGGCCGGGAGCCGGGCGGGTTTGGGCTATTGTTTGCGGCAAAACCAGAAAAGTTTTTTCATCTTCCGGATTAAAACTAACCAGATTTATATCGCCAATTGTAGCAGATGTTCTTACGTTGATTTCATACGGACTAGCAACACAACCTTTGTCGGATACCCTGTTGAAAACAAGGCTTTTAACTTCTCCTTCGTTCCAGTTCACACTCACCTGGTTGCTATCTGAAGATGCAGAAACAATGTTACCTCCAACAATAGTCCAGGAATTGATAGAACCGGGCAAAGGCTGAAATGCATACTGTTTTCCACCAAATTGATCGGTACACACCACAGAATCGGCTTGCAGCAAAACTACTGTGGGCTTAGGCTGAATGGAAAGCACCAAAGTATCGGCATCGCTGAAACAACCTTCATCAGATTGAGCTTTCAACCATACAAATGCAGCGCCATGTTGATTCCAACGCAAGCGCAAACGGGTGTTTGAAACCCTGACTAATGAATCTGCATTGCTGCCGTAATCCCAACCTATTTCGGTTTGCAGACTGTTAAAATCAACCGTGGTAAACACATTCTGACAAGGCTCAATTTGGCCCGAAAGACTTGGCTTTACTGGTTTTGGGTGAACAAAAATGTACAAGGTGTCGCTCCACGAAACACAAGTATCTGTTCCTGCGGGAAACAAACCCAACACAGCTATTTTAATAGTACCCGGAGCATTTGGGCTGAATTGTAAAACCCCTGTTCCTTGCCCTGATACCACATTTGCTCCGGGCGAAACATACCACAAATAAGGTTGAACCGGCGAAATAGCTGAGCCAAAAACCTGATAAACCTCACCTGCCGAAAAACAAAATGTATCTGGCTGAGCAGCATCCAATTGAGGTTTTGGAGTTTGGGTAGGTGCTACCACCCTGAGCCACAATGTATCGGCAGTTGAGCCGCAGCCTAAGGGATTGTTGGCAAACACAGATACAAAACTTTGGCTATTGGTAGTGTTCCAATTGAGTACCAAACTATCGGCATTTTGCGAAACCAATGTTCCATTGTTGGAAAAAGTCCAATTAAGTTGGAGGTTACTGCCCGATGCTCTGTACACAATTTGATTGGTATTTTCGCACAAAACCCTTCTTCCTGAAATCTGTGGCTGAGCTGGAAACGCCTGGTAAATGACCCGCATGGTGTCAAAAACTTCGCAGCCATTAAACGATGCTTTAATGATGTACAACACAGTAGTATCTCTTCCCACTTCTTGCCTCACTTCCACCGGAACAAAATCGATGCCTGGCTGCGTAGCGGGGTAAATAAACTCATATACAGTTCCCGAAACGCTGGCAAAAATTCTGCCAACAGTGACCAATGAGCCGGAACAAACCGTGGTATCATTTCCTGCCCGCACTTTGGGAAAAGGATTGACAATCACCGAAATGCTGTCGAAAGCAGTGCAACCAAAAGCAGTATCTGTTACTTGTACTTGATACCTGAATGCTACCTGTACATCAAAATTGTTGCTAGCCGAAAATACAGGATTGGCAATCGATGCATTGTTTAAACCAAAATCCGGCGACCAGGAATACACCAAATTTGTCGAAACTCTGTTTTGTGCTAAAACTACTGGTGCTTCGCTGCATACACTTTGGTTTTGATTCAGGTTGAAATTCAGCCGAGGGGCCAAGGTCACTTGAATGGTGTCGAAGTTGTTGCATTGATACACTGGGTTAAAAGCCGTCACAATCAAATTCCGCCTGAACGGAATGGAATCATTATTTATCCCTGTAAAACGTGCCTCAGAACGATTGCTGCCTATTACCTGAGAGCCAGGAAACCAGGCATAATTAGCCCCTGGTCTGGCAGGCAAACCAATGACAGTGGTATCTCCACTGCATATTTGCTTATCACTCCCAGCGAAAGCGAAATTAGGTGGCACCACAATGGTTAAAGAATCAGAATCTACACAACCAATTGTATCAATACCCCTGAGTTGGTACACCAAACGCAACACCGAATCTCCATTGTTTACAGATCGAAACGTTGGGTTGGACGAAGTTGGGTTGGTTAAAAACGTGGTGGGGCTCCATTGATAATTGTTGCCGGGAACGCCTGCAAAGTTGATGGTATTGGCCACTGTGGGGCATGCAACAAAACTGTCGGGCAACGCTACAGACCTTGGCCGGACCGTAATAAGCACTTCATCGGTAAACGAACACCTGGAATCGGGTCCGCCAACAGTGTCTTTCGAAACATAATAACGCAAAACCCGGGTGGTGTATGTCGGGTTGTTTACAGTTAAAAAGGGAGCTGGCCCGGTGGTGTCGCTCAAACCAATTGGTGGATACCATAGATAACTGTAGTTGCCAGCATTTGCATTGATATCACCAATTTGAATGGTATCTCTCGGACAAACCGTAAGATCAGGACCAGCATTGGGTGCATCCAAAATGGGTTTGTATGTGTAGAGTGTAAAGTCTTTGATAGATTGCCGATCGTTGCTGCCTCCGGTAGAAGACGTGAGACCAAAATACCCGGCAAAGTTGATTCTGTAAAATCCTGAAAGCGCCAGCGTTTCGTTGATAAACACTTTGATGTCGCCAAAATCATATTCAATGCGAATACGGTTGTAGGTTGTACTGCGCACAAATGAAGCATTGCTAAGCGTTGGCTGAGGTGGATTTGGGCACTCACTATAATTATTCAATCCATCTCCATAACGAATCTGTAATTTCGGTGAACAACATGGTGAGCCCACATTGGTACAATTATTCCAGGGATCGAGCACAACAAGCAAACCTAATGGAGCAGGAGGTATGCCTATTCCTCCTCCTAAAGTGTAGGTTCTCGGAGGGTTGTTCAAAAAGAAAAACGCAATGCCATCAGCGCCAGTACCATCAAACATGCGGTATTCGAACTCTGCAGCCCAACGCTGACATGTAGCAATATTTACCGGACTTTTGAAAAAACAAGCGCCACTTCTATTGTTTTGAGGCGGGCAAAGAATCATTTCATCAGGATCTGTATCAGCATCGCCTTCGGTATCGCCAATCTGTGCATCACCTGCCAAAAACCAACCGGCAGTATCCATTGGGTTTCCGGTAAGCCTCGCAAATGGATACGTTTGAGAAAAAGCGGAAAAACTAACGAGCAGACAAAAAACCAAGTAGAGAAACAAATGACTCAATCTGGTTCTAATTAAAAATCTATTCAAAATTTTTGGTGTTGTGTTTTGGTCAAGAAAAGGCATTTTTGAAATGGTACAACAAAAATGATGTTAATAACTTAAATGAGAAAATTGAAAAGGGTTTTATGTCAGCCCATTAAGAATCCAAATTATGCACAAGCAAATGGTAACAAGTGTAAACAATGCCCACAAAGGCGGGTGTACAAAGATGAACCTGTACACATCAACCAAGTTGGCTACAAGAGTGTGTGGGATAACTACCTATTTCTCCCTGTTTAAAACTGGGCTTATACACGGCGACTTATACCAAGGTTTTATACACAGCACTTATCCACAGTTGGGGATATTTTATGAAAAACATAGAAGCTACAGGTAAAAATCGGTTCTTTGGCTGTGGATATGCACGTGAATCTACAATTTATCAAGTGGGTTAATCCGTTATCCACATGTCCACACTACTGAATCTGACTATGGTTTATTTATTTAAAAAAAGAAATAGTAATTATCAACACATGGATCTTGCCTGGAAAAAAGCAGCAACCGTATGTATTGCCTTGTTTGCAGGCCTGACTTTGCTATTTGCCCAAAACGAAAAGGTCGATTTGGCAGAGGAATATTATCGCAGAGAAGATTTTGCAAAAGCCGTTGAGCAATATGAGTTGCTTTCCCAAAATAAAATGATGTTGCCACGCATTTATGAACATTATGCAGAAGCGCTTGGAAAGTTAAATCAAAAGCCAAAACTTGAAAAGCTGTATAAAAAAATGGTGAAAACATTCCCTTTTCAGCCAGTTTACCTGCTCGATCAGGCCTTTTTCTTAGAGAACGAAAAAGATGAAAAACAAGCCAATAAAAATTACAAAAAGGTCATAGAAATTTGTCTTGAAAACCGAAATCAAACAAACTCCACAGCGGCCTATGCCATAAAAAATGGCCGACTCGATTTTGCAGAGCAACTGTATGTAAACCTGAGAAAGCAATCGACAAACCCTTATGAATTTCTGATGGAGCTTTGCGAAGTGTACAGATTGAAAGGTAAACCCGAAAAAGTGATAGACGAATTACTTCCCATAGTGCAAGCGGATGTAAACCAGTTGCCTTTCGTTCAAAACCTTCTTCAAAACACCCTGGAAAAAAAGGAGCATTTTAAAGTGCTTGAAAAAAAGGCCTTGACTTTGGTTCAGCAAAACCCTGGAAATACCTCTATTTCAGAATTATTGGTTTGGCTTTATTTGCAACAGAAGGACTTTTATTCGGCTTTTGTACAGGCCAAAGCTTTAGATAAACGAGAAAGGCAAGAAGGCCAAAAGCTTTTAGAAATCGGGAACCTCGCTGTTCAGAATGGTGACTTAGAAAATGCGCTTCCTGTTTTCGATTACATTGTTAAGCAATACGAAAAAAGACCTATGGCTTACCTGGCAAGTCGCAGCCAGGTAAATGTACGGGAGCGGATTTTAAAATCGAAATACCCTGTTCCGCAAAATGAAGTTAAAAACCTGATCAGAGACTACAAAAACCTGAACAATGAAAATCCAAACAACCGGATGATGGTGGCTGAAAATCTCAAATCCGTTGCCTTGCTGCATGGTGGGTTTCTTGACCAACCCGATTCAGCCATTTTCTACCTTGAATCTGCACTCAACATGCGACCTCCGGATGTTCACTTTATTTCAAATTGTAAGCTGTTTCTGGGTGATTATTACATTGTGAAAGGAGAACCATGGGAGGCAACGTTGATTTATTCCCAGGTTGAAAAAGACGAGAAAGACCATCCTTTGGGCCATGAAGCTAAGTTGAGAAATGCTCGACTCTCCTATTTTAAAGGTGAGTTTGAGCTTGCCAGAGAACACCTGGATGTGTTAAAATTGGCTACCAGTCGGGAAATTGCCAACGATGCTCTTCAGCTGTCGATGCTTATTCAGGACAATACCGTGTTCGACACAAATGGAACAGCACTGAGGGCTTATGCAAAAGCAGATTTGCTCATGTTTTTAAACAGAGATAACGAAGCCATTCAAGTGCTCGACTCTTTACTGCAACTACCTCAAAACGAGCTGTATAAAAATATTGAAGACGATGTTTATTACCTCAAATACAAGCTATTGACCAAAACAAGACAGTTCGACAAAGCCTTGGCTTCACTGGCATTGATAAGGGAAAAATTTAGTGACGATATTTATGGCGACGATGCCTGGTTTCTCACAGCCAAAACCTATGAAGAAAACCTGAATAACACAGAAAAAGCAATGGAATTTTACGCCCAGTTGCTAGAGAAATTTCCTGGAAGTATCTATGCAGCAGAATCCAGGAAGCGCTACCGGCAATTGCGTGGCGATATACTGAATTAACCAAACCATGATTGAGCATGAAACAAGTTACACGTGTATTCGACCTCATTCAATTCCAGCTCGAAACCTATCCAAACGATGATTGTTTGGCCAGAAAACAACCCGATGGCAGTTGGAAAAAATATTCTACAGCAGATTTAAGAGACACGGCCAACGAAGTGAGTCGGGCTTTTTTAGCTTCGGGCATTTCGGCAAACGACAAAGTGGCCATCATATCTTTTAACAGACCCGAGTGGAATTTTATAGACTATGGCTTGCAACAGATTAGAGCTGTGTCTGTACCCATGTACCCGACCATCACAGCCGAAGATTATCATTTCATTTTTCTTGATTCAGATGTAAAAATTGTTTTTGCAGGCAATCAGGAAGTATATGAAAAAGTAAGTAAGGCACTCGAAACATATCCCCATCCTGTTGAAGTTTTTACTTTTGACGAGGTTGAAGGAGCCACCAATTGGTCAGTATTTCTTCAAAGGGCCGTAAGCGCCGCTGGAGAAGATCTCGACAAGCACAAACAAAGTGTTCAGCCAAGCGATTTGCTCACGCTCATCTACACCTCAGGTACTACAGGCAAGCCCAAAGGAGTGATGTTGACTCACAACAATTTGGTAAGCAATGTGAGTACCTGCCTTCCACTCATTCCTGTTGACAATACCAGTCGCTCCTTGAGCTTTTTGCCTTTGTGCCATATTTATGAACGCATGTTGCATTACCTCTACATGAGCTCAGGCATTTCCATTTATTACGGAGAAAGCATTGAAACGGTAGGCGAAAACATGAAAGAGGTAAAACCTCACCTGTTTGTAACTGTACCTCGCTTACTTGAGAAGGTATATGATAAAATTGTTGCGAAAGGTCAGGAACTGCAAGGCATTAAGCGATTTCTGTTTTTCTGGGCATTGGAACTAGGTCTTCGCTACGAACTCAACAATAAGCTGGGTTGGTGGTATAACTTTCAATTGAAGTTGGCCAACAAGCTCATTTTCAGCAAATGGCGTGAAGCATTGGGTGGAAATGTAAAACTCATTGTGTCGGGAGGTGCGGCACTGCAGCCAAGATTGGCCAGGGTTTTTTCGGCAGCACAAATCATTGTTATGGAAGGTTATGGCCTCACAGAAACCTCACCCGTAATTTCAGTGAACCAGTTTGAAGAAGAAAATAGACGCATAGGAACCGTGGGCCCCATTATTTCAGGTGTGGAAGTGAAAATAGCTGAAGATGGTGAAATACTTTCCAGAGGGCCACATATTATGAAAGGCTATTACAACCGGCCAGATTTAACTGCCGAGGTGATAGATCAGGAAGGTTGGTTTCATACTGGCGACATAGGAGAAATGATCGAAGGCCGGTTTTTGAAAATTACAGACCGCAAAAAGGAAATTTTCAAAACATCAGGAGGCAAATACATAGCCCCACAGCAAATTGAAAATATGCTGAAGGAAAGCCTGGTGATAGAGCAAGCCATGGTGTTTGGCGATGGACAAAAATTTCCAGGAGCTTTGTTGGTGCCTGCGTTTCCGTCGCTGCAAGAGTGGTGCAAAATCAAAGATATTCCCTACACCAACAACCGGGATATGATTAAAAATCCCTTAATTCTGGAAAAACTTCAGCGAGAAGTGGATAAGACCAATGAAAAATTAGCACAATACGAAAAAATCAAAAAGTTTTGCATCATCGAAGGGCCATGGGCTGTGGACACTGGTGAAATGACACCAACACTGAAACTGAAAAGAAAAGTGCTCCACCAAACCTATCAGAGCCAGATCGAGTCCATTTATGCAGCTTAAACCACATTTTTCATGCTTATAAAAACAGCGGCACATACGTTTGCCGGTGTATTAGGACTTGTGCTGCTGGCTACTTTGGCTGGTTTTTTACAGCGGAAGGTTTTGAGTAGAGGATTGTTTGCCCTGCCTGAACTGGATATTTTTCATGGCTTGATGCTGATATCCACCATGTTGGCTGTATTGGTTACCAAGGGGCAAACCATTTTGTGGGTGTATCTTATCTATTTGTTTGGAAACATTGCCGGACAAACTAAACACCAAACCCAGCAATCATTTCACTGGAACGCCTTACTCTTAACCAGCCTATTTGCATTTTTACCTTGGTTGTTTTTCATGTTTAGCTTGTTCAGAGACGGACAGCATTATTTCTATCCATTTTTCGACGAGAGCTTTTATTCCAAAGTAGCTGCTGCCATGCATCAAACAGGGGTTGAAAGCAGCAACACAATTGTACCTTGGGATGGCACTCAAGTGATTCCATCACTCTATCACTATTTCGAAATCTGGATTACCCTCGCTTGTTTTTATCTGTTTAAAGTGCCCTTGCTGCATGCCTACAAATTGGTGTGTATTCCTGTGTTTATGGGAGCGGCCTTGTTTCAACTTCATACCTTGTTCAGGCTGCAAGGCTTAGGCTTGTTGCTTTCGTTACTTATTCCCACTGCCTTTTTATTCTCTGGTTTTCCCTTCAACTTCTACACGCTTAAAGACCTTCCCATTTCCCAAACCATGATCTATCAGGCCAGCTATATGGCTGAGTTTGTAGCCATAAACCGCATCAAAATGGCCGTGATTTTGCTTTTCGTCACAGCATTTTTATTGGCATGGAAAAAATACAAGCAGCAAGCGGTTTTTGTTCTCATTTTGCTGGCATTTTTGTGGATTTCGTTGTTTCTGAGTGTTCTCTCGGCTGTTGGCTTGTATGTGCTTGTATCAGAAAAGGCAAACCTGAAATCAATTCTCAGAAAATATTTTCCGGTGTTGCTGGGCGTTATTCTTCTGGTTGTCAATTACTTTGCGATACACACCAGTGGCTTTGAGGAGTCCATTTTTCTGCAATACAAGTCCCCGACTTTAATTGGAGGCACATTGGTGTATGGGATACTTACCCACAGTATTTTGCTGCTGCCATTGGTGCTGGCTGATTGGTTAATTTATCGCACATTTTTGTTCAAACGCATTGGATATGAAGTGCTTTGGTTGGGTTTACCGATGCTGGTAGGTTTAGGTTTGCATGCCATTTCTATTGGTTTTCGAGACAGTTTTCAGTTTATTGTCAATTACAGTGCGGCAATCATTCCCTTGTGTTACTTGCTCTATCTTGTTAAACTGCTCATCGATAAACCCGTGTTGAAGTGTCAATTGCTTACGGCGGCATTCCTTGTTTCAGGTATTTATTTTTCAATGATTTCTGTTCGGGGGAATTTCGAAATCTATAGCCGCTATTCAACATTTGATTTTTTCGGAGCCTTGCCAAATTTTTTGCAAAGCAATCAGCCAACAACCTACCGAACTGTGAGTTTGAGTGCCCGTGGAGTTCCATTTGCCACTATGCCAGTTACAAATGCCGACGCCATTTTTTTATTGAACGAAAGTCCACTTTTCAGCAACTTTCAAATCAATGGCGACAGGTTGATTGCCGAAACCCACAATAGCATTTTCAATCAGATGGTGCATCGGGATCATTTTTTGAAATTTCGGCAAAAATTGGAAGAAGAAGCCGGGCAATCTATTGGCCCGGATTCTGTAAGGGTAAAGTTTATAGAAAGGTACAGACCAGACTATCTTGTGGTAGCAGAAAACGTGGATTTGGAAGAATATCCCGAATTGAAAAGGTTTGTAGGCAACAAACTTGAAGATGCAAAAACAGGGCTCAAACTGATTCAGATTGTTTACCCATAAAAAAAACAGGCTACTCCAAAAGAGCAGCCTGTCCGAAGGATTGAAAATGTAGCTATTGAGAAATCTTAATCCAGAGCAAACGAAAGGCCTAAGGAAAATGAGTTGACTTCGGGCCCTCTGGAGCTAAACAACGGATTGATGTGGTATTGACCGTAAAGTGAAATATCGCTGTAGCCAATTTCTGCCCGCACACCATAGTTGAAGTTGTTGAGGTAGAAATTGCTTTGCTCTTTGTCTCGCTGGGTTTTGCCATTGTCGTTGTATTTTACTTTGCTATGACTAAACACCCTGTAGCCTCCAAAAACACCAGCCGCAACTCTGAATCCGCTTTTGCTTTGGTAGCGAAGCTGAATAGGAACGTTTACGGTAGTTACCAATAATTTACTTTTGTTGTAGATGCGGTCGTTGTCTGGAGCTTCGAACAGCACGCTGTCGCCTTTCACAATTTTGAAATTGTCTTCAAAGCGGTAGTTGTCCCAGGTGATGTTCAATCCTGATGCCACACTAAACCGCTTGCTAAGTGGCCAGGCATGAATGTAGCCAAAACCAACCTGAACAGACTTTGAGGCATTTAGGCCATACGGTTTTCCGGTTTGGTCGGGTGTTTGGTTGCCCTCCAGGTAGTTTGTAAAGCCCAGGTCGAATACCAGTTCATCACTAAAGCCTCGGTAAGTTCTATGCCTGTTTGTACTTTGAGAATTCACATCGGTATCTCTAATCGAGATGATTTTTGAACCGTATCGGTTTTCAGTGATGGTGATTTTTTGACCGCCATCTGTTTTAACGACTCGCTTTCGGATCACGATCGAAGTGTCTCTGTTCCCCTGCCCATCCATTTCGTTGCCTAGAATCTCCACTCTTAAATTTAAGCCTTTCATGGCCGAGTCAAGATTTTGCATGAGAGCGTTCAAGTCCAGCTCTTTCAATTCCGAGATGTCCTGGTCTTTGTTGGTCACAATGATCATTTTACTGCGATTTTTCAGCTTCAAAATGATGGTATCTTTTTCGCTTGGGGGCACAATGTGCATAGGGCTTGCCATTACATTCCACATGAGAAGGTTGGCGAATAAAATGTTGAAAACAAGTGGTTTCATGAGTTTTTGAACGGTTTAAAATTTTTATTTGCGAGATTTATTCTTCGTTGTTTCGGTTGGTTACAAGCGAAATCAGGTTTTGACGGTTTAGTCCAAGATCTTTAATGCCGGTCTCTCCATTTCGAAGTGACTTCAATTTTTGTATCAGCCTTTTGCCAGAAGATTGCCTGGGTTTGAAAGTTACTTCGGCCAGTTCGTCATTTGCTTGAGACGGTCTGAATTCAATTTGGGCAATCGCATTATTAACTACTTCTGCCGTGGCTACTTCCATTTTTGCTGGCGCTGTTTCAATATTTTCAGCATGAGCAAGTTGAGCTATTTCAGGTTTTTGTTCGGGCTGTTTGTCTATGGTTTTGTTCAGATCTTCCATTGAACTTTGTTTGGGTTGCGCCTTGGCATAGTATCCTGAAATTCTGACTTTATTGGCCCTGAAGGGCTTCTTTTGGATGGGTTTCACAAGTTGTTTTTGCGAACTTTCTTCTGCTTCCAATGCCCTTTCCCCGGCTTCGGTTGGCTGAACTTTTGGTACCAATTCAATAGTGCTGGAATCTTTTTCAGGCTCAACCACTGCCAAGGTATGTAGAGGTTGAATTGGGTTAAAGCCCCGACCAAACCAGAAACCGATTGATAAAAGCAGCACGGCTGCTGCTGACCAATACCACCAAACAGGCCTTTTTTCTTTTTTCCCGGCTTTGTTCAGCATTGCATCCATAGTTTCCCAACTTGCTTTGGCGGGAGTGGCTTCGTGTTTCTCCAAAAATCTTGAAAACAGCAGATCTATCTTGTTCTTTTTCATTGGATTATAGTTTTTGTGTCCCTGTTGTTCATTTTGTTTAGTTTATCTGAAAGCATTTTCCGGGCCCGGCTCAGTTGCGATTTCGACGTGCCTTCCGATATCCCCAACATCGATGCTATTTCTTTGTGGTCGTAGCCTTCAATGGCATACAGATTAAACACGGTTCTGAATCCGGTGGGCAAACTTTGGAGCAACTCGAGCAAATACTCCGCATCTACCTGTAAGTTTCCCGGCTCAAATCCACCTAATACTTCAAATCCATCCTGGTCCACAAATTCAAAAACAATTTTTTGTTTCCGCACAGCCATCAAAGCTTCATTTACCACAATTCGCCTCATCCAACCTTCGAAGCTGCCCATGCCGGAAAACCGGTTTATTTCAGTAAACACTTTCATCATGGCTTGCATCAGAATGTCTTCAGCTTCGAAATTGTTGTTGATGTATCGTTGGCAAACAGTGAGCATTTTTCGGTGCCACTTTTCAAACACTGCTTTTTGGCTGTTCCGGTCGCCTTGCTGGCAACCTTTCACCAAATCATGTTCTGTTAAAAGTGGTACAACTTTACTCATCAGGTTTTGCTTACAACTACAAGATGCAGACCCAAAGGCTTAGGTTGCATTGAGCCAAAAGAAAGTGTAAATATTTTCTTAATGTGTTGAAAATCAACATAAAATTTTTTTATAAAATCTAGTTCAACACGTCAATTTAAGTGTTTGATTTATATTTGGTTGTAGCTTTCAGCTATGTAAAAATCGAACAGAGGTTGATTTCCCAAAATTTTTAAAAAATTCTATGGCAAACTAACCTGACGAATCGGCACTTAAACACTTTTGATTAATATACTTGCAGTTCGTCACGCAAAGACATGATTATTGTAACACACATATTTCTTCCTTTCCTTGCCAGTTTACTGTTTATTCTAATCGTCGATTCTGTAGGTCGCTTTGTCGGCCGGCATACTTTAGGTAATACTCCAAAGGGTTCTGTTTTGCATATTTTTATTGGGTTGGCGGTGGTTTTTCCTGTCATAGCTATTGCCACTGTGGGCTGGAGGTCAGCATCAATTTTTGTTTTGATTTCCTTGTTGTGGCCCTATTTTTTCAGACCTGAAAATGAAAACCAAAAGACAAACGAAAGGAGCTTGGTTTATGCTGATGGCAAAGAAGTGCTGATTTTGTTTGTGGTTCATGTATGTGCACTTCTGGTACATTACAGCCTAAAGAATGGGCAGGTTTTCACACACTTTATCGACCATTACAACTACTCGGATTTAATCACTTTTATTGACTTTTTACATAAGGAGGCAACTTTTACACACCTTGAAAGTGAATGGTTTGGCGGTGGATTCAGTTTCCAGTATTATCATTTTTATGAAATTTACTTAGGCATCTTCTTCAAACTCTTTTCTGATGTATCGAATGCGCAAGTTTTGTTTTTTTATGTGTATCCATGCATGTTGGGTATTGCACTTACAGCAGTATTCAGGTATCTCAAACCATTTGTGAGGCCCAGCGCCCATTGGTTTCTTTTGCTATTCATCATTTGCTTAGGAACCATTAGCAGAACCACTCTTATTTACAATTTCATTCCTTGGCTTTCGGCTGATGAACCACCCTTCAATTTACTAAAAAACTTTCCGATATACTTTATTACAAATACGGATTTCCATTTTCTATTTGAATATTTTAAAGTGTCGGGCGGGCTCTTTTTTCTTGTTTGTGTTATCCACATTATCCAAGAAAAAAAACCGTGGCTTTATCCGGTCATTATTGTGCTTGCCTTTTTTATGAACCCATTGTTTGTGCCTTTTTTGTTGCTTTTTATTGGGTTTTCAGAGCTGAAAAATGTGCAGAATTGGAAACACATCATAGGCGCAGTATTGACTTTGGGTCTTGTTTTCGTTTTTTATGCCTTTCTCAATCTAGATAGCACAATACCTAATGTTGGCTTGCCCAACAACATTGATTTGGGCTTATTTTCACTCAAAGTGGTGGCGGTTGCATTCAAGGACATGATTCTTGATTTTTTGTTTTCACACTTTACGCTCGTGTTTTTTTGCAGTATATTCATTCTTCTTTATAAAGAGTTGAAAATGAGATTTTCTATCTTTTTTTATGTGCTACTGTTTCCGCTTGTGTTTTATTTTATCGATGTCTTATTGATTTCATATTTGCTTGGCTTGATTGGAATTGGGTTCTACCTGTTTTTTCGAATCCGAAAGCCAGATCAAAGTATAGTTGTTTGTTTATTGCTTTCGGCCCTCGTTTTGTTTTTTATAGACTTGTTGCTCAAAAATATCCCCAACTTCTATCAGTTTTTTAAGATTAATATCATCGTCAGCTATTACATCATACCTATATTGCTTTTTAAGCATGTAGCAAATCATCTGAAATTAAATATCGGAGTAGCTTTACTCTCTGTCCTTTTCCTGGCCCATGTGGCCTCTATTTATGGTTTTCAAAACAGGGTATATTATCGAGAAAAATCGTCAAAACCATTTGTAAATCAAGTACTTAAAAGACCTGATTTACTCAAAAAAGCAGGCTTTATATCCGACTACCAACCTGTTCCCTACTTTTACCTAAACCGGCCTGGCGGCGACATACAAAATGAAACGGACAGCTTGTTGATCACAGCCGTTTCACTACTCAATCTTTCAAAAGAAGACTCAGCATCTTTTGCCAAAAATGGGTACTGGAATTATTACAACATGTTGCCCGTGGTTCAATTTCAACAAAAAAGAGGAGCTGGTTTATCAAACGATTCAGTGCAGGTGGCCTTTATTAAACATCAGCAAATAAAATTAATACTTCGACATGATCGGGTAGATCGAAAACTTGGGAATTTCATGAATCGATACATTACTGACTCCTTGTACAACGAAACCGAACACTACACAATCTATTACCTTCGGTTTTAAGAGGCTTAATTCGTGGTTTGTTTAGGGTCTGGAAAACGAAGGTTGGCAAAGAACTGACGTTTACAAACCCGATCCGAATTTGTAATTTGGAAGCCCTTTCCTAGGTTCTGTCAACCGGATTATTAATCAAACTCCTTTTGGCAGGTTTTGGATTAAAAATGCTCCAGAGGTCTATCCGGCTCTCCGATAGGAGTACTACATTGCAAATGTAGAACAAATGATTATTTGAATAGGAGAGTAGAAGAAGAGAAATATGCAGGCGGATTTTAAATCCTACGATCTGGGTTCAGGATTGTAAATCCCGAACAGCGGAAGATCCGGCATTTTGGAAGCACTTTAAGAAACACTCTTATGCGGCCTTTTTCAAAAAAAAGTCCATTATTGCCCGTTGATTCTAATGGAGAAAGGTCGAGTTCTGGTTGTTTTACCTTGTTTTAATGAAGCAGAAAGGCTTCCTGCAACGTATTTTAAGGCATTTTTGCAAGGGGAGGAGAACTTCGATTTCCTTTTTGTGAATGACGGCAGTACAGATTCTACCGCCGATCTCCTGAGGCAGATCTGTCAAGAAACACCCAACCGCTTTTTTTTTCTGAATATCTTAACTAATTCTGGTAAAGCCCAGGCGGTAAGAGCCGGTTTATTGTTTGGCCAGACCCTTGGCAACTACACCTATTCAGGCTTTATGGATGCGGATCTGGCCACCCCACTTTCAGAACTACCTTATTTGCTTGATTATGCGGAGTTTATGGGAGGCAATAAAAAGTTCATTTTTGGGTCAAGAATTAAAATTCTGGGTTCACAGATTGACCGAAACTCACTGAGGCATTATTTTGGCCGTATTTCTGCGACAGGAGCCTCAATAAGTCTACAATTACCTGTCTATGACACCCAATGTGGAATAAAACTTTTTCACCAATCTGTCATACAATCCATTTTTATGGATACCTTTTCTAGCCGTTGGTTATTCGATGTAGAAATTTTTTTCCGCTTCAAGATTGCATTGGACGAAAAAACGTTTTACCAAAATGTTCTCGAGGTTCCCCTCCGGGTTTGGAACGAAATACCAGGCACAAAAATTAAACTTTCTGATATTGTAAAAGTACCGTTTGAATTGTATCGCATTAATCAACGATACGGACGCCATTGCCTGTTTTAACTAGCAAAAGAATCATTGATTTTTAATAGAAAAACTGGGCTTGCCTGATTTGAACCTAGCGCTAAAAGAAAAGATCCAGTCTTCCTGTTTTCCTCACTGGGACACCCAAAAAATTCAGAACTGAATTTTGAATATGTCTAATAGATTACTTTGCTCATCAGTTTTAACCTGAAGCTTGCGGATTGGTTTTTTAGATTCCGGGAGATGTGCTTGAATTTCATAGACTGAGTTTAGAATCTGCATAGCTCTTTCAGAGCTAACTCTGCTTTTGGCTTCTTGAAGCAGTCTTTCCAGTTCTTTATAAAGTTTATAACTGCAAAATGCGATGCAGAGATGTGTTTCTATTCGGCTCTTCTTTCGATGGAATATGGGTCTGAATTTCAAGTCGCTTTTAGACATTCTAAATGCCTTCTCTATGTTCCAGAGCTGTTTATAGTTATCCATCACTTCATCCATCGTTAAAGAAGTATTGGTTACAAAACCTTTGAGACCATCCCATTTTTGATCTGCTTCTACTTTTTCTTTGTCAAGTACTATCTCTATTTCTCCCTTCATTTTCAGGAACTTATTGTATCCACGGTTGTTGATATGCTGCTTTCCTAACTTACCGGTAT
>JBBRCC010000058.1:0-27216 GCA_038205175.1 Cytophagales bacterium | reverse complement strand
GTTTTGCTCGGTTACCGACTCGATGTAACACCGGAAGAGCATGATGAAATTTTGAAAATATATTTTCTACTTTGGGAGTATTTTAAGACCAAGAAAAATCGTCAAACAAAAAAAATAACAGAAGCGCATTTTGAAAAAGTGCAAAACCGAAATATTGAAATGTTGAAATACATTCAAGGCGAAACAGACCAATCTGACAAAGTGAATGTTTATTCTTCTGACCTTGAAAATATAAAATCTAAATCGCTGTTAACTTCGGTTCTTTTCAGGTACAGTACCAGACCAGTGCTTATTAAAATGGATGAAGAAACTAAAGGAATTATTTTTTTTGGTATTAAATGTTTTATAGAATGCTTTGAGACGCCTTGTGAAAAGAGCACGTCCGCATAATCGGGTAGCCCGCTCCACCCAAAACATGACAAGGTGAGGCTCTCACACCACTGTATCCCCGACTTCATCGGGCCAGGCAGTACGGGTCTTATATATAGCGGTTCGTCAGCAATATTGCAACCGCTCTCACTAGTTGCACCTTCAAGAGTAATTTGTACTTTCGTACCTATGTTCATTCCGGGCACACACAACACCTACAAGCAATTTGGGGACACTGCAAACATCGAACTGACTAACCGAAACTGGACAAAAAATAATAACTTTGCTGACATAATTTTAAATCAAAAATGAGAATCAATAAATTTATATTCAACGATAAAACCTTAGAGTGGAGTTTGGACGGAATTGTTTTTGATCGTCTTACATTGCTTGTCGGTGCTTCTGGAGTGGGTAAGACACAGATACTAAAAGCAATTTTAGCCCTTAAACAAATTTCAAATGGAGGTTCAATTAGCGGAATCAAATGGACTATAGATTTTGAAACAGTTACGGGGCAAAACTTCGTTTGGGAAGGTGAGTTTGAAAATAAAGGGTTGCAACCATTTTTTGACGAAGCCGATGATGAAATGAAAAATAATAAACCAAAAATCATCAAAGAGACACTCGTATTAAACGGAAAGACTGTTATATCTCGTAATGCAAAAGAAACATTATTTCAAGGAAAAAAAACATTGAAACTTTCTCCGCAAGAAAGTATAATCAACATTCTAAAAGAAGAAGATTTAATTAAACCAGCGTATGACGGATTTAAAAAAATAATCTTTAGCGACCAATCAGAATCGCAGAAAGAACCATTTAGAATTAGTTTATTTAATGCAAATAAATTGGTGAAAAAGTATAACACTCTAAAGAAAATTCAAAAATCTGACGAACACATAAGAATAAAACTTTATTTGGTTTCCAAAACTGACCAAAAAACTTTTAATAAAATAAAGGATAGATTTTGTGAAATATTCCCTCAGGTCCAAGACTTAAAAATTGAACCGTTAGATATGAATGACGAAGACCTGCCAAGTATTTTTAGAGATTACCCTTTTATTCAAATGAAAGAGAAAGGCGTTCCTAAATGGATACAACAAGGTAAAATTTCCTCAGGTATGTTTAGGACTTTAACACACATTAGCGAAATGTATTTGTGCCCGGAAGGAACAATTTTTCTAATTGATGAATTTGAAAATTCTTTAGGAATTAATTGTATTGATGAACTTACAAATGACATTTTAAAATCAAGCCGCCAAATACAATTTATTATTACAAGTCATCATCCTTACATAATCAACAACATTGATTTTTCAAGCTGGAAATTAGTTACAAGAAGTTCAGGAGTTGTTAAGACAAATCCAATTGACAAATTCATAAGCGGGAAATCAAAGCATGACAAATTCATGCAATTAATGCAACTTAAACAATACGAGACCGGAACCGACTAACACCTATGAATATTTATTTTCTTGTAGAAGGAAGACGGACTGAAAAAAAAGTTTATCCTAAATGGCTAGCACACTTACTTCCCAATCTTGTTGAAGTAACTGATCCATTTGAGATTAACAGCGACAGTTATTATGTGTTTAATGGTAATGGATATCCATCTCTTTTAAATAATCATTTAACTAACTCTGTATCTGATGTAAATGAAATTGCAAAGTTTGATTACTTGGTTATTTGTTTAGATTCTGATGATGAAACTATTGAACACAGACGTAACGAGGTTTTGAATTTTATCAAAATAAATAAATTAAAATTAACCAATTGTGAATTTGTAATTATTGTTCAAAATAAATGTATTGAAACTTGGTTTCTTGGAAACAGAAAAGTTTACTCTAAACAACCTCAAAGTGCTGACTTGAGGAAATTCAACAAGTTTTTCAATGTTCAAGAGGACAATCCCGAATTAATGACAAAGCTTGACGACTTTGGAACAAGTGCTCAATTTCATCAGTCATATTTAACGGAAATGCTTCTTGAAAAAAATATCCGATATACAAAAAGAAATCCGAATGGGGTTGTTGAGGAACATTACTTAAAAGAACTAATTAGTAGACAAAAAGAAACTAACGACCTGCATTCATTCAAAGACTTCCTTGAGTTTTGTTCGACAGTAAAGGCTTCCATGCTGAAAAAGTAAAACTGCTTGTAATCGGGTAGCCCGCCCCACCCAAAACATGACAAGGTGAGGCTCTCACACCACTTTATCCCGACTTCATCGGGACAGGCAGTACGGGTTTCGTATTTAGCGGTTCGTCAGGCATAATGTAACCGCTCTCACCAGTTACATCTTCAAGAGTAAATTGTACTTTCGTACCTATGATGTTCATACCGGGCATACACAGCACCTACAAGAAATTGGCGGTTCAGTGGTTAAATGAAACTTTCTCGCTGAAGCGGGACAGATCGTGTCCCGTAGTATATATGCGGGATTTTGTGGTAGCAGACAGTTTTCGTCTCCGAAATCGCCAACTTCTTGTAGCTGCCAAACGTTATGTGCAACCTTGACAAAAAAAAGAAAGTACAAATCTTTAACTACAAATTAAAAACATGGCAGTAGGCGACAAACAAAAACTAATTACACAAATTGTTGGGACAGTTTTAAACGAACGACCAATTACAAACGAAAAATTCGACTGGTTTGTAAACAAACACTCAAAAGAAAATTTTGGGACAAGCCTCAATGTTATTGATAAAATTTTTAAGCAACTCAATGGGGACATTTCCGCAAACCAAAGTAAGAGAACTGTCAAACTTGAATGTGACGCATATTTTGGAGGACAACATAATTTTATTTTTGAATTTGACGAAAGTCAACATTTTAGTTCATCACGCTTATTGACCTTTGGACTTTATCCAAATGAACTCAAGTTATCTTTCAGTATTGACCAGTGGGTAAAAGAATGTAGAAATTACAAAATTGAAGCGGATAATTACAGACGTTCAAAAACAACAACAGACTTTAATTTTGAAGGTGGCAGAACTGCACAAAGAGCATATCTCGACTGTTTTAGAGATTTACTACCACAGCACCACAACCTTAATCCGACATTAAGAATTAACGAATTTGAAGTGATTGGAATTACTTCAAATAATAAAGAAGCATATAAAAAAATCGAATTGCTTATTAACTCTAAACTTAAATAGTTTGAAACCTCCATTTCATTACATAGTAAAAACCTTATCTGGCGAGGCTCTGCCTTGTTCATTGTTCTTGTAGCTTCCAGCTACTATGCTTTGGCAATTGGTTTTCGTTGGCTGGTTTTCTAAACAGGCTGGAAACTTTGGGTTGAGCAAACGAGGCAAAGCCTCACCCAATAGGTGAAGAAACTGATCTTGATGGGACTACATAATTATGGAAATGAGTTACATAGTTCACTGAATGTAATCAAAAAATAATCCAGGAAATGTGGCAAAACGATTTACTGCTCTGATTTTAATTACACAAACTTTTATCAAAAATCTGTAAGATTTTAAGCTATGCATTTGCAGACATTTGTTTTCACATATCAACCAAAAAGAAGATGAACCTTGCAATAGAAAAAAACAAAACCGATCTTAATTTACGAAAAGATGTTACGGATGAATTTCGTGAATTCTTTCTCCGTGAGTTAAAACACATGTATTGGGGAGAAAAGGAATTGGTGAATATATTACCAAATATAAGCAAAAATGCCTTTGCTACCCAGCTGGTGAAGGCCTTTGAAACAGACTTGAAGGAAACAAAAACACATGAACATCGTCTTGAACAAATATTTAAAAAGCTAGGCGAAGCACCAAATACCAAAACCTGCCAAGCCATGAAGGGCCTTATCTCTGAAGCTGAAGACATAGTTAACGATACGCAAGAAGACCTGATCAGGGATGCGGGCATTATTTTGGCATTTCAGAAAATAGGTCATTTCAAAATAGCGACATACGGAACCATGATTTCATTTGCCAAAGCGATGGGCCAAAATGAAATAGCAGATCTGCTTCAAAAAACCCTGGATGAAGAAAAACAAGCAGACCAAACATTGTCGGATATAGCTGAAGCCTTTGTAAACGATAAAGCCGTCATCGAAGGAGAATCTGATAAAGGTAATGGCTACAACGGGTATGTAGGTAAGTTCATGTAAGGCAATTTTTAAATCATTAGCTATCCTGACCTTTTCTTGCGGAGCAAAATGTCGGCTAAGCGCATGTTGTATTACAGATGAGGTAATAAGCGTGAGCCTCTGGAGCATTTGCAATCCGCTGAGCCCAATTTGACCAGGATCTGAAATCTTAAACTCTATCACAAGGTCTATGGCTCACAGATCGAAACATGATGTTCTGTGGCACATAGAATACGAATTAGACTTCCATCCATATTGGGCAAGGCTCTGCCTCGTTCGTTGTTCCTGTAGCTTTCAGCTACTATACCTTGACAATTGGTTTTCGTTGGCTGGTTTTCTAAACAAGCTGGAAGCCTTGGGTTGAGCAAACGAGGCTTGAGCCTTGCCAAAAGGATTACTTATCCATGTCTATGAACCCTTCAATGCGGCTTCGGCATTCCAAGGGGCGAGAGAACGGTTTCACTAAAATATTCACTTAATCCCAGTATTATTTTTTTGTCCATTTTTTACTTGTTGATAAAAACGTACTTTAGGACAAGACAAAAAAAATTCTAAATCAAACTGGTTCGAGCGCTTTTCCCGCCATATCTTTGAACGATTCACGTGGCTTAATACTCAACACTTGAAACAATTCTTTGTCCATATTCGCCTCCGGATTTGGCGTAGTTAGTAGTTTTTCGCCCGAAAAAATAGAGTTGGCACCTGCTAAAAAACAAAGCGCCTGCTCTTCAAAACTCATTCTTACCCGGCCAGCCGAAAGCCTTACCATCGCTTTTGGCATAATCATTCTTGCAGTAGCTATCATACGAAGCATATCCCAAACAGGCACTTTCGGTTGATTTTCGAGCGGAGTACCTGCCACAGGCACCAAGGCGTTTACAGGTACAGATTCAGGATGCTCGGGCAAGGTGGCCAACGTATGCAACATGGCTATTCGGTCTTCCGTGGTTTCGCCCATGCCAATGATTCCGCCTGAGCATACCGAAATTCCCGTTTTGCGAACGTTGTCTAAGGTTTTCAGCCTGTCGTCGTACGTTCGGGTACTGATGATTTCGTCGTAGAACTCTTCGCTGGTATCCAGGTTGTGGTTGTAGGCATACAAACCTGCCTCTTTCAACTTAGTCGCTTGCTCTTCTGTTATCATACCGAGCGTGCAGCAAACTTCCATGCCTAAGCTGTTCACGCCTTTTATCATGTCGATCACTTTGTCGAAATCACGGTTATCCCGAAGTTCCCTCCAGGCCGCTCCCATACAAAATCGAGTACTTCCGGCTTCTTTGGCTTCACGGGCATTGTTGAGCACAGCGTCTACCTCCATTAGTTTTTCTACTTTCACATCGGTGTGGTAGCGGGCAGCCTGAGGACAATAGGAGCAATCTTCTGGGCAACCACCTGTTTTTATGCTAAGCAACGTACAAACCTGCACTTCCTGCGGATTGTGAAACTGGCGATGAACAGATGCAGCCTGATAAACCAACTCAAGTACAGGTAGGTGGTAAATGGCTGAAATTTCTTCTTTGATCCAATTGTTTCGAATCTCCATAATATCAGGTTGAAAAGTATGAGCACGCAAATAGGTAAAAATTATAGTAAACTGGTTTGCGATTACCTTAAAATGAAACCTTGATTGCTTTGTCGGCTATCAAATTTGATTGGCCAAAAGCCTTTTCCACAGTAAGCGGTTCTTCATCGCAAGTCCAAAAAGCATGGGTAGCGGGTAGCCCAAGTGGAAGAAATGCAAATAGACACAAATACACACTTGCCGTGGTGATGTAAGCTTCTCCTAAATCGGGCTGATCGCCGCTGAGACCAATAGTAAGCCAGCCTTGGTTGAAATTGGAGGAGTGCGACAGCGTTTTGGCAATCACTTTTCCCAGAGCCCGCTTCAATTGCCCATGGCTTAAACCCTCAGGTAGTAATTGATTTTGAGCTACATAAGCGAGGTGGTGAAAGGCACCACAACGATACACCAAAGACCGGCCTACCGGTGGAAATGTGCCGTCTGCTGCTACCATTCTCTCCTGAAAAACGGCATATCGTTGGGCAATTTTGATCATAATTTGCCTTTTGTCGGGTTGGTCTTTCAGCAGCTCGAGCATAAAAGGCTGAATCACATAGCTGTTGTAATAGTCGAAATGAAAATCCTGCCCATCGCCAAACCAGCCATCACCTTTATACCATTCAATATGCTTGTTGATGGCGTGTTCAATCCTTTTCTGGTCGAATGGCTCATTGTTCATTTTCAGAAATTTTTCCACCATAGCTGCAAACAACAACCAATTGTTGTCGTGAGGCTTAATGATAGAAGTTTTGGCAACTGCTTTAAGCACCTTTTTCTGTTCACTTGCCGAAAGCTTCATCCAAATGCCATCCCAAGACTGAATAAGTCCAAAAACCAGAAATGCCATGTCGACCAGTGCCTGAGGCTGGTTAAAGTTGAAACTGTCCTGATGATTTTCTTCGCAACCATTCAACAACGAATCAACGGCCAATTTTCTCAACAGTGTTCTTGTTTCTTCCTCTTGCTTGTTAGGTTCTTTTTCGTGCAAAGCCAGCCAAGGTGCCACACCGTAAAAAGTTCTGCCAAAAATTTCGAGCGAAGCAACATCAGCTCTTTTTGCTTCATGCTTTGCAACTTGAAAAGGCATGGTTGCCATCAATTGCTTTTTTGCCATGGCGGCCAAAACAGGCATGGCAATCCGACTTGCCAAAGCAGCCCAGTCGCTTCTTTTGTTTTCAAAATCAGCATTTGCAGAATTTGTGCCTGCAAAACTTGCTAATGGGCTTAGCGCAATGCTCCCCAGAAACTGACCAATAAATGTCCTTCTATTTTTCACGGTCGCAAATTCGCAGAAAAAATTATAATTCAGATCAGAATATAACTCATTGTAAAACAAAGGTTTAAAAAATTATTTTCAAAAAATATACATATATTTTATCTGCAAAGGGTTACATAATTTAGCCGGAAAGGTATCTATGCTCGGATACACAAATTCATTCATACACCTGTAATTTATTCCTGGAAAAAAAGCCCTTCAATGAAGGGCCTTTTTTTTTGCCAATACCCAATAGAAAATCCAATGGTGAATCTCTGGGGATTTATCTGTTTTTTTGCTCACTTTCATCTTGCTTCAATCACCTTTGATGACGGGCTTCCTCCTTTCCCTCTTTGTTTTTATTCCTTCGCTGGCAGCCATATTGTTGCTCTGCTTGCCTCAAAGTGCCTCTTCTGTTCATAGAAGTGTGAGTGGAATAGCGCTTGGACTTCAATGTTTGCTCGGTTTTGCAGTTTTCTTTCTTTTTAAATCGAACACGGGGCAGGAATATGAAGGTAATTTTCAATTTACCGAAAAAATAGAATGGATCAGGTTCGACATGGGTGCTTTGGGCATTTGGACAGTCGATTACTTTTTGGGGGTCGATGGTTTATCTGTTCACTTGCTCTGGTTAACCGGAGTGGTGATGCTCACCGCTTTTTTCTCTTCCTTATCTATACGGGAAAAAACCAAAGCATTCTATGGGCTTTTGTTGCTGCTATCCACAGCTATAGCAGGTTGTTTTGTGTCGCTCGACCTCTTTTTATTCTACCTGTTTTTCGAGCTCATGCTGCTTCCCATGTATTTTCTGATTGGGCTTTGGGGAGGTACACAAAAGGAATATGCAGCACTTAAATTTTTAATTTTCACCATCGTTGGTTCTGTTTTTATTCTCATTGTTATGATAGGCTTAAACCTGTCGTTCGTAGATTTAGAAAAAACCGCCATGCTGGATGTGCCTGGCAAGTTGGTTCGATCGTTCAATATGCCTGCCATGACCAATCCCGATGCTTATGAAGCAGGCTCCTTTTTAGATCCTGGAACTTATAACCAAGTTTTTGGGTTCGATGCCCGGGTTTTGGCATTGGTTTTTTTGCTCATCGGCTTTGGGGTTAAGCTTCCGATTGTTCCTTTGCACACATGGCTGCCCGATGCCCATGTTGAAGCACCCACATCTGTTTCTGTAATTCTAGCTGGTTTACTGCTAAAAACAGGTGCTTATGGACTTTTGAGGGTGGCTTGGCCCTTGTTTCCAGCAGAAGTGGTTGACATTGGCTGGTACATTGGTCTAGCCGGAGCCATCAGCATCGTTTATGCTGCTTTGGCCGCTTTGGGGCAATACGATTTGAAGCGTCTCATTGCCTATACATCTGTGGCTCACATGGGTTTTTTCCTGCTTGGCCTGGCTTCTTTGTCCACCATCGGCGTTGCTGGAAGTTTGTTTCAACTCATTAGTCATGGCATCATCAGCAGTGGATTGTTTGTGGTTGCAGGTGTGCTATATGACCGCACCGGCGACCGAATCATAGACCACTATAGTGGTTTGGCTAAACTTATGCCCTGGTTTGTTGGATTGTCGGTTGCCCTATTTTTTGCAGCCCTGGGTTTGCCTGGTTTTTCAGGTTTTGTTGCCGAATTGCTGGTGTTGTTAGGCAGTTTTGAGTCAGCGTCGCAAAGTCAACAGCTTTCTATTTGGTTTAGCGTAGCCGGCTTGGCCGGCATTGTGGTTGGAGCAGCCTGTTTTCTGTTAGCGATTAGAAAAATGTTTCTCGGCAAGGTTTGGTTGAAAGAAAAAGAAGATTGGATCCCAAAAATGTTAGACCTGTCTACTCGGGAAAAAACCATTTTGGTGGTTTTGTTGTTCATTACTTTGATGCTTGGTTTGCAACCTAACATCATTTTACAAGCTTCGAATGCAAGTTTGGACGAGTGGATTCAGTTGTTTCCACGGTTCGGCAGGTGAGTTGAGTTTACTATGAAGAAAATAGAAGAAGAGCTAAAATCAGAATTTCAATCGCCCATTCAAAAAGCACATTTGAATATCCTATTTACTGCCTCTGCTTTAAAAAACTACTTTTCGAAACGCCTTCGCCATTTCCAATTGTCATTGGAACAATACAACGTGTTGCGCATTGTTCGGGGGGCTCAGGAAGATACAACCTGCGTAAAACAAATTTCAATGCGCATGATTGAGCGTAACTCAAATACAACCCGAATTATCGACAAACTGGAAAGCAAAAAATTGCTTATCAGACAGCAATCACTGATAGACAAAAGGGAACAAACCATTATCCTAACTCAATTGGCAAAAAAACTTCTGGAAGAAATAGACCAAGAAATCGCTTCAAATCCGTTTCATTTTTCGAGGTTGAAAGACAAAGAAGCTGAAAGTTTAAGCGGGCTGCTCGATGCCGTTCGTGAAAATCTTCCGATTGCCTGAAAACAACATTTCAACACATTTATATGAACATCGTCATTATATCATCTAGCGTAAGAAACGAAAGCGTGTCTTACAGGGTCGCTCTGCATTTGAAGCAACAATTGATCAAAGCCGCACACGAAACTACACTTCTCGATCTTAGAAATCATACATTTCCATTATTGAATCAAATGTTTTCGGAAATGGAAAACCCCAGCCAGGAACAACAAGCATTTGCGCATGCTTTGATGAAATCTGAAGCCTTGGTTTTTGTGACCCCTGAATACAATGGCGGGTATTCGCCTGCACTGAAAAATGCCATTGACCATTTTCCAAAAAGTGCCTATGCCCGAAAACCAGTCGGTATTGTAACTTCATCTATTGGTGCTATGGGTGGCATGCGGGTATCACAACAAATGCAGTTACTCACTTGTGCTTTGTTTACCATTCCATCGCCTCACATGCTCATAACACCCTTTGCTGACAAAAAATTTGACGAAGAAGGCAACTTGCTTGACGATGGCTTCAAACGCATGGTCGACAATTTTCTCAAAGAGTTTTTCTGGTTGGCAGAATCTTTGAAAAAAGGCAAAGACAATGCCTGAATTTAATTTCAGGACATAAAAAAAGGAGGCAAAGGCCTCCTTTTTTTATTGGTATTTCAAACTATTCGATCACAAGTTTTTCAATCACTTTTTTTCCATGTACGTCAAGCTCATACACATACATGCCTGAACTTAGCGATTCGATAGATACAAGATTTCGTCCTTCCCGCACTTGCTTTTTAATCAATACTTTTCCTGAAAGGTCACGAACAATAAATTGTCCTGAGCCAAGAGCAGACACAAAAACCTGCCCGGAAGCTGGGTTGGGATAAACATTTCCAACTGTTGCTTTCAGCTTTTCGTTGTTGTTTACAACCAGTTGAACATTGGGCCAAATCAGAGCCGCTCTTCTGAAATTTGCCGATTCTAAAGTTTGCCATGCACCAATGCCCACTCTCGCAAAGGAAGAATTGGCCCTCCAATTGTTACCATTTGTGGCCATTGCCATATTGTTAAGGTGTTCTCTGGCAGCTATCATCACGTTCACTGCATTCACAGTCAATGGCCCTCCACGAAGCGGCAGAGTCAACCAAACACCGTTTAAAGAATCTTCTGCTGTAAAAATGTAAGAGTCTGTTCTTCTTAAAACGTTATTACCAGGGTTTGGGCCTGTGAAATTTGATACCTGAAAAAAGACCGAATCGCCTTCTGAAGGGCTATTAAACCTGGAAGTAATAGAGGTAATCAATGTCCGCTGTGGAAATTGGTATCTGTTTCCTATAAATCCACCACTTGTTCCTATGCCCAGGCTTCCATTCCAAGTCGGGTAAGAACGTGAGAAAACAGAATCTGTAACATAATGTACAGAAGCCTTGGAGTTGTTAACTGGAGTTGGATCTACATTTCCATTCCATAAAAATAAACTTGCACTTGCCCTGTATAATCCCGGGTCTGGAGAGGCCAAAGAAAACCCAGTATTAATATTTGTAGAATCGGAATATCTAACCGTTGTAGCAAATGATGTGGTAGTGTTAATTTCCAGAGAATCAGGATCAAGCAGCGTTGAAACAACATATATTGTATCGAAAGTTGTAGAACCTTGGTTGGCTACCCTCGCAGTAAAATCAACTACCGGATTGAATATGGTTGGCTTCATCATATACTCATCTGTTGGGGTAAGAGACACCATTTCAGCCTCAAATTCAGGCAAAGAAAACACGCCCAATTCGTAACCAAACAATATATTTGGCACTCCTTGCAACAATCCACCTACGATAGGAGTACTATCATTTTGAATGGCAGGTGCAATGAATAAACCTCCTGCAAGGGGAGGGGTAACTGTTGAGCTACCAAAATCAAGCAACACATTTCTTGACACTCCAGTGGGCTCGCCCGTTTCTCCATTAAGTCTAACAAGATTTTGACCGTTGTCGTTTTGGCAAAAAGCCCAAATAAATGGTCCTCCAATACTCAAAGTATCAAAAGCTAAGCCATAAACGCCAGACTGGAGATGCGTAGAAGCTGGAATTGTTTCGAGCACTGAACCTGTTTTAGAGATCAGAAAAAAGGAGGTATTGAAGTTGCCAACATAAAATCCACCTTGGCCTCCATCGGCCAGAGCACTGTAGGAAATATACCTTACAGTTCCCACATTTGCAGGTACGTTTAATACGCCTGTCCTGGTTCTGGTTCTGGGATCTATAATTGCTATGGTTCTAGTGTTCTGCGAGGCATAGATTGATCTGCCATCATAGGTCATTCCCCTCACCCCGCTCACATTTGGTATTCTAAATTTCGAGGCCAGAGTACCGTCTACATTGAGCTCAAAAATGGAATCGTTGTTAGGAAGAGTATTATTCCACTTTGCTACCCAGAACTTTCTATCGAAAAAAAGAGCAGCACCCAGCCCACCATTTGTAGAAGCATTCGCATTCAAATTAAAGTTAAACTGAATATCGAAAAGCGCATTTACACGGTCAGTTCCACCAAAACCAGGTCTGGAAATACTAGCCGGAAATACATCGCTTTTTTGTGCACTTGCAGCTTAAAGCGGCACTTGAAATTGAGCAACAGCTTGCCCAAAACAAAGCCCTAAAATGAAGAGAGGAAGTATCGATTTTTGCATGAATGAAGTGGTTGAGTGATTAAAATTCGCTATATTGAATGATATTCTACCTAGTGAAGGCAAATTTTTACTTCAGAAATATTTAAAAGTAGATCAAAAAATACTGGAACTGGATGTTGGGCAAAATTCAATTTGAAGGTCAAATACCTTACAACCAAATCAATTCCCTTCTTTTCTTTGCCCTCGGTTCACCACACTGATGCTAGCCTGGCCTAGCGGAAGTAGTAGCAATTGGGCTATATTGACATGGAGAGGCCTGGTTACAGCAAAAACAATAATCTCTGCCACGTCTTTGGCCGAAAGCGGGGTAACACCTTCATAAATTTTGGCAGCTTTTTCTGCATCTCCTTTAAATCGGGTAATAGAAAAGTTGGTTTTTACCATGCCGGGATTAATGCAGCTTACCTTAATTTCATGTTTGTTTAGGTCCATACGCATGGCGTCGCTCAAGGTATGGACAGCACTTTTTGTGGCACAATACACACTACCATTCAGGTAAGTTTCTAGTCCGGCAAGTGAGCCTAGGTTCACAATATGACCTGATTTTTTGGCCACCATGGCAGGCAAAACAGCTTTGGTTACATAAAGAAGTCCTTTTACATTCACATCAATCATTTCGTCCCAATCGTCTAGGTTTGCTGTGTCTACAGGCTCTGCACCATGTGCATTTCCTGCACTGTTTATCAATACATCAACATCTTGAAAATCTTTTGGGAGTGAGAAAAAAGCAGTGTTCACCGAAGCTTTGCTTTTGACATCAAAAGATAAAATCTGGACCCTAACCAACCGACTTAGTTGAACTTTCAACTGTTCAAGTTTTTGAATATTTCGGCCGCAAAGCACCAAATCTAAGCCAGCTTCAGCTAGTAAAATTGCAGTTGCCTCGCCAATGCCTGATGTAGCTCCTGTAACAAGAGCAATTTTATTTCTTGGATTCATTTTTTTTATGTTTTGAAAACGATTTAACAAATTGATATCCCCTGAGTTTGTTCTGTATTCAAAAGCAAATCATTAACTTTCTCACTCAAAAATCAAAAGCAAATCGGGTTAAAATTACCAAATCATTCATTCACAGCATCATTCAAAACACACAGCCCACTTGGTAGAAAAAATAATCACCCTCGAAAATGTTTCGCTCATCGATTTTTTGGGCGTCGAAAACAAAAACCTCAGAGAAATTGCGATAGCTTTTCCTGAAACCAAAATCCTGTCAAGAGGAAATGAAATAAGGATTAGAGGAACCGGACCTGAAATCATCAAGATCAACGAGATTTTGCAATCTCTGCTCGAGTTTTACAATGAGTATGGGCGCATTACTCAAGATTCTATTCAAAATTTACTTGCCGATCATCCGCTCCCTATTGAAAAAGGAATGGATGAAGATGCATTAGTTTATGGCACCAGAGGCTTAGTGATAAAGGCCAAAACGGCCAACCAGAAAAAACTGGTGGAGTTTGCAATGAAGTATGATATTGTTTTTGCTACTGGTCCTGCCGGAACAGGTAAAACTTATATTTCTGTAGCGCTAGCGGTGAGGGCGTTGAAGAATAAGGATGTCCGAAAAATTATCATTACACGTCCCGCTGTAGAAGCAGGTGAAAATTTGGGATTTTTGCCAGGCGATATGAAAGATAAAATAGACCCTTACCTTCGACCGATTTACGATGCACTCGACGATATGTTGCCGCCTGATAAATTGAAACTGTATCAGGAAAATCGGGTCATTGAAATTGCACCGCTTGCTTATATGCGAGGGCGAACACTACATGATGCATTCATACTTTTGGACGAAGCTCAAAATACCACCCCTATGCAAATCAAAATGTTTTTGACCCGAATGGGGCCCAATTCAAAGGTAATTGTAACGGGCGATGGCTCCCAAATTGACTTGCCCCGAAACCAAATTTCCGGTTTAGGCGATGCTTTGAATGTGCTAAAAGGTGTGAAAGGAATTGGTTTTGTAAAACTTGACTCTGCCGATGTGGTTAGGCATAAATTAGTAAAAGACATTATAGAGGCATACGAACTTTCTCAAAAATAGCCCGATAATTGCGGTTATGTTCATTTTTGAATGCCAAATCAGGGTTCGTTATGCCGAAACCGACCAAATGGGTTTTGTGTATTATGGCCATTATGCCACCTATTTTGAGGTTGCGAGAGTAGAAGCACTACGAAGTATTGGGCTCAGCTACAAAGAGTTGGAAAACTCCGGCTTACTGATGCCAGTCATCGAGAATCATAGCAAATATATTCGTCCGGCCAGATACGACGATTTGCTCACGATCAGACTTTACATCAAAGAACTACCTAGCCTGAAAATCAAGTTCAACTACGAGATATTTAATCAGGAAAAAGTTTTGCTCAATTTGGGGGAAACAGTGTTGGTGTTTGTGGGCAAAGAAAGCGGCAAAGTGGAATTTGCACCAGAACAAATTCTAGATTTATTGAAGCCATTCTTTCAAGCGAAACAATAATTTTTGGAGAAATCACAAGAAGGCGT
This sequence comes from Cytophagales bacterium, assembly GCA_038205175.1. GTDB lineage: Bacteria > Bacteroidota > Bacteroidia > Cytophagales > Flexibacteraceae > JBBRCC01. The sequence continues at coordinate 12,339 of JBBRCC010000058.1, read as the reverse complement.
TAATCTTGCAACCCGTTTCAGAAAGAGGGATGGCAGAGTGGTCGATTGCGGCGGTCTTGAAAACCGTTGAACAGCGATGTTCCGGGGGTTCGAATCCCTCTCCCTCTACAAAAATTGCCCTGTTCGGGCATTTTTTTTACATAAGGTTTTGATATCTTGAATCTGAAAGCCTACATTTGCAGCCCATTTCAGAAAAGAAAGAGAGAAATACATGGCAAACCATAAATCAGCAATAAAAAAAATCAGAGCGGACAAGGCCAAGCGTTTGCGCAACCGCTACAAACTGACTACCACCCGTACTTTTGAAAAAAGACTTCGTAAGCTTACAAGCAAAACCGAGGCTCAGGAGTTGCTAAATAAAGTTTGTTCAATGTTCGACAAACTTGCTAAAACCAATGTAATTCACCGAAACAAAGCAGCGAACCACAAGTCAAAACTGACCAGGTTTGTGAACGCACTCAGCTAGTAACTACAATGTTCTATACAAGAAAGGCCGGTTTTTCCGGCCTTTTTTATTTGATTTTTTCAATGATATAGTTGGGTCTCTTTCTCGATGCATCGAGTGTTCGCCAAACATATTCTCCCAATATCCCTACTGCTATCATTTGAAAGGAGGACACAAACAGAAAAACCACCATCATAGCCGTCCAGCCTTCTAAAGTAATAACACCTGAAATGCGGGATACGAGTACAAAAATGCCATAAAATAAGGCCACCAATCCAAGTATGAGGCCAGAAACCGAAATAGCCCTGATGGGAAAAAAGGAAAACGAAACAAACGAGTCGATGAACAACTTGATTTTCTTTTTCACCGTCCAGCGTGACTTGCCTATTGCTCGTTCTCTGCGTTCATAAGGAATGTTCACATACTCAAAACCTAGCCAGAGCATGAGATAAAGTGAGTTGGTGTTTTTTTCATCCATCTCAACCACTTTTTCCCGTACCATTTTATCAAACAACACATAGTCGAACCCGCCTTCAGGCAAATTAGACAATGCCAGTTTTTTCATCATCCACTGAAATGTATTGGCAAACAGTGTTTTTGAAAATGATTCTTTGCGGGTCTGACGATTGGCAATCACCAGTTTAAATCCTTTCAACCAATACTCATACATTTTAGGCATCAGTTCAACCGGGTCTTGTAAGTCAGCTGTTATCACCACATTCACGTCGCCCGTAGCAACACTCATTCCAGCCATGATGGCATTGTATGAGCCTACATTCGAAGCCAATTTTACAGCCTTTACCTTGTCAGGCGCTTTTGTCTTAAACTCGAGTAATGCCTGAAAAGTACCATCTTTTGAGCCATCGTCCACCATCACATATTCAAAAGTGACGTCTGAAGGAAATTGGGCTTCATTGGCAAGCAAACTGGCCGATGTTTCAGGAATATTTAGCTCGTTGAAGTAGCAAGGAATAATTATGGATAGTTTCGGCATGGTTTACCCGTTTTCAGTAAAGTACTGTTTAATGGTATCGATAACTATACCAACTTTCTCTTCGGTCAAACCCGGATAAAGCGGTAGGCTCAAAGAAGTTTCAGCCAACATTTCTGCAATCGGAAAATCTCCCTTTTTATGTCCAAGATCAGCATAAGCATTTTGCAAATGCGGAGAAATGGGATAATGGATAATCGTGCCAATGCCATGTTCAGAAAGAAATTCCTGGAGCTTATCCCTATGATCTGTACGCACCACAAACAAATGGTATACATGCGAAGCTCCAGTTGCGGTTACAGGCAAAATAAGATCGCCAACATCTTGAAGCATTTCTGTATACAGCTTCGCAAGCATTTGGCGCTCAGCCGTCCATGAAGCAAGATACTTCATTTTTACCATGAGCAAGCCTGCCTGAAGCTCATCAATGCGGGCATTAAAACCTTTCACCTCATTGTAATACCGTTTTTGGCTTCCATAATTGCGCATCACCTTGCAGGCATGCGCAAGATCATCGTTATCTGTTGTGATGGCTCCTGCTTCTCCCAATGCACCCAAATTTTTACTTGGGTAAAAACTCGTAGCATTCAAATCGCCAAAAGAACCAGTTACTTTTCCATTCCATTCTGCCAGGTGTGCTTGCGCATTGTCTTCCACTACTGCCAATCCAAATTTTTTCGACATATCCATAATGGCATCCATTTCACAGGCTTGCCCATATAAATGTACCGGCATAATGGCTTTGGTTTGCTGTGTAATGGCATCCTCAAGTTCTTCTGGACTCAGGTTGTAAGTGTCTGTTCTTGGCTCAACAAATACAGGCTTCGCTCCTACATAAGAAACAGCCAATGCTGATGCAATATACGTATTTGAGGGAACTATAACTTCATCGCCAGGCCCCACACCAAGTACCCGTAAAGCAATCTGAAGAGCATCCAATCCGTTTGAAATTCCAATACAATGCTTTACCTGACTGAGTTGGGAATACTTTTCCTCGAACTTTGTGGTTTGAGGCCCTAAAACATAGTATTGAGAATCGAAAAACTGCTGAAACACCTGCATAGCCTCATCTCGGATGGCTTTATGTTGGTATTCAAAAGATAAAAATGGAATCATGAAAACTGGGGAAACTAAAGCAATATGAAAGCGTCAATTTTTTTGCAAAAAACAATGATTAAACCGAACAAGCAAAATTTGCGAAGTTCCTGAAAATATTGAGGTCGAAACTTTAATAAATTTCCAACTGTCTTAATGCAAGATAAACTCACTTTGTAGTACTTTATTTTTTAAAAGTAAACCAAGAAGCATTGCCTGATTGTAACCTTCTTTTTGTTTATTTGCCTGACCAAAAATGAATTGAATTTATGCCTGGAACCGACCTGTTTGGCGCCGAAGAGCGCAAAGAAGTGATGGATGTGATGGAAACAGGCTGCCTGTTTCGGTATAACCATGAGCACATTCGTAAGGAAATGTGGAAAACACGTGAACTGGAAGAAGAAGCCAAAAAATTTACTGGTTCTAAATATGTTCACGCTGTAAGTAGTGGAAGCACAGCTGTTGCCACAGTGATGGCAGCGGCTGGCCTTGGTTTTGGCGATGAAATTATTGTACCGCCTTTCACCTACATTGCTACCATTGAAGGAGTATTGCTAGGCGGAGGTTTGCCAGTGTTTGCTGAAATAGATGAAAATCTTTGCCTGAGTGCTGAAGGCATCCGCAAAGCAATAACCCCGAAAACCAAAGGCGTGTTATTGGTTCACATGTGCGGGGCTGCAGCAGATATGGACGCCATCTTGGCTGTTTGCAAAGAACATAATTTAATGCTGATTGAAGATGCCGGGCAGGCGCTCGGTGCTTTTTACAAAGGGACACATGTGGGCTTGTTTGGTGCAGCAGGAGGCGTTTCTATGGATTTTTTCAAACTCACAACAGCGGGGGAAGGTGGTTTGTGCCTCACCAATAATGAAAAAATTTACGACATTTTCCACCAATTCTCAGACCATGGCCATGACCACATTGGCAACAATCGAGGTATGGAGAAACATCCAATAATTGGTTCAAATTTCCGCATCAGTGAATTGCATGCTGCAGTAGGCCTCGCCCAGATGAGAAAAGCGCCAACCATCAAATCGGCTAATCTAAAAAATAAGGCATACCTCAAATCGAGGTTGGCTGAAATACCAGGTATCTCGTTTAGACCTATGCCAGATCCAAGCGGAGATTCAGGAACTTTCCTCAATTTCTTTTTACCAGACCAACCAGCTGCAGCCGCTGCCATGAAGCAGTTTGCCGCCGACGGCCTTGCAGGTTTTAACTATTGGTATACGAATATGTACCATTTCATTAACCAATGGGATCACCTCAAAAACCTGCGGTCTCCTTTCAAAATGGCGATTCACCATTTGGGCGCACCTCAGGACTATAACAACCTGGACCTGCCAAAATCTCAGGAAGTCGTAGGGAGGCTTATTTCTTTGGGCATCAAAGCCAACTGGACCGAAGCCGAACTGATGGCCTTTGGTGGCAAAGTGGTCGAAAGTCTGAAAAAGACTATGAGCGTAGAAGTTTAAAACTAAAAAAATATGTTTGAATCCCGGGCTGAAAGGTTCGGGATTTTTTTTGCGTATTGGTCTAACAATAATTCTTGAGGTTGCAGGCACTTGCATTGATTTTAATAAATGCCCGGATATTAAAAAACCAATCCTTTCCACTTTTCTACCAGCTGGTCCAGGTGCTCATCAGTAAAATCAAGATGAGTAACCAAGCGAATTTGTTGCTTTCCAAATGGAGAGGCCTTAACACCCAGTATGAGCAGTTTTTGAAGATACAACTCAGCAGAAATGTATTGTCTTAGTTCAAAAATAATGATATTGGTTTCAACCGGCAGAATAGAAATAATTTCATGTCTTGTTTGAAGAAAAACAGCTATTACTTTGGCTCGCCTATGATCTTCTGCCAGCAATGACACATGATTTTCGAGTGCATAATCAATGGCAGCGGCAATGTATCCCGCTTGTCGCCAACCACCACCCCAGCGTTTTCGAACACGCCTGGCCTGATGTATAAATTCTGCTGAACCCAACAAAACAGAGCCCATGGGAGAGCCTAAGCCTTTTGAAAAACAAACCGAGATTGAATGAAAAAGAAGGCCAAAATCAATTGTGGTTTGGCCTGTAGAGACTATGGCATTAAAGAGCCTTGCACCGTCTAGATGTAAACTTAATGTATAACTATCGCATACAGATCTAATGGCGGCAATGGATTCAAGCGTGTAGCAAGCTCCCCCGCCCTTGTTGACTGTATTTTCTAAAGATACGAGCCTGGAAATAGGATAATGAGGATTGTCTACCTGAATAGCTTCTTCTACCATTTGAGCCTTCAACATGCCTCTTTCGCCATGCAACAACCTCACTGACGCATGGGCATTGGCTGCAATTCCACCACCTTCGTACAAGTAAATATGAGAAAGAGCATCGCAAATCACTTCGTCTCCTGGCTTGGTGTGTACAGCAATGGCAATTTGATTGGCCATTGTTCCCGAAAGGCAAAGCAAAGCTGCAGGATATCCAAACATGTTTGCCACCTTTTGCTCTAAGCGGTTTACCGAAGGATCTTCACCAAAAACATCGTCGCCAACTTCTGCCTGCATCATGGCTTCAAGCATACCTGAGGTTGGCTTTGTAAATGTATCAGAGCGGAGCTCTATGAGTTCAGGAATCATTCTTGATTATCTTTTGCACTTCGTTCAATATTCTGTTTTTTACGTTTTTCTAACCTGAACATCTTCTTTTCAAAGGCCCAGAAAAACTGAAACTGACCCAAAAGCCATCCATACACCAGCAACAAAACTTGGTAAATAGGCAACACAATAAGCAACCTAAGTGGAATGCGAAAATACCAGGGAGTCTCAGCTGGAAAGCCGATCCATTTCAACAACGGGCCGGATATGAGGGCCGCAGTGGTGCCAGTAAGCGCAAAACAGAGCATAATTAGCCAAAATTGACCAACAGATGTTATCCCCCATTTGGCTTTCAAACTATTCATTTATCGTCAAAAACACTTGGAAAGCATTTCGGCCAATTGTTCCATATATTGCTTGTCTATTGGGTTGAAGTCGTTCAGATAAAGTGAGTCCACATCTAGCACAGCTACAACAATTCCATGGGCCAAAATAGGAACAACAATTTCAGATTGGCTATGGGCACTGCACGCAATATGCCCTTCAAAATGATTTACATCTGCAACCAATATAGTTTCTTTCTGCTTCCAGGCTTTACCGCAAACTCCCTTGCCAAAAGCAATTCTTGTGCAAGCAATAGGCCCCTGAAAAGGGCCAAGCACCAAATCATGATTTTTTGCCAGATAAAAACCCACCCAATGCCAGCCAAAGGCCATGTGTAGTGCTGAGGCTGAGTTGGCCAAATTGGCTATCAAATCAGGCTCACCTTCAAGAAGGGCAGCAATCTGAGGAATAAGTTCTTGGTATTTTGATTCTTTGGTTGTTCCAGAAATAAAAATCGACTCAGCCATTCCTTTCCACTGTTTTACGTTACAAATTGACTCAAAATAGAATTGCGAACCAAAAGAAATATGCTCAGAATGTGAATTATAAGCATTGCATTATTGGCATGAATTGTTGCACAACCCAAGGCCAGGTTTCAATTTATGAGCAAAGTTTTGCACTTTTTTAAGGAGAAAACACAAACATGTCCAGCTTGTTTCCTTTTTGATTTCAGGCCAAGGTTCAATTCCTATATTTGTCGACTGCTACGAGCCTTTCTGGTAGATTTAAGACACCAAAAATCCATGATAAGGCTTAGACCAAAACCAATATGAATTTAAAATTGCAATCAGAGTTCGGTACACTAAAAGCTGTTTTAATGCACCGGCCCGGAAAGGAAATTGACCGCCTCACACCTTACAATATTGAAAAATATCTGTTTGAAGACATGCCTTATCTGGAGGCTATGCAGCGTGAACACGACGAATACCGTAGCCTCATAAAAGGAGCAACAGGTGCCACTGTTTACAGACTACTCGATTTGCTTATTGAGGTATTGATAGACGACAATTTGTTGCTTCAGGCATTTCAATTGGCCTTGAAAGAGTCAAACTTGGGTCATTTAGCCGAAGATATCATTGTGCGCATGTCTACAGCTGAATGCGCCAATGCACTTATTGCAGGAGTGAAAGTAAAAGAGTTGAAGCAAAAGCTCAGCCACCACAGTTTGGATAACTTGTACGACCATGCCTTTGTGATGGCGCCAAGTCCAAACAGCTACTTTATGCGAGACCCTGCTGCGGTAATTCAAACAGGCGTAATCAGCTGCCAAATGAAGTACAACTCCCGGAACCGTGAGGCTTTTATTATGCGGATGATATTTGAAAATCACCCAATTTTTAAGGATCAATTCAAAAGAGTTTACCCTACAACAGGTCTTGATCAAACCCTAAATTCTTCTTTGCCTAATATTGAAGGCGGCGACATCATTGTGCTGAGCGACAACGCCTTAGCCATTGGAAACTCAGAACGAACCGACAGCGAGGCCATCATGTCAGTAGCAAAAGAGGTTTTAAAAAATGGAACTGTTGAAAGAGTTTATGAAGTAATGCTGCCTAAAAAGCGAAACTTTATGCATCTCGATACAGTCTTTACTATCATAGACGAAAACCTGGTGGTAACATATCCAGATGCCATGCAAGGCGTGCTTGAAACCAGGGTTCACCGCAAAGAAGGAGAAACAGAAACAGGAGAAACCATTCTGTCTACCGAAACACTGAAGGAAGACATTATCTCGGTGCTTCGAAAAGAAATTGCCTACCTTGAAGTGATAGAAACAGGCGATGGAAATCCAGATTATGCCAGTAGAGAACAATGGTTTGATGGAGCCAACGTATTTGCGATAGGACCAAGAAGAGTGGTGAGCTACAACCGCAACAAACATACCAACAGAGCTTTGCGTGAAGCCGGAGTAGAAGTACTCCTCATTCCTTCTTCTGAACTTTCAAGAGGCTTGGGTGGCCCACGTTGCATGACCATGTCGCTCGATCGGCAGGATTTTTAAAAATCTTATTGGTCATTGCCCTTCAAACTGTAGCTTTGTACTAATATAAAAACATCGAACATGAACGACCGTAACGAAAAGTTGAAAGCCCTTCAACTTACCATAGACAAACTGGACAAAGAATACGGCAAAGGTACCGTAATGAAGTTGAGCGACAACAAAGTAATGGATGTGCCAGCCATTTCTACAGGTTCTTTAGGGCTTGATATTGCATTGGGAATCGGAGGAGTGCCCCGGGGTAGGATTGTAGAGATTTTTGGGCCTGAATCTTCAGGTAAAACAACCCTCACCATGCACTGCATTGCTGAAGCCCAGAAAGCAGGTGGTATAGCAGCTTTTATAGATGCTGAGCACGCTTTCGACAAAGTCTACGCCGAAAAATTGGGAATAGACACCGAAAATTTGTTGATCTCTCAGCCTGACGACGGCGAACAAGCCTTAGAAATTACGGAACATCTGATTCGATCTGGTGCCATAGACATCATTGTGATTGACTCTGTAGCTGCGTTGGTTCCTCGTGGAGAACTAGAAGGCGAAATGGGTGAAAGCAAGATGGGACTTCAAGCAAGGTTGATGAGCCAGGCAATGCGAAAACTTACAGGAACCATTAATAAAACTGGATGCTGCTGCATTTTTATCAATCAACTTCGTGATAAAATCGGAGTAGTGTTTGGCAATCCTGAAACCACAACCGGCGGAAATGCCCTTAAGTTTTATGCCTCTGTTCGACTTGACATTCGACGCATAGCCACCATAAAAGAAGGAACCGATAACGCTATTGGAAACCGCACCAAAGTGAAGGTGGTGAAAAACAAAATGTCGCCACCATTTAAGGTAGTCGAATTCGACATCATTTATGGAGAAGGCATTTCTAAAGTAGGCGAAATCATTGACCTTGGAGTAGAAATGGATATAGTAAAAAAATCTGGTTCATGGTTTTCTTATGGCACCAACAAATTGGGACAAGGTAGAGATTCTGTGAAACAACTTTTGCTCGATAATCCAGACATGATGGACGAAATTGAAGCCCAAATAAAAGCCAAAGTGAAAGAAGCATCAGGCGATGCCGTGGTCAAACCGGCAGTTGTTGAAGCTTAAGATTCTCATAACTCATCAGAAAGCCGGCTAGATCCGGCTTTTTTATTTAATCCTTGATGGAAGTTTCAGTTATTGAATTTGGATCAACAGCATATAAGGAATGCATTCATTTGAGAAATCAAATTCTGCGAATTCCATTGGGAATGAATCTTTACGAAGAAGACCTAAGCCATGAAGATGCAGATATTCACTTTGCTGCTATTGAAAATGGCAAACTGATTGGTTGCCTTGTCCTTTCTCAAAAAATAAATAACACAACCAAGATGCGGCAAGTAGCTGTTGCATCCGAAGCTCAAAACAAGGGAGTGGGCAAAGCCATGGTTTCTTATTCAGAACAATGGGCCAAAGCCAATGGCTTCCACATGATGGAACTACATGCCAGAAAAACAGCAATTCCATTTTATGAAGTTCAAGGGTACCTAACAGTAGGTGAACTATTTTTTGAAGTGGGTATCCCGCACTTGAAAATGATAAAGAAATTGAAGATTTAAGAATCACCTACATCAATCGCACATCCAGCTGTAACTCCCGCTCACCTACCACCCTTACTTTTTGAAAATCATTATGATTTGGATTGATAAGACAATTAAATTCTTCGGGTAAAGGGGCGGAAGGCACTTTCAAACAAAGCCATTCGTTGCCCTTGATAAATTGATCTCCTACCATGGGAAGCGTTTCAGGGTGTGGGTGCAAATGCCAATTTAAAGGCAACGCATCAGGAAGTAACCTTGGGTAACTTTTTTCAGGTAACTCTAGTGTAATCAAAGTAAAGGATTGGCGGGAATACCAACTTCCTTTGTGCACAAGAAGTTCGAGCATAGCCAAAGACGCATGCTCCGACGTGTAAAGCATTGCTATTCCTTCGCTGTTCCAACGGCCCCCATTCAACCTTGCTCCCTCGCCACTAAAATCGCCTTTATATTTGGTTTTTGAAATCCGGTAAACCAACATCAGGAATACACACCATGTTCAATGCGCCCTAACAATTTCATGAGCATGCCAAAACCTATTGATGTATCTAGAAATTCTTTTGGCTTACGGTTTCCTAATGCTAAAATGGGAGAATCAACCCATTGTTTGAAGTCTTCCAGACTACCAAAAACTTCTTCGCCACGAGCATATAGTTTGGCCAATTCAATGGCTCTTTCAGAATGTTCGGCACTCAGCTTTTTATCTGATGTGTATCGACGGAGTGTTCTGTCGGTGGTGTGAAGTATTTGCGCCATTTCTACCAAACTTAAGTTTACCTTTTGCATAAAAAACGCTAGTGAAGACATGGGCACCCCTTCTCTGATGGTGGCTATCTCCTGAAAATCGCTCCCTGCTGCTGTTGAAGATGCCATAGCAAGAAAGCTACCCGGCCAACTGTGCGAAGATTTGGGCTTAAGTTGACCCTGAAATAATGCTGGATTCAGCCTTAAACTATAGGCAATGGCAGGTTCGTTCACTTGATTTGATTTATCTTCCATACACAAACATACTACAACATGGACAAATTTCCAATTTTTTCAGACATTTTTCAAAAAAAATCCCGCCAATTATGACAGGATTTAAGTTGCTGATTTATTGGGAATTAATCCATTCCCAATGCATAATATTCTGGACCAGGAAAATCAGGGTAAACACCCTCTATCATGACCGAACCATCTGTTTTCCTAAAGGCTTCTTTCAGTTCCTTAATGGTTTTGATTGGCCTTTTATCCACTTTGGTAATAATGAATCCGGCCCGCATTCCTGTTTTCCTACTTAATTTGCCTTTATAAAGCTTAGCTACTTTCACCCCGTTTTCTAGTTTAGCTTGCTTTTTGTCTTTTTCGCTCAACTCTTCAAAATCAGCTCCAAGCGCATCAAATGGATCTTTCGAGTCCTTTTTGGCAATTTCAATTTTACCTTCTTTATTTTTCAAAGTAACTGGAATCAAAACCTCTTTGCTATTTCTCGAAACAGTAAGAACCACCTTATCTCCTGGCCGCTGACGACCAATATTTTCCTGAAGGTCAGCAACTGTTTTTACAGGCTTGCTATCCACCTTCACAATGATATCGCCCTTTTTCAAACCTGCATCTTTGGCAGAACTCTCTTTCATCAGGCTATCAACATACACACCAGCCAGAAAATCAACATCCTTTTCTCTGGCCAAATTGCCATCCATATCCCTAATCATTATACCCAAAAAAGCACGTTGAACTTCACCATATTTAATAAGATCCTCCACCACTTTGCTCACAATATTGCTGGGCACTGCAAAAGAATATCCTGCATACGAACCTGTATTTGAGGCAATAGCTGTATTAATTCCAACCAATCCTCCGGTTGCATTCACCAACGCTCCGCCACTATTTCCAGGATTTACAGCTGCGTCCGTTTGAATGAAAGATTCGATAGGAGCTTTGTCCTGCACAATGCGCAAATTTCTGCCCTTTGCAGAAACCACACCTGCGGTAACTGTAGAAGTAAGGTTGAATGGATTGCCAACTGCCAATACCCAGTTCCCAACTTTAACCTGATCTGAATTGGCGAAAGGAAGTGTAGGTAAATCATTTTCTTTGATTTGAATCACCGCCAAATCTGTTGAAGGATCGGTTCCAATCACCTTCGCTTTAAAGCTACGCTTATCGTAGAGCGTTACTTCAACCTCGGTAGCATTGTCGATCACATGGTTATTCGTAACAATGTATCCGTCTTTCGATAAAATAACACCCGATCCTGAAGAGGCTTGCTCTCGCTCTCCTGGTTGCATGTCGTTAAACTGGTCTCCAAAAAAATCTCTTAAAGCATCTGGAATTTGTTGCCTCTGCATACCTGAATTCCTCATCATCACCTTCGATTTGATGTGGACAACGGCTGGAGTTACCCTTTCAGCTGTTTCAGAAAAATCAAAAGAAAAATCGGCGGCTGGACTTTCTGTCACCAAGGCAATTTGCCTTTCCTCATTTCCTTGATTGTAAAACACCACATTTTTGGTGTCCATATCGAGCATTTTGTATGCCCCCAACGTGATAGCACCTCCCAGGCTAGCTGCCACGACCAATAAAATTTGTTTTCGCATGTAACTGTTCATGTTATTTGGATGATTCATTCGGCTTGTAAAACAAAATTTTCAATTCAGATATTTTGCCGCTTGTCAAATTGAATACCAAAAAAATGCTCACATTGTTTTCACTGACAACTTGTCAAGACTACTTTATTCTTAACTCAAAATATTTTTATTCAAGCGAAAACCTGGCAGTTTGAATGAGCGCTTCTGCCAAAAATTCCAAAAACCACATTCTAAAAACCAATACTTGGGTAACCGTTAAATCTCCGTAATATTGAGCCCTGAACCACGTGAAATCAATTTAATTAAAAACATAATGAAGGTAAATCCGCAGGCACGCTACTCCGATGAAGACTTAAAAGAATTTGAAGGCATCATCAGCGAAAAACTAGATAATGCAAAAAAGGAGTTGACATATATTAAGGAATCTCTCAACCGAAAAAACGATAGTGGAACTGAAAATACAGCCAGCAGCCTAAAATTGGTAGAAGATGGTGCCGACGTAGCAGAGAAAGAGAACCTGAGTACATTAGCAGCCCGTCTCCAAAAATTTGCGACTCAACTTGAAATGGCTGGTATTCGCATTAAGAATGGCACTTATGGTATTTGCATTGAAACGGGAAAATTAATTCCTAAAGAGCGTCTTCGGGCAGTACCACACACGCAGCATAGCATAGAAGCAAAAACTGCCTGAAGTAGTTAC
>JBBRCC010000057.1:0-27534 GCA_038205175.1 Cytophagales bacterium | reverse complement strand
TTACCCTTTTCAGGTGTAAATTTTTATGCAGTTCACCCACTTCAATTCTACCTGTTTCAAAATCAAATATTGGCTCTCCGTTAGCATCAGGATAGCTGAATAAGTCGGTTGGTTTACCAGAAAAAGTTACGGTTTTTGTTTCACCTGGCTGTAAAATTACCTTCTGAAAATCAATCAATTGTTTCACAGGTCTTGTAATCTTACCATAAGCTTGATGACCATACCACAACACGGTTTCTTTTACCGGCAGCTTTCCTTGATTGGTTATTTGAACTGAAGCAGAAAAGACTTGATTTCCGGCCAGTAAACTGTCACTGATCAGCAGATTTTTGTAGGTTACTATTCCGTAATGTAAGCCATGTCCAAATGGAAATTGCGGTTGATATTTGTCCGACTTTTTGTGGTAATAGGTGGTGAAATGTCCGACTGACCCCGGATAGCTAAATGATAATTTTCCAGATGGATTTTCTTTTCCAGTCAGCACATCTACAATAGCTTTGCCTCCTTCCATGCCCGGGTGACCTGCAAATATTATGGCATCAACATCATTGATAACCTCAGCAATTACCCTCGGTCTGCCAGCAAGCAAAATCAAAATAATGGGCTTTTCTGCCAGTTTAGCAGCCTGAATCAGTCGAAGTTGAGATGTTTCAAGGTTTAGGTCGTTGATATTTCCCTTGAACTCTGAATAGGGTTGTTCGCCCAGGCACAAAACGATGGCATCTGTGTGCGTGCTTTCGTCTAAAAACCTGAAAAATCCTTTGCTACCATGCACATCAGCCGAATCGACCCAGGTAACTTCTGACTCCTTGTAGGCTGTCCGCATGGCCGATAAAATGGTTTCCATATTTTTCGGTTGCCGACTTTCCTCAGCTCCCAGCCACTCCAAAGTCCAAGCACCATTGAGTTGTCGCTTTGAGTTTGAACCTAAACCTGCCACGAGAATTTTTTTGGTTTGCTTGCTCAATGGCAGCGTTTCCTTTTCATTTTTCAACAAAACAAGGCTTTCCAGCGCTGACTGATACGCCATTTCACGGTGTTTTGCAGAGCCTATTTTATTGAGTCTGCTCGACTGAGGGTACGGAAATTCAAACAAGCCCAATTCAAATTTCAACTTTAAAATCCGCCTGACCGACTCATCAATCCTTGCCTGACTTAATTCTTTGCTGCTCACAAGTTCCTTCATGATTTGTATAAAATCTGTGCTGTTGCAAGCCATACTCATGTCTACACCTGCTAAAATAGCCAATCGGGTTGCTTCCTTTTCGTCTTTGGCTCCGGCATGCATTTCCACAACTTTAAGTATGTCTTTGATGTCGGTAAGTATCACGCCATCAAATTTCAACTGCTTACGCAGCATATCATTGAGGTACTTTTTTGAGATATGAACCGGCTCTCCGTTTAGCTCACCACTATTCACCATCAAGGTTTTCACACCTGCTTCAAAAGCTGCTTTGAATGGTGGAACGAACTGTTCCTGAATAATTTGATCTGGAATTTCAGACGGAGTTCTATCCCAGCCCGATTTCGGGTCGGAATAGCCAATAAAATGTTTGGCACAGGCGGTTAACTTGTAAGGACTTATTTCTGAATTGGTTTGAAATGCTTTGATAAATGTGGCTCCGAACCGGCTGCAAACCAATGGATCTTCTCCAAATGTTTCATACAACCTTGGCCAGTATGGGTTTTTTCCTACGTCGAGCACCGGCGCAAAATTCCAATGGTGACCCAAATCTGCAGATTCAACCGCCGTAATATCAGCCGCTTGCCTGGCCAGTTCGGTGTTGAACGTACAGCTTAAATTGAGGTTATGCGGCAACATGGTGGCCTCATCTACATAATCTGCTCCATGCACATGGTCCATTCCAAAAATAATAGGAATTCCCAGCCGGGTTTCTTTCACAGCTACTTCCTGAATTCCTTTCACAAAATCGACCCAACGCTGAGCTGTTCCTGTTCCACTCAAAAACGAACCAACATGTTCTTTGGTGATGTAATCTCTGATTTTATCGAGGTTTAAATCAAGCTTTTTGGTGCCATCGAGGGTAATGCTGCTGGCACAGAGTTGGGTCATTTGTCCTATTTTTTCATCGGGTGTCATTTGGGACAAAAGGTTTTCCACCCGTTTTTCGATGGGCTGGGCGGCATCTTTATACAAATTTGGGTTCAAGGACTTTTTCGACTTAACCACTTGTGCGTTAATAGTTTGAGAAATAAAAAGAATACAAATAGCCGATAAACAAAAAACTTTTTTCATGAAAGGGCAGGAAATTTCAGTGTAATTTTCGGCCAAAATTAAGGAAAGCAACCTCAAACTACTCACAGATTATGGAAATCAGATATGCAGCTCATCCCAACGATGTAAAACAATACGACACACAAAAACTCAGAGAACACTTTTTGGCTGAGCATATTATGGTGCCCAACGAAGTGAAGGCTGTTTATTCACACTACGATCGGGTAATTGCAGGTGGAGCAATGCCTTTAAGCAAATCGTTGAAACTGGAAACCTATGATGCCTTGAAGGCCGCTTATTTTTTGGAACGCAGGGAAATTGGAATTTTGAATGTGGGCGAAGCAGGAACCGTAACTGTGGATGGACAATCTTTTACTTTGAAACACAAAGAGTGTTTGTATGTAGGTAAAGGGAAAAAAGAGGTGATGTTTGCCAGCAACAATGCAGACCAGCCAGCACAATATTATTTTGTTTCAACACCTGCACATGTCAACCATCCAACCACGCATTTTTCTCAAGAAGATGCTCAACCAATGGATTTGGGCACGCTTGAAAATGCCAACCAACGCACAGTTTATAAGTACATTCACGAAAAGGGAATCCAAAGTTGCCAACTTGTGATGGGGCTTACAGAATTGAAAACTGGCAATATTTGGAACACGATGCCTGGCCATGTTCACGACAGAAGAATGGAAGTATATTTTTATTTTAAAGTGGCCGAAGATGCCAAGGTGTTTCATTTTATGGGCGAACCAACTGAAACAAGGCACTTATTAGTTGGCAACCATCAGGCTGTTATTTCTCCGCCATGGAGTATTCACTCAGGTGCCGGCACATCCAATTATTCCTTTATCTGGGCCATGGGTGGCGAAAACTACGACTACACCGACATGGATTTGCTGCCTACCAATTCATTAAGGTAGTTCTTAATTATTGGTAGTGTTTTCTGGGATTTCAAGCAACATTGGGCAAAAAATTTATTCAAAAGATTGGATGATAGTTTTGTCATGCATATACTTGTATTTCAATTTATTAACCAACTTATTAAAGTTCAGCTATGAAACATTTTGCTGCCATCATTTTGTTGTCTTGCCTTGTAGCATGCAACAGCCCGGAAAATCAGAAAGCTTCTACTGATGCCACTACCGAAGAAGCGAATCAACCATTGAAAATGGACATCAAGGAGGAAGTGATTCCAATCCAATACCTGATGGTGATGGAGGGAAAAGCCGCAAATACCGAAGAACTTGGTCAGAAACTCGAAAACATCTTTGGTAAAATAACTGCATGCTCAGAAGATTGCAAGATGGAAGGTGCTGGTGCTCCCATGGCCTGGTATAACAGTCAGGACGCACCTTGGACTTTCACAGCAGGTATGCCTTTTACAACCCCATGCCCACACCCTGAAGAAGGAATTTCTTTGAAAGAATTGCCTGAAACCAAAGCAGTTGTTGGTATGTATTTTGGACCATACGACGAAATGCAAGCAGGATATATGGCTATTGAGTCATATATGAAAGAAAAAAATCTGGAAGCAGCTGGATCTCCTTATGAAGTGTATATAGGAGACCCCATGACTGAAAAAGATCCGTACAAGGTGCAAACCAACATTGTGCACCCTGTTAAGTAAATCCCAGGTTTTACAGTTAATTCCTTGGTCAACAACTTGCTTTGTCGTCACACAACTCCTGGCGGTGAGGACGCCTATTTGAAATTTAGCTTCTAAATCTAGTTGTTGATTTATGTTAAAAGAGTTCTGACGACCGGGAGACTGCTGACACACGCAGAAAAAAAATTGGATGGGAACAATCCGCAGATTTTCTACATGCAAAGTTTTGTAATACTTCAAAATAGATGCAATGCCCAATTCATAATTAACGGAAACCTAAGTTTCAACTTCAATTGGTGTTTGACTGGAGCAAAAACGTCATTTCCTTTTGGCATTTGCTCATTCTGGGTTCTCTAACTCCAATATTTTTAAGCCATGCCGGGTTTTTATAGAGGTCTTTCACCAAAACAACTCCTTCATCCAAAAGCAGTCTTTTTTCAGCCGAAGTAAGTGAGTTTAAACAAGTGACGGGATACAAGGCTGTTGTATCAATCAAATCTCTCAACGATTCCTTTTCCGGATAATTCCACCCAATCAATTTCATTCCCTTGCAGGCAGCAAATGCTTTGGCGTCATCGGTAAATCGGGAGTTGGTAGCTATCCAGCCTTGGAATTGAAGGGTGTTTTTCTTGAGCAGATCGTTGTCGATCAAATCCTGAAACCGTGCATGGATGTACAATGGAATCTTTACATCCACATTGCGGCCCTGGTTATGAAATTTGCATTCTACCAACGAAATAGTTTTTCCTTTTGTGGCTACAACGTCTACTTCATGGGTTACACAATGGCCTTGCATTATAATACTGACCTTCACTTCGAAGCCCTGGTGTTGAAAAAGCTTTCCCATAAAATGCTCGAATGGGGCACCTTCTGGCCCTAAATCCAGAATGGCTTTTTTTAGGTTAAATCGAGCCATGGCGCCTGGCGTTTTATGTCTTAAAAGTCGCATAGCCAATTTGTAAATTTCTCTTGTCGACATGTTAGGGTACACATGCTTCACCAGTTCGTTTTCAATATCGTTGATTTCGACTGCGCTGGCACCGCTTCTGCTTAGCGCCGAATGCAGCTTTTCTAATGAAAAAAGTTGCAAATCTCCGTTGACTTTCCGGATGGTGAGGTTTTCTAGATTCATGGCGAAAGTTGTGAAAAAAAGTAAAAAGTTGGCAATCTACATGATGCAACCCTTCCTCGTTCAATGAGGTAGATTCAATATTAGCCTTGAGTATGCTGAAAGGCACCGTAACCATACCATTTCAAGCAAGTCATTGACAGGTACCAGCTTTCTGTCTACCTTTGCCACATCCAGCCTGCAACTGGTCTAATATGAATTCTTCAGAACAAATTCTGCTTTGGCTTAACGAACTACGCCAGGGCAAAAAGTTTAATCCCGGGTCGGTGCTCATAAGCAAGGTGAGTAAAGATGGGAAACCCGGCACTTCGATAAAAATGCTCGATGTAGCTTGCTGCACTCCACCTATTGTGATTTCAAAACCGCATCAAGACATTGTGAAAGAAGATTTTTTGCCATGGCTGCAGGTAATCAACCATCGCCATTGAGCCATATCAAAATCATTCATCCTTTTAACAAAGAAAGTCGCCAAAACCTGCGGCTGAAAATTAAACAGGACAACACACCACGCACTACCTTGTCTTTTTACAGGTATTTTGCCATTGCAGATCCTGACGCTTTTCGGGTAAGTCTCTACCTCGCATTCGACAACCTGGATATTTTAGGGCGGATTTATGTAGCACACGAGGGAATAAATGCCCAATTAAGTGTGCCTGAACACAACCTGGATCATTTTTCAAATCTGCTCAATCAAACTCCAGGCCTCGAAAATCTGCGACTGAACCTGGCAGTGGAGGAGGACCCTCGTTCGTTTTTTGCCCTACGCATCAAAGTGCGTAAGAAAATAGTAGCAGACGGACTTGATGACAGCACATTCAATCCTGCTGATGGCGGATACCACCTGGATGCAGCCACTTTTAATGAAATTGTGAGCCATCCCGATACTGTAGTGGTTGACATAAGAAACCACTACGAAAGCGAAATAGGGCATTTCGAAGGTGCCATTTTGCCAGATGTAGATACGTTTCGAGCTTCTTTGCCTATTGTGGAAAACATATTAGAACCCCATCGGGACAAAAACATAGTGATGTACTGCACCGGCGGCATCCGCTGCGAAAAAGCAAGTGCCTGGTTTAAACACAAAGGCTTCAAGCATGTGTTTCAGCTCGAAGGTGGCATTATCAACTATGCGAGGGTGGCCAAAGAAAAAGGGCTTGAAAATAAGTTTCTGGGCAAAAACTTTGTATTCGATGAAAGACTAGGCGAGCGGATAGGCCACGAAATTATCAGCCAATGCCATCAATGTGGTGCCGCCGCCGACAACCACACAAACTGCCTCAACGAAGCTTGCCATTTGCTATTCATCCAATGCGACCGCTGCCAAGAAACTTTTTCGGGCTGCTGTTCCGAAGCTTGTGCAGAAGTTGCTTCTTTGCCCGCCGAAGTGCAAAAAGAACTTCGAAAAGGAAACAACCTTGGCCGCTTGGTTTTTGCCAAAGGAAGGGTAGAAGGCAGGGTACAAACCATAACATACAAGTACTAACTGAAACATGATTTTATCAGGACTCGAGATTAAAAACAGGCTGAACAGCGAAATTTTTATTGAACCCTACACCGAAGCGCAGTTGAATCCCAACAGCTACAACCTGAAACTGCACAACGAACTGCTGGTCTACACCGAAAAGGTGCTCGATATGCGCAAGCCAAACGCTTTTGAGCGAATAACCATTCCTGAAGAAGGGATGGTGCTCGAAAAAGAGAAATTGTATTTGGGGCGAACACTGGAATATACCCGGACCGAAAACTTTGTTCCCATGCTGGAAGGCAGGTCTTCTATAGGTCGCCTTGGCTTGTTTGTGCACGTCACTGCCGGTTTTGGCGACGTGGGTTTTTCAGGCTTTTGGACTTTGGAGATGTTTTGTGTGCAACCCATTCGCATCTACGCAGGCATCGAAATCTGCCAAATTTACTACCACAGTTTGCAAGGAGAACACAAATCCTATAAGAGTTCAAAGTATCAAAACAATCAAGGCATTCAACCGAGTTTGTTGTACAAAGATTTTGAATAAAATATGACTTCAAATCCTAAACACATCGCCATTGCTGGCAACATCGGTGCTGGAAAAAGCACCTTGGCTTCCAAACTAGCCCAACATTACAACTGGGAATTATTTCTCGAATCGGTTGAAGACAACCCGTATCTCGAAGATTTTTATCAAGATATGCCTCGCTGGTCGTTTCACCTGCAAATATTCTTTTTGAACAGTCGGGTGAACCAGTTGATGAAAATTCGTGAAAGCAAAGGCAGTGTCATTCAAGACCGTACCATCTATGAAGATGCCCATATTTTTGCCCTAAATCTGGTAGAAAGTGGGTACATGGATCAAAGAGATTATGCAAACTACCGCAAATTGTTCGACTCGGTAAGCGAGTTGGTGAAACCCCCTGATCTGCTCATTTACCTGAAAGCAGACATGCCAAGGTTGGTGAGCAACATTCAAAAGCGGGGCAGGGAATATGAAAACAACATGCGCATGGATTACCTCAAAAACCTTGGCCACAAATACGACCATTGGATAGGAGGCTACGACCAAGGAGAACTGTTGGTGATAGATGTGAACAACCTGGATTACGTGCAGCATCAAGAGCATTTTGGCCACATAGTAGAACGCATCGACACGGCACTTTTTGGCTTGTTTTAATACGCTTGACTTGTCAAAAAGAGTTGCTGCAAGGTCGATCTGTGTTCAAAATATGTTTTATAGCTAGCCGTTTGGTTTGAAACCTTTTATTTTGGCGTTTTCAAATCAATGATCAAATCAAAAATATGCTTAAGCGAAAAATCATCGTAGCTGGAAACTGGAAAATGAATCTCGATCTGCAAGCCGGCTATAAACTGGCCGAAGACGTAATAGCAGGAGTTAAAAACCATTCAATGGTCGAAACTGTTTTTTGCACACCGCTCATTCACTTGGCCGGTGTATCTGCCCAAACCAGTAGTCACAGCCATATTTCAACAGCGGCGCAAAACATATATCCAAAACCTTCAGGAGCTTACACTGGTGAAATTTCTACAGCTCAGGTAAAATCAGCAGGAGCTACTTATGTGTTGGTAGGCCACAGCGAACGCAGAGAATATTTTAACGAAAACAACCAGTTTTTGGCCGGCAAAGTAGATGCAGTACTTGCTGAGGCACTTACTCCTATTTTCTGCTGTGGCGAATCTTTGGCCATTCGTGAAGGTGGAGATTATTTGGAATATGTGGCCAATCAGGTGAAAGAAAGCCTTTTTCATTTGACTGCTTCAGATTTTGAAAAAGTAGTAATTGCCTATGAACCCATTTGGGCCATTGGAACCGGATTAACAGCTTCGCCAGAGCAAGCCCAGGAAATGCATCAATACATCAGAAAAATACTTGTTGATCAATACGGAGAAGAAGTGGCCGAAAGCATTTCCATTTTATATGGCGGAAGCGTGAAATCGTCGAACGCTGCCGAAATTTTTTCGAAGCCAGATGTAGATGGCGGCCTTGTTGGTGGTGCATCTTTACAAGCCGACGAATTTATAAAAATTGTTGCTGCAGCCTGATGAAGAAGTTTTTGATTGTTTTCCTCTTTTTGTGTGGTCTTTTGATTGCACAGAAATCTATGGCGCAGGCATTTTGCAGCCTGCGTGGAAGTGTGTTGGTGGTAAAAGATCATAGATATGCTCAAGTGAAAGTGTTTGAAACTGAGTCTGAGCCTATGGCCGATTTTCTGGTGTTTCGGGCCGACAACAAACTGTTTGCCGACAAACCCGGACTTTGGCATTTTACAGACGCAAAAGCACAAGCCGACTTCACCATTGCATTTGTGTCGGAAGAACTGGCAGATGTCAAGGTTTTTTTTATTGAAAATGAATCGTTTGCTGGTTGTCGATAGTTCAACCTGCTTTACAATTTAGCATTACAAAAGCATTGGAATACAAGGAAATAGATTTGAAAATTGCTGCCGATTGGATTGATATTCTGGTGGCAGAACTGGGCGAAACAGGTTGCGAATCATTCATCGAAACCGAAGACGGTGTAAAAGGTTATGTAGCCTCGGCAAAGTTTGTAAACCAGGATATTGTAGATATATTGGAGCGATATCAGGCGCACACTCCACTCGATTATCAGATTAGAGACATTGCCCAAATCAATTGGAATCTGGAATGGGAAAAGAACTTTGAACCGGTTTTGGTCGAAAACCAATGCTATATCCGGGCCGATTTTCATGAAGCCATTCCAGGCATGCCTTGGGAAGTAGTCATCAATCCCAAAATGTCGTTCGGAACCGGGCATCATGCCACCACATACCTCATGGTCGATTATTTGCTACTTCATCAACCTGTTGGGCTATCGGTGTTGGATGCTGGCTGTGGAACAGGAGTGCTTGCGATTTTGGCCAAGAAAACGGGCTCAGGGGCAACCTATGCTTACGACAATTCGGATTGGGCCGTTGAAAATGCCATCGAAAACACCAGGATCAATCACACAACAGACGTTGAAGTGCTATTGGGCGACATTGAAAGCTTAAAGTTTCCGCTCGAATTTGATCTCATTTTGGCCAATATAAACCGAAATGTGCTCCTAGCCGAAATTCCCGATTATGTAGAAAATCTTAAATCAGGTGGGATTTTGGTCACAAGTGGCTACTTTTCGGAGTCGGCCAACGATATTATGCAAAAAGCCGAACTTGCTGGCATCATCCATCATGGCAGCAAAACAATGAATAATTGGATGCTTCAGGTATTCAAAAAACCATAAAAGTATGAACTTTCGACAGCGTATTCTTAGCCTGACCACTGCCATACTTTTCATTATTATTTGCCAATCAGGGCAAAGTGTGATGGCGCAGGCTCAATTTCCGGTTGTAAAGTTTTCCAACGAGAAAGACGAATTTATCAAGCAACTCAATGAGTATCTGGCCGCTTCCCGCATGGCCCAAGTGATAAAAACTGGTGAAGAAATTACCAGCTTATGGCAATCAGGCAAACTAAATGAGGAGCAAAAGCAATTGCTGATTGCGACTTGTCAGATCATGGGTCAAAAAAGATATAGACCCTCTCCACATTTTGAGCACACGCTCGACATGTTGATTATGGCTAATCGAAAAGGCCTGAGTCCCGAACAAATTACTTCGCTGCTTCAAACCACTAAAACCACCTACGAGAAAATAGATGATAAAAATCAAACCAGCAGATACATTGGCAATCTGATGGTTTTTTTCAAATACAACAGCCTGTATACCAATGGCTTTTATTCTTTGAAAGTAAAATCCAATTCCAAATACCTGTTTCGATATGCCGATGAAGGGAAGTTGGAAGATACTGCCACTTACAACAAAGCCCCAAAAGAAAATTTCAACGATTTCGACAGCGAACTTTCACCTGCAACCTCTAACGTTGAGTACAAAGCACCTTCGGGCGAACCAGAAGAACCTCAACCTGCCCTGGCCGGGCCTATTATAGATTTTGAACTTACCAATATCAAGTTTGAATCAGGCTTCGATAGTTCCTCCCTGCGTCAAACAAAAGGTGCTTATATGTTCAATACGGGTGTGTTCGTTGGTGAAGGAGGTACATTCGATTGGACTGCTGCAGGTGTGCCGAGAGGCAATTTGTATTGTGAAGTTAAAAAGTACAATTTCAATGTAAAATACCAAGCGTTTACAGCATCTAACGTTATGCTTTACTATCCCGGCAAACTGGAAGCAACCGTTTTGGGAGTAATGGAATACCGAAGTGTGCGAAAAAATAAATTCGAAGAGCCCAAGTATCCTCGCTTCAAAAGTTACTATGCCGAGAGTGTTTTCAAAGACGTAAAACCTCTGTATGAGTATTTGGGTGGGTTTTCTCTTGAAGGAAGAAAAATCAATTCTTCCTCAGTGTATGGAGGTAAAGCGATGTTGAAAATCAAACAAAAAGACAAATCAACAGGTCAATCCACATTGCCTGTGCGCATGGTTTCGAACAGGTTTGAATTTCTTGATTCTGCCGTTGTTACAGAATCGGCAAACGTGAGTATCTACTTTGGGTCTGACTCTATTACCCATCCGAGTTGCAGAGTTGTGTACAATCCCAACAAAAAGGAATTAAGGCTTTACAAAGATAAAGGCCGGTTTAAAGATTGTCCCTTCATCAATTCATACCAAAATATCGAGATCATGGCCGATTTGTTGGTCTACAACCTCGATCAGGAAAAAATCGATTTTTACATCATTTCCGGAAAAACACAGGTTCCAGCCTTGTTCGAATCGAGTGATATGTTTTTGCAGAAACGTTTTTCCGATATTCAGGGATTGTTCAACTATCATCCTTTGGCCATTGTTGCTGCTTACGCCAAAAAAACTGGTTTCAATGATTTTAATGTGTACGATGTAGCTCAAGACACCAAAATTGGAGTGAATGGACTAAAAAGCGGTGTTCTTTCGGCTTCTAACCAAGGCTACATGGAATACAATCCCAGCAATGGGGAAATTAAAGTGAAGGAGAAACTTTGGCACTATGTAAATTCGGCCAAGGGTAAAAAGGACTTTGATATGGTTTCTGTTCCTTCAGTGGCGCCTCCAAAATACAACGGTTCACTCAATTTGGCTACCAAAGAGTTGAATGTATATGGTTGCGAAATATTTTCGTTAGCCGATTCTTTAGGCGTTTTTGTAAAACCAAGAAACAAAGAATTGAAGATAGTTGAAAACAGGGATATCGAATTTGATGGCAGGCTGAATGCTGGTAATTTCCAGATATATGGCACCAAATTCAAGTTTGGGTATACTGATTTTAAGGTTGATATGAACTCGATCGACAGCCTTGAATTGAGGCCTGTAGTAGACCCCAAAGCCAAGAAAAAATCAAAAGATGAAAATAAACACGTCAACAGGTTGTATGGCCAGGACAAAAATGCTCCTCAACAAATAGCTAATCCGGGGAAAGGTGTGGTTTACATTAACAAGCCAGACAACAAGTCGGGCAAAAAGAGTTTGAAACAATACCCCATACTCGAAATCAACTCACCACTTTACATTTACTTCAATAAGAAAGAAGTGCTTCGTGGGGTCTATGATACTCGTGTTCATTTCAAAATTCCTCCTTTTAAAATCGACAGCAGTAACTCTTCAAATGCCGGTTCAATTGCTTTTAAAGGAACCTTTGTTTCAGACAGTATTTTCCCCTCTTTCAAAGAAAAACTTGGTGTTAGACCCGACAAGTCACTAGGTTTTGAACATAAAACTCCAGTAGAAGGATATCAGTTATATGGGGGTTTAGGTAAATTTTTTGGCACCATTAGTCTTGATTATAAAGGTATTAGAGGAAAAGGAGAAATCAAATATTTGACTACCACTATCATATCCGACGATTTTATTTTCTACCAGGATTCGGTTATTGCCAGAGGCAAATCCATAGACATCAAAGAAGGTAAAATTGGGGAACTTGAAGTGCCAGATGCCAACATTGCAGCATTCAAAATGCGCTGGTACCCAAAGAAAGACAGCTTGTATCTGATCAGTACCAAAAACCATAATTTCAGGCTATATAAAAATACGGTGACGCTTGAAGGAAGCATGATTCTTACTTCTCATGGCACTTTTGGAAAAGGCTACATTCAGATGGTGGGTGCCAGGGCTGAAGCCGAGCAATACAAATTCAACGTCGATAATTTTGTAGGAAGAAATGGCTTTTTTGAAGTGAAATCAACCAATCCCATCAAGCCCCATGTTTCATGCAAGAATGTGATGTTTGATTTTCAAATGAAAAAACGGAAAGTTGAATTTCAACCTGAAGTTGAGGGAGATGCCAGCAACAGCTTTCCTTATGTGATGTATAAAACATCTATTCCAAAAGCAGTTTGGGACATCGAAAAAAAGATTGTGGTGATGGATGCACCAAAAGATGTAGACAACTCCAACTCTATGTTTTATTCCACGTTGGCAAGCCAAGATTCTCTCAACTTCACAGGTCGGCATGCTGAATATAGCATTGTAAAACAAAGACTTATCATTGAACGTGTGCCATATATCAGGGTGGCCGATGCCGAAGTTACCCCTGATAGCAATAGGGTTATCATTACAGAAAATGCAAATATGCGAGCCTTGAAGAAAGCCATTGTCGTAGTAGATACGCTCAACAAATACCACACGCTCAGAAAAGGAAATATCAAAATATCGGGCAGGAAAGAATACAGTGGCGATGGCATTTATCAATATGTAAATATATTGAATGATACCATTCCCATCAAATTCGACCAGTTTGAGTTTGCACCTGTTTTGGTAGATTTCGAGGGGAAAAAGTTGAAAGAAAAGCAGTTTCAAACTGTTTCCGGAGGAACCATTCCAGATGAAAAACCTATTAAAATTGCCTCTGGAGTTCTTTATCGTGGAGGAACTTTTATGTATGCCAACAAGCCTGTGCTTGAATTTAAAGGTGAAATAAAACTTGACCTTAAAAATAATAAGAATACCGATTGGATGAAATACGAAACCAAAGGCGATGATAAAGAATTAGTAATTGACGTAAGAGATGCCAAAGACAGGGATGGTTATCCGCTGGTCACTGGCTTGTTTATTGATGAAAATACCTCTGAATTATACTCTGCATTCGTTGGACTGAAAAGAAGTGAAAACGACAAAGAAGTGCTAGGTGCAACAGGTATGCTAAACTTTTTGGATATAACCAAAGAGTTTAAAATCGGGCCTCAGGACAAGATTGACGGCAAAACCTACGAAGGGAATGTCTTTGTGTATAATGACAGCATGAACAGTGTTTCTTATGAAGGTAAACTAAAATTGTTGTCAACAGTTGACCGTGATTTCAACCTCATTGCGTCTGCCATTGGAAAAGGAAAACTTGACAGCAACCGCTTCGATTTTGATGCTTTTGTCGCACTTGATTTAGGCTTGGATCCCAAAGCTTTAAAACTGATGGGCGAAACGTTGCATAAAAGAGTAGAAGACCTTGGGCTGCCAGAGGCTACAGACGACAAAGTGGAATTGGTGTCGAAACTGGCCGATGCTGCTGGAAATAAAGCAGCCCTCGATTATGATAAAGCCACCAGTTCGAAGTATTTGCCCATTTCTCAGGTGGTTCCCGCTTTAGCCAAAAGTATCATTATCGAAGATGTGAGACTTAAATGGTCGAAACAAAACCAAGCTTTTTATAGTGTAGGAAAGTTGGCTGTAAACGCTGTGAATGGGGTGAATGTGAATGGAAAACTTGATGGTTACCTTGAAGTTAAAAAGACACCCAATGGTGAACTCGTGAATTTGTACATTGAAGGCTCGCCAGATACTTGGTTTTATTTCAGCTTCGATGAAGAAAAACGATGTGGCGTTTTGAGCTCTTTAGAAAATTTTGACAACTTGGCTTTAGCCAAAGCTAAAGGAAGAGAAGGCACAGGCAAATTTTTTGTTGCCCCAGCTGATATTGTGGAGAAAGCCCAATTCCTCAAGCATTTTAAAAAGGAGTACCTCAACGAAACCTACAACGACCAAGCTGATATTGAAAGCCACAGCAAGGCTCGGGAAAAAGCTGAAGAGCCTCAACAAGCTGTAGACGAGGAAGAAGACCCTGCTAAGCCTGATTCAAAATCCAGGAAAAAGAAAAAAGATGGAGATGAAAGTTTTGACCCGGTTGAAGAAGAAGCAGTTGACACCGAAGAAAAGCCTAAAAAAGAAATAGGAGTGGAAGGTGAAGAACAGACTGAGGAGACTGAAAAGCCTAAGGAAAAAGCCAAGAAAAAAAATAAAAAGGACAAGAAAAAGAAAGAAAAAGAGAAAACGGCCACTGAAGAGGAGGAACAGACCGAAGAAAAAGAGAAAAAAGATGAGGACGAAGGATTTTAATAAGCAATCTTTTGTCATCATAAAAAGAACACTATGATAATTGCAAACCTTGACCGCAGCATTGCCCCGGAAGTAAATCCGATAGGGAATATTGAAATTTTTGAAGCTAAAAACCATTCCCTCAGCAATGCGTTGCCGGTTTTTGTGCTCGATTCCGGGGTTCAACCCTTATTGGCAGCGGAGTTTCACTTTCCAATTCCTGATTTGGGGCATACACCTGCTGCCGTGCCTTCTCTGGCTTTTAAAATGCTGCTCGAAGGCACCAAAACTAAAAAAGGCGGGGTGTTGGCAGATGCACTTTCATTCTACGGTGCTTTCACAGAAGTTTCAGCTACGGCAGATCGTGGCACATTGGTGGTTTACACGCTCAAACGATACTTTGCTGAAGTGATGGCCTTGATTAAAGAAGCCATTGAGGAAAGTACTATGCCTGAGCCAGAGTTTGAAAAACTCAAGAAAATTGCCAGTCAAAGCCTTGAAATTAACTTACTGAAAACCAGCTTTCAGGCTTCACAGTCATTCAAAGCAAACTTGTTTGAACCTGTATCTCGATACGGTAAAATCAATACATTCGAAGGGTTAATTGGCTTGGAACATCAACAAGTTTCTAACTTCTACCACGAGTATATCCAACAATCTGCCTTTGAAATTATTTTGGCAGGTCAGGTTGAACAAGTGGAACTCAATATCATGGAGAACTTGTTTGGCAAGGAGAAAAAAATAAAACTTCAAATTGATCAGGAAACGCCTCAGCCGCTGAAATCAAGGAAAGAAGTTACTTTTCAAATGATTGAAAGCAAGCAGTCGACCATCAGAATGGGAGGCATCACCATATCGATTCACCATCCTGACTATCCGGCTTTAAAAGTAGCCAACGAGGTTTTAGGCGGTTATTTTGGTTCCAGGCTGATGAAAAATATTAGGGAAGAAAAGGGCTACACGTACGGAATTTATTCTCAGGTAGCATCCAACAATAGCCATGCGCAGTTTTTAGTAGCCTCCGATGTGAAGAAAGAAAAAACCACTGAGGCCATTGCAGAAATAAAAGTTGAAATGAGAAGGTTAATGGCAGAACCCATTGATCTGGACGAACTATATACTGTAAAAAACTACATGTTGGGCACCTTGCTCAACTCACTCAATACCCCATTTGCATTGGCAGACAAGTTCAAGTCTGTTCATTTTAATGGGATTGGCTACCACTATTTCAACCATTACATCGATACTGTTCGAAACATCACCGCTGAGCAAATTTTAGAAACATGTGCTACCTACTTTCAGCCAGACAATATGCTTGAAGTGGTAGCTGGCGAACGTCAATCCTTATAATTTGCTGATTCTTTTTGTCACAACTTTTCTGCCATTCACTTCTTTAAGTCTAACGCTATAGTTGCCTTTTGCCAGGCTGCTTAGGTTTAATCTGGCTTGTTGGCTGGCAGTGGTGTGTCGAACAACTTGTCCACTCATATTTATTAGTTCAATTTCAAACTCAGAATTTGGCAAATCAATCCACACATAATCTTTTGCTGGGTTGGGGTATACCGAAATAGTAAAAGGCTGATTTTTGTACTCGTTTAATATCGTAACTACTTGCAGATTTCCATTGCCATCGAATGGATCTGACCATTTTCTATGGGTATAAATGTCATTGCTTGTTAGTGTTCTTAAAAATGCAACAAGCGCATCACGCTGATTTTGGATCAATTGCAAATTGCTGCCTGGGCCCGTCAAACGTGGATCCAGGTTGAAGTTGTCTGGATCTTCAGATACTAAATTATAATGGTTCACAACCTGCTGGAGATTAGAAAATATACCATTATGCATCATAGGTCCATTTAATTGGCCTTGAGGGTTTACCAGGTCTCTCAACGAAGGTGCACGGGTAACATTAAAGTCGGCAGAGCCAGGGATATTTGGATTGGCCGGAATTCCATTATTTCTGGTGATTGGGTCAATGTCAAACTCAGGTGCTCTGTGGCAACCTTGGCAACCTGCACCCATACCTCCCGGACCTGCACCAGGAGGATTTAGGAAAATCGTTTTGCCTTGGTTTTCCTGTGGCGTAAAATTAGGGAAAGGCGCATTCAAATTATTGGTTTGCGCCAAGCCAACATCGAAACGGGAGTCGAAAGAAAAGATGCTTCTTACAAATTGTGCCAAGGCCAATTTAATCCTTCCTTCTGTCACAACCGTGTCTCCATACGCAAATCGGAACAAAGTTTTATAATAATCGACCTGGACTAATTTTCGGGTCAATGAATCGAATCCAGGTTGGCCCGATGCACCGCTAAAGCCCATTTCAATTGCATCTTGAATAGGCATTGTGGTTTGCATTTCAAGAGAATTAGCTCTTTCATCCCAAAAGAAGCGCTCCTCCTGCGCAAATCTTGAATAGGGCAAACGCATAGAATGTTTGCCAGTGAGCCCATTGTGAAGCCCCAGACTCAACAAAGCTGTGTCGCTAAACGCAAATTCTTGTATATGGCAACTTCCGCATGCAATTGTGTTGTTTGCCGAAAGCTGTTTGTCATAAAATAAAACCCGGCCCAGGGTTGCCCCTGCATTGGTCAATGGGTTGTCAGCAGGCGTATTATTTCTTTGAATATAGTTGGGAACGGCTTGACCAATATAATTTTCAAGGTTTCGCAAGTCAATTGTGGCCACAGAAACAAAAAGAATCAAGCAAGCTGGCAGCATCCACTTTTTCATATTTTTCAAATCAGAAAGTTCCCTTTTATGACCCCTGGCATAGAATTCAAGGAGGTAAATATCTGTATTTTAATTATAAAAACCATTTGAAAACTGCATTAACTGCCAAATCATGCCTTTATTCCAAAGTCAAAATCAAGATGTCGAAAACAAAGAATTCACACTCGGGAAATGGTTATAAGAAAAAAATTTCCATCCAAATCCTCATAATTTTATCTAATGCTTGTGAATACCAATACATAACTCTATTTTTGCGGGCTTAAATTTGAGAGAAAAAGAAGATGTATTTGACCAAAGAGGTAAAGCAGGACATTTTTGTAAAACACGGATTTGTTAAATCTACAACCGACACAGGTTCGGCCGAGTCGCAAATCGCCTTGTTTACACACCGAATCACACACCTGACCAAACATTTGCAGGAAAACAAGAAGGACCACGCCACAAAGTTGGGTCTAATGAAACTGGTAGGTAAAAGAAGAAGATTACTCGACTATCTGAATCGTACTGAAATCAACAGGTACAGGGCTATCATTGCCGAGCTAAACATCAGAAAATAAGGGATTTGAGAATTTTGCAAAAGGGAATCTGAGATTCCCTTTTTTTGCATTTATCCCCTATTTGCTAACACAACTTTAATTGAAAAAATTATGATACCTCAGGTATTCAAAAAAAGCATCGCTTTGCCAGATGGACGGGAAATTACCGTTGAAACAGGCAAGCTTGCCAAACAAGCCAATGGTTCGGTAGTAGTTCGTTTAGGCGATACCATGCTATTGGCTACGGCAGTTGCCAATAAAGATGCACGATCCGGAATTGATTTTCTGCCACTTTCAGTAGATTATCAGGAGAAATTTGCTGCAGCTGGTAAAATTCCAGGTGGTTTTCTAAGACGGGAAGGCCGTCTTTCCGATTCAGAAATTTTAGTTTCCAGATTGGTAGACCGAGCCATTCGCCCGATTTTCCCCGACGATTTTCATGCTGATATTCAGGTAAATATCTTTTTGATTTCTGCTGACAAAGATGTTCTTCCTGATGCTTTGGCAGGTTTAGCTGCATCGGCCGCCATCATGGTTTCTGATATTCCTTACAATGGGCCAATATCAGAAGTTAGGGTAGCCAAAATTGATGGCAAACTGCACATCAATCCAATAACATCGCTACTAGCAAACGCAACGATTGACATGATTGTGGCTGCCACAATCAAAGATATATTGATGGTTGAAGGTGAGCTTTCTGAAGTAAGCGAAGACGAAATGCTGGAAGCCATTCAGTATGCTCATGAGGCGATTAAGTTACAATGTCAGGCACAAATTGACCTAATGAATGACGCTGGAAAAACGGTGAAATTCGAATATTCTCATGAATTTCATATTCCAGAATTGAAAGAGCGCATGCACAAAGAGCTTTATCAGAAGGTGTTTGATGTAGCCATGTTGGGTTTGACCAACAAAACGAAAAGAAAAGAAATGTTTGGGGCAGTGGAAGTTCAGTTCAAAGCTTCTCTGGGCGAAGACATCGACGATTTGACCAAAGAATTGGTTAAAAAGTATTTCCATGACATTGAGAAAGATGCCATCCGAAATATGGTGATGGATGAAAAAATCAGGCTCGATGGCAGGAAAACAGATGAAATTCGTCCAATATGGTCTGAGGTGAGTTATTTGCCAAACGCCCATGGTTCAGCCGTTTTCACCCGTGGCGAAACTCAGTCGCTTACCACCACCACTGTTGGTACAAAGTTAGATGAGCAAATGATAGACAGTACCATGAAAAGTGGTTACAACAAATTTATGCTTCACTACAACTTTCCTGGTTTTTCGATTGGTGAAGTAAAAATTAACCGTGGTCCTGGCCGTCGTGAAATCGGCCATGGAAACTTGGCCTACAGGGCTATCAAAAAGGTGCTTCCAGCCGATGTAGATAATCCCTACACCATTCGTATTGTATCTGACATTCTCGAGTCAAACGGATCTTCGTCCATGGCTACAGTTTGCGCCGCTTCTTTGTCATTGATGGATGCTGGAATTCCTATCTCAAATCCTGTTTCAGGTATAGCTATGGGTTTAATTACGGATACCAAAACCGGACGATACGCCATTCTTTCCGATATTCTGGGAGATGAAGATCACCTGGGAGACATGGATTTTAAAGTTACCGGAACCATAAAAGGCATAACTGCTTGCCAAATGGATTTAAAGGTAGATGGTCTCAAATATGAAATCATGAAAGAGGCTTTGGAGCAGGCAGGGCGTGGCAGATTGCATATTTTGAATGAAATGGGCAAAACGCTAGCCGCACCAAGACCTGAAATGAAACCTTCTGCCCCTCGAGTTACTGTCATTCGTATCGACAGAGATTTGATTGGTGCTGTAATCGGACCTGGAGGAAAAATAGTTCAGGAAATACAAAAACAAAGTGGTGCTACTGTAATTATTGAAGAAGTGCCTGAAGGTGGAATGGTTAGCATTTTTGCTACCAACCAAGACAGCATGGACACTGCCGTTCGCATGGTTAAAGGCATCACAGCCATGCCAGTTGCCGGTGATGTGTACGACGGGAAAGTGAAATCTATCCAGCCGTTTGGCGCTTTTGTAGAATTTTTGCCAGGCAAAGAAGGCTTGCTTCATATTTCTGAAATCAAGTGGGAGCGATTGGCAACCATGGACGGTGTGTTGGAAATAGGAGAGGAGTTGAAAGTGAAATTGCTTGAAGTCGATAAAAAGACAGGCAAATATCGCCTTTCAAGAAAGGCCTTGATTCCAAGAGAAGATTAAGTCAGTTTCAAGTAATTTATCAAAATCCCGGAAACTCATATTTTCGGGATTTTTTTTGCCCTTATCATGAAATTGCCAAACTGAATGGAAGAATGAGCGATATAGAATTGTAGCTTAAAAATAAAACCTAAAGATTAGTTCATTTTCTGAACCAGTAAATTGGATGCAACTTCTGCTGAAATTCTAACTTCAGGTGCTCCTTCAATAAGAATCTCCATGGATTTGTCGAAATCAGCAATACCATCTACAGTTATGGTTGATCCCAGCGAGATGCCTAATTTATCCAAATGCTGCAAAAACTGTCTGTCGGTATTTTTAACACCGCTTACTTGAACAATTGATCCAACCGCCATTTCATACAGTAACGTTTGTTTGGCTTGCCTGATCGAACCATTGGCAGCAGGAATAGCATCTCCGTGAGGATCAATTTGTGGAAATCCTAAAAACTCATCTAAGCGATTTATTAACCTGCCAGAAGTGATGTGCTCTAACTCTTCGGCCACTTCGTGCACTTCATCCCAGCTAAATTGAAGTTTTTCCACTAAAAATACCTCCCACAAACGATGCTTTCGAATAATAAGCAAGGCTGATTTTCTCCCTTCTTCCGTAAGCAATGCCCCTTTGTAGGGCGAGTAGTGAACCAGGTTTTTTTGAGCCATCTTTTTAAGCATATCCGTTACCGTTGAAGGCTTTAGCTCAAGTTTTTCGGCAATGGCATTGGTGTTTACCAATCCCTCATGCTCTTCCATGAGTCGGTATATGGCTTTCAAATAGTTTTCTTCGGTTACAGATCTCATTCCTGGAAACTTAAAATTCAAATGTAAGGCAAATTGGGAAAAGTAAAGGGCTAATTGGGTGGAATCGGCAGGTAAAAAATGATTTAAGGTACTGAATCGTAAGGAATTTTGGCCAAGCTCAATGTGCTGTTCAATTTATTTCCAAACTGATCAGCTCATTTTAAAGTCTGTTTATCCGTTGTGATTTGTGCTATGAACGTCAAAATTATTCAAACTAAAATATTGAATAACAGTTAATTTAGAGTTGTCTAAAAATATTTTTATTACTACAAAAAACACTACTTTTGCAATTCTAAAACATGACTCATCGTTTACTATTCATTTTGTACTTATTATTTGGCCAACTGTACCATGCAGCTGCTCAACGGCATGTAACCGGTAAAGTACAGGATTTGAAAGGACAGCCAATTGCCGCCGCTATTCAGATTTCAGGAAGTTTTGTGGGTACGCAAACCAATCCAACAACAGGTGAATTTAGTCTGAAAGCACCAGGCGACTCTGCATTCAGCCTGCTTATTTCAGCTATTGGATATTTAAAATTAAATAAGAAAGTTTCCGCAGGAAGTCAAGCAGTTCATTTTGAATCGATTACCCTCAGGGAAGATGCCATTGGACTGGAACAAGTCACTGTGTCGGCAACAAGGAACAAGGTGGCATTGCATGAGTCACCGACCTTAATCAACGTTATTGATAAAAAGGTTTTTGAGGCGGTTCAGGCCACTTCTTTGTCGCAAGGACTGCAGTTCAGCCCAGGACTTAGGATTGAAAATAATTGTCAGAATTGCGGGTTTTCATCCATCAGAATGAATGGACTTCAAGGGCCTTATACCCAAATGCTGATCAATTCAAGACCTGTTTACAGCGCCTTGGCTGGCGTGTATGGCTTGGAACAAATTCCGGCCAATATGGTAGAAAGGGTAGAAGTAGTGCGGGGAGGAGGTTCTGTGCTGTATGGAGGAAATGCTATAGCCGGCATTGTCAACGTAATCACGTCAGATCCTGTAGAAAATAGTGCCCAGGTTTCGGAGCAATTCCAACGAATAGGTGGCCAGGCCAGCGAACATTATCTAACAGGAAATGCAGCGTGGACCAATGCATCAGGAAATTTTGGTGGGCAAGCTTTTGCAACATATAGAAACAGGCAACCCTGGGACGCCAATGCCGATGGTTTTTCGGAATTGACCAAAATAGATGCTAAAGCAGGAGGTGCAGGCATATTTTACAAACCAAATAAGAACCATAGATTTCACCTGCAAACGTATGCTATGCAGGAATTCAGACGAGGGGGAAGCCATTTTGATCGGGTGCCTCATCTGGCATCAATAGCAGAACAGTTGGAGCATAAACTTGGTGGTGCACAATGGTCCTTCGAAGGATTTGTGCCTGGAAGCAATGTTAGGTGGAGTGTGTACCAAGGTCTGCAATTGATTGATCGGAAGGCCTATTATGGTGGGTTAGGCAGGGACTGGAATCCAGGAGAAGCCTTAACAGAAGAAGACCGTTTAGCAGAAAATGCGTATGGAAACACCCAGGATGTTTCCATGAACTCGGGTATTCAAGTTTCTAAATCGTGGAAAAAATATACACTCACTTCAGGAGTTGAACACATGTACAATCGGGTGAATGACCAATATCCAGGTTATGGAAGATCCATTAAGCAGAAAGTACAAACAATAGGAGCTTATTCTCAACTTGAGTGGTTGCCTGGCGAAAAATGGCATTTCACAGCAGGAGGGAGGTTCGATCAGGTTTTCATCGACGGTTTATACCAACTCCAAACTGAACCAACAAAGCAAAATATTTACCTGCCAGTTTTTGTTCCAAGATTTACTGCGCTTCACAAATATAATCCATTCACAAACTGGAGGCTAAGTGTGTCGAAAGGATACCGTGCTCCGCAGGCTTTTGACGAAGATTTGCATATTCAAACCGTTGGAGGTACAGCGAGGTATATTGAATTAACACCGGAACTCAAACCAGAACATTCAGTGTCGCTGTCTGCGTCTTTCGACAAAACTGTTTATTGGAAAGATTGGCAAATGAATTTCATTTTAGAAGGCTTTCATACAGAACTTCGACAAGCTTTTGCCTTGGTCAATCCAAGATTACTGCCTGAGGTTGGCAATGTAATTACCAAAGTAAATAGCGCTGGAGCCCGGGTTTTTGGGAGTAATGCCGAGCTGAAACTGGCACATGGAAAGTCATTTCTGATGCAATTTGGTGGCACACTACAACAAGCTCAATTTGTTGAAAATCAGGTTATTTGGACATCTTTAATTGAATCAGAAATGGAGGTATCGAGCAAACAAATGTTAAGAACCCCTCATGCCTATGGCTATGCCATGTTTCAATGGACACCTATCCAAAACACAACAATTTTTATGACACATACTTTAACTGGTAGCATGTTGGTGCCTCGGTTAATTGATGTTGAAACCCAACAACCCGAGTTGGTTCGAACCCCCGGTTTCTGGGATGTAAATCTGAAAGTCTCCCGGGAATTTAAACTTAATGATTCGTATGCTTTAGGGGTAAATCTGGGTGTAAATAATGTGTTCAATAGTTTTCAAAGTGATTTTCAAAAAGGGCCATTGAGAGATGCTACTTATGTTTATGGCCCAATCTTGCCTCGAACCATGCTGGCAGGACTTGTGTTTAAATCAAGAAAGTAGCATTGAAATTGGTTCAAATGCCGGGTCTTAATTTTTTAATAAACAGATTTATAGATTCTAATACCGATCAAATATATGCCATTTTCAAATTCCGGTCTTTGCATTCCTTCTTTGAGTATTTTCATAATCTTTGTGCGGTTCAGATTTTCCAATCAAAAAATTTTTCTTCATTTTGAAAAATAAAAGTGTTCAATTTCGAGGTTAAATTAATTTTGCACATCTCCCATAGCTAATTGCATGTTATTCAAGCAAATACCAGGAATCGACAACCTTAAAAGTCAGCTTATTCGGAACGCAAAAAAGGGTCAAATTGCTCATGCGCAATTATTTGCTGGCACCGACGGTTCGGGTTTGCTCATGCTGGCATTGGCGTATGCACAGTATATCAATTGCGAAAACAGAGGAGACGATGACTCGTGTGGTGTTTGTCCTTCCTGTTCAAAAACGAGCAAACAGGCCCACCCCGATTTCCATTTTGCCTTCCCAACCGCTAAGGTGAAAGACGAAAAGGAAGATGCCAGGTCAGATCGATTTATGCCCGCTTTTCGAAAATTTCTGGCCGAAACCCCTTTTGGCGACGTCACAACCTGGGCGAAATCTGCTGGTTTCGACACCAAATTACCAGCCATTACAACAGAAGAAGCCAAGTCCATCATTCAAAAATTGGCCTTGAAAGCTTTTGAAGCCAAGTATAAGGTGATATTAATCTGGTATCCTGAAACTATTCACGTAAATGGGTTAAATAGTTTGCTGAAAATTCTGGAAGAGCCACCCGCAAATACCGTTTTTTTGTTGGTAAGCACTCAGCCAGGCAAGTTGTTGCCAACCATTTTGTCGAGAGTTATTCGGGTAGCCATTCCGGATTTTACCGATGATGATGTTTCTGGATATTTGGAGTCAAAATACCAAGTGTCGCAACAGGAAGCACAGCAGATTGCAAGATTGGCTGGTGGCAATTTGTTAGAAGCTTTTCAACAGGTTAAACATGAGCACAACGAAGACTATCAGGAATTGTTCGCTGTTTGGATGCGGGCTTGTTTCAGAACAGACATAGCTCAGCTTGTGGAGCTCACAGATCGATTCAGTACGCTGGGCAGAGAAAAGCAAAAGGCTTTTTTGCAATTCAGCATCAATAGAATGCACCATGCTTTGGTGGCGCTTTGCGACGGTGAGCGAACGCTGAGGCTCACTGATATGGAACTTGAGTGGCTGAAAAAATTTGCCTCTGCGTTGAGTTTAAAACTGATCGAGAAAATTTCACATATTCTCGATGAAGCCTGGGTACATGTGGAACGGAACGTGAATGGCAAAATGGTTTTCCTCGATTCGTCGTTTCTCATATCAGATGCTGTGCTCAAGAAGAATAATAAGAAAAAGGCAAAAGCTTTAAAATGAGTCTGAAATGAAGTTACAAAAATTACATAATATAAATTATGTAACAAATTATAGCAAATATGCCCCACTGCTTTGAATTCTTAGTTGGAGCTGCTTTGTTTGTAATTCAACACCAAATCGAATCATGGAGGTAAATAAACGTCGCCAGTTTTTAAAACAAGCTACAACCAGTGTCTTGTCAGTAGCGCTTCCAAATTTTGTTGCTTCAAACATTTCCAATGAAGTTAAACTGCGAATAGGCGTCATTGGCATCAAAGGAATTAACTGGGCCAACCTGATGTCTTTTCAAAAAATTGCTGGAGTTTCATTAGTAGCCATAGCTGATATTGACAGCCAGGTAATTGAAGCTAGACTTGCAGACTGGAAAAAATTCTCAGACACCCCTCCTATAGTCTATAAAAATTATCGCAAACTTCTTGAGCGAAATGACATTGATGCTGTTTTAATTGGAACCCCGGATCATTGGCATGCTTTACAAACTTTTCATGCTCTGCAGGCTGGCAAACATGTGTATGTTGAAAAACCATTGGCCAACAGCGTTTCAGAGTGTTTGTTTCTGGAACAACAAGGGTTAAAATTTCCCCGATTGCAAGTTCAAGTAGGTTTGCAACAACGAAGCGGCAAACATTGGCAAGATGCAGTTGCAATGGTGCATGCTGGCGCTTTAGGCAAAATCAGGTGGGTGAAAGCCTGGGCTTTTACCAATAAACCAACCCTTGAAACAAAACCAAATGGAAACATTCCTGCTGGTGTAGACTACGATATGTGGCTTGGACCAGCTCCTTTGATCCCTTTTAATGAAAATCGCTTTCACTTTACCTTTCGCTGGTTTTGGGAATATGCGGGTGGATTAATGACTGATTGGGGCGTTCACATGGTCGACATTGTGATGTGGGCTATGAAAAATCCTTGGCCAACATCGGTTTCCGCTTCGGGAGGCAAA
Source organism: Cytophagales bacterium (assembly GCA_038205175.1). Classification (GTDB taxonomy): domain Bacteria; phylum Bacteroidota; class Bacteroidia; order Cytophagales; family Flexibacteraceae; genus JBBRCC01. The sequence continues at coordinate 1,469 of JBBRCC010000057.1, read as the reverse complement.
CTGGCCTTTCCACAAGATGCCATGGTAACGCCGGATACCTTAACAGCTACCTACGAATTTCCTGATTTTACCTTGACATGGGAACACACTTTTGGCTTTTTCAGAGGGCCTTATGACCGCATGCATGGCGTGGCATTCATTGGAGAAAACGGAACTTTGGTGGTAGACCGGGCTGGCTGGGAAGTGATACCGGAATATAGAGAAGAAAAAGGCCGAAGAAGTTATAAAATGGAAGGAATTCCCTTGCAAAAAGCAACTGGCGATGATCGGCTTGAGCATGCGAAAAATTTCGTAAATGCCATTCAAAATGGGGAAAAATTAGCTTCTACCCTATCAGATGCATCTCAAGCTACTGTTATAGCTCATTTAGGTAATATCGCATTTAGAACCAATGAAAAACTCCGCTTCGATGCCAAAAATATGCAGTTCGTAAACAGCAAACAAGCCAATCAATTGTTGCAACACCAATACAGAAACCCATGGAAACTCGCTTAAGATCATCGATCCGTTCAATTCAAGAGATTGTTTGTATATCGCTGTTATGCAGTAGCTTAACCCTCTCAGCTCAAACCAAATCGAAACTGAAAATTGGCAACTGCGCCATCACATGGGGTAATGACTATTTTGGGGCAATTCATGAGTCTGCTGCATTGGGATACACCGGGATTCAGCTTAGAGGAAATGTATATAAAGCGCATCATAAAAATCCAGACAGTCTGCGAAACATTCTCAATCAAGCGAAAATCAGTATGCCCATCATGTCGGGAAGTGGATTGGGAGCTGGAAAAAAGCCTGTTAATGAAGAAATAGAGCAATTGAGATTAGAGGCTGCCTTTGTGAATAAACTTGGAGGTGAGTTTTTGCAGGTTGTTGGTCCGAAGCGTGAACCAGAAAATCCGCCATCAAAAGACGAGCTTATTGCCTTTGCCCGGTTGATGAATAGAGCGGGAGAAATTGTGAAAAAAGAAGGTATTCGGCTGGTGTTTCACAACCACATGCACGATTACGGACAAACTCCGGAAGAAATTGATATCATTGCCGCAAACATTGACGCCGAAAAAGTGGGCTTGTTGCTGGATATTGCACACTGCAAACAAGGCGGCGGAGATCCTACCCAAGTGTTCAACACATGGCGAAAAAATATTGATATTTTTCACCTCAAAGATGTGAGAACAAGCGATAAAAAGGCGAGTCCATACAACTACATTTTCACAGAACTCGGCGAAGGTACTATTGACCTCCTACCCTTTTTTAAGGCGTTGAAAGCTTCAAATTTTTCAGGTTGGGCCATGGTGGAATTGGACGGTGTGCCAGAACCAGGCCGAACACCCAAAGAATCTGCAGCAATAAGCAAGAAATTTTTGGAAGTGAAGGTTGGTTTGATGGTGAAATAGATGAGCCTCATTTTTGCTTGCTAAGCAAGAAAGGCTCCGCCTTTGGGCGGAGCCTTTCTTAATGAATCCCCTACT
>JBBRCC010000056.1:0-27558 GCA_038205175.1 Cytophagales bacterium | reverse complement strand
TTGAACCGGATCAGGGCCCGTTTAAAGGAAACCTCACAAAGTTGGATCGCCTCCATATTTCTGGTGCTCAACCTGGTCAAACTGGCCGGGCAGGCACCCCCATGGTTTTATTTAAAAATATCAAAGTGGACGTTCAAGTCCGATTATAGCTTTTTGGTGAATTTCTGCATAAGCTGTGTTACAAATAGGGCCTTACTTTTTCAGTAAGCCCTATTTAAAGCAGGTTATAACAGAACTACCATGTTTAGCCTTGCCGAGATAACCACCCCATGAGCCTGTGAAATTAAAAATAGTCCAAGTCCTGAAATTATTTCTTGGACCGGCGCACACGGTCCGACGATAAGTGTTCGACATTGCAAATGTAGAACAGCTGGACAGCTGGGTTCTTCCGGAATAAAAATGCTTTCACAACTTCCAGAAACTTGAAAGAATAAAAGAATATTGTGTAAAGGATAAAGGCACAGTTGAAATTTATTTTGGAGGAAAATAAAGAAATGATAAATTTGAGGACCAAATGCTCTTCGCTTTGCTTTGTTTAAACTTTATTCAACTATGAAAAACATCTTTACATCAGTCTTTTTCCTTTTTTTCTGCTGCTTTTTTTTGGGAAACCCAGTTTTCACGAAAGCACAAACCTATCCTTCGGGATTTAGCCAGGTGCTTGTGGCAAATGGCATCAGCAATCCAACTGTTTTTTCTTTTGCGCCTGATGGGCGCATTTTTGTTGCCCAGCAAAATGGTCAACTTCGTATTGTCAAAAATGGTGCTTTACTTCCCACTCCTTTCATTTCACTTTCTGTGAGTAGTTCAGGAGAAAGGGGGCTGTTAGGTATCGCATTTGATCCTGATTTTGCCAGCAACCAATATATTTATTTGTATTACACTTTAAATCCGGCGACCAATAATCGAATTTCCAGGTTTACAGCTAATGGGGATATAGTGGTTCCGGGGTCAGAGGTGGTGCTGCTCAATCTAGATCCGCTTAGTTCTGCTACCAATCATAATGGCGGAACCATGCAGTTTGGTCTTGACGGTAAACTATATGTTGGCATAGGAGAAAACGCCAATACTTCCTTCTCACAATCGCTTACCACCTACCACGGAAAAGTGCTGAGGCTAAACAGCGACGGTTCGGCCCCTTCTGATAATCCTTTTATCGGATCTGCGAATGTAAAAACACAGCGCATCTGGGCGTTCGGCCTTCGCAATCCTTACACACTTGCAGTGCAACCAGGTACAGGGAGAATTTTTGTCAACGATGTAGGTCAAAGTTCGTGGGAGGAAATAAACGATGCGACAACGGGCGGAAGAAATTTCGGATGGCCCTCTGCGGAAGGAAACAGCAGTAATCCTGCTTTCACCAATCCTATATATGCATACAGAACTGGAAGTGCAGGTTGCGCCATTACTGGTGGAACATTCTTTAACCCAACAACCACCAACTACCCTGCTTCATATATTGGGAAATACTTTTTCCTGGACTTTTGCAACCGATATATAGATGCATTGAATCTTTCAGGTTCCACAGCCGTGCGGGAAGGTTTTGCTACAAACATTGCGGGTTCACCAGTCAATATGGCAACCGGGCCTGATGGCAATTTGTACTTCCTTTCCCGAAGTACATCAGCTTTGTATAGAGTAAGCTATTCATCTCCAACTGCGCCACCTACCATCACCAACCAACCGCAAAGTTTGACTGTAAACCTAGGAAATCCTGCTATTTTTTCAGTTACTGCTAATGGACCGCAAACACTTTTTTATCAATGGAAAAAAGGCACTATCGATATTCCAGGGGCTATTTTCGCCAGCTATACCATTCCAAATTCTAGCTTAGCTGATGCAGGCACCTATTCCGTTGTGGTAAGTTATATTGGAGGTACGCCGTCTACTACATCCAATCCAGCTATTTTAACTGTGGAGTCTCCTAACCAGAAACCATCGGCAATCATTTCTTCTCCCTCAATCGGTAGCACTTATGGCGGAGGACAGGTGATTCAATATGCTGGAGCAGGATCTGATCCTGAATCTGGAAACTTGCCCGCTTCTGCCTTTACTTGGTACATCGATTTTCACCATGATGACCATACCCATCCTGAATTATTGCCTATCTCGGGTGCTTCCTCGGGAAGTTTTACTGTGCCAACAAGTGGTGAAACAGCTACAAATGTTTGGTATCGAATTTACCTGGTAGTTTCCGATCCACAGGGATTGAAGGACACGACTTTCCGGGATGTTTTTCCCAGAGTGAGCGGCATTACTCTAAATACCAATCCGCAGGGTCTTCAGGTAGCATTGGATGGACAATTCTTCACTGCACCTTACACTACAGCTAGTGTCGAGGGCATCATTCGTAACATTGGAGTGATTAGTCCTCAAGGTAATTATACCTTTGGCAGCTGGACACATGGCGGCGCAAACTATCAGGATATTGTAACTCCCGCCACAAACATTTCCTACACTGCCAACATGGATCCGACTCCAGGCACTACCTTAACTTCAACCATTTCCCCTATGACTGGAACCTATGATGGCCCACAACTGGTTACTATTACGTCGAACAGTCCTGGTGCAACCATTTACTATACCACATCGGGAAATATACCGGTTTTGGGAGCTGGGTTTACAAGGTTGTACACGGCACCATTTAATCTGATTGAAAGCGGAACAATCCGAGCCATGGCAGTACAAGAGGGACGGGCAAATTCGCCCATTGCTGTATCTTTTATAACTATTATTAATCCGGGAATTGTATCGGCACCTTCATTTTCTCCGGCTGCTGGAACGTATGGAACTTCTCAAATCGTATCCCTTGTAAGTGCAACTCCCGGTGCAGCAATTTACTACACCATAAATGGTAATTTACCCAGGTTTGATGTTCCAAATAGTTTCACCAGGCTCTATACAGGTCCTATTTTGGTTCAAAAATCGACTCCCATTCGAGCCATAGCTTTAAAAGGCGGCTTGATAAATTCTACATTGGTATTGGGTAATTTTACAATCACAAATCCTGCAACAACAGTTGCCACACCTAGCATTTCTCCAACAACGGGAATTTATGCCGGTGCTCAAACTGTAACCATGGCCACCACAACGCCAGGCGCCACTATTTACTTTACCACAAACGGTAACAGCCCAAGATTAGACGTACCTAATTTTTTCACCAAGGTGTATACTGGTCCTTTTGAAGTCGGGCAATCGACATTTATCCGTGCTTTGGCCACTGCACCTGGGGCAAACCCTTCTGGAATCGCTCTTTCTATAGTAACGATAGGTGCTGGACGCATGGCAAGTTTTGAAAGTGAAGACGAAAACCTCATGGTGGACAGTGATTTGCAAGTTTATCCTAACCCATCTGCCTCTGGATATTTCAAATTCAAATGGGATGAAGCAGTAGAAAAAGAGGCAAGGGTTGAAGTGATGGCTTTGGACGGTCGACTGGTTCAAAGGCTAATAGTTGACCCTGATCAACAGGAATTGATGTTGAATTTAAGCCATGAGCCAGCTGGGATGTTTCTGGTGCGTATCTTTTCAGAGAATGGAGTTGTAGTTAGGCGTATTTCGAAGAGGTAAAGCCCGATTATTAGCCTTAAATATTAAAAGCCTGGATCGATTGGTTCAGGCTTTCTCATTTGCATTGTTTGCAACGCTGGCGGTTGGGCAATGTGTTTCCAACGCAATAAGTTATTGCTTTGAGTGTGTGTTTCAGAGCCTCGGTTCTTTTCCGCTTAGAACACAAAAAGGTGAAGATGAGGGTTAATATTGATATATTATTCTTTGATCCATTTCACTAGCTTATTGCCCGATTTGGCTTGATACTGCAGCAAATATAAACCATTGGCCAGGTGAGCGATGTCAATTCCTGTTGCTTCATACCTGTCGAGCGACAATACCAATTTGCCTGAAGCATTGTAAAGGTTGATTTTATTGTTTTCCACTTCTTTCAGATCTCCTTCCAAATATATTTTGTTGTGCGCAGGGTTGGGGAAAACAGAAAAAGCATTGTTTAGACTAATATCAAAATCGGTGATAATACAAGGGAATATAGGGCTTTCAATAACCCGAATTATTAAAGTTCCCTGAGTCCGGCAAATAGAATTGGCAGACAACACCCGCAAGGTATTTAAACTGTCAGCCAAAATTGGATCAAAGTGCATGTTGTTCGCAATATGGTTTCCCGTCCAGGTGTTTGTCCATTGTCGGAAAGGTAATAAAAATAAACCTCCGTTTCTGCATACACTTGTGTCAGAAAATTGCGGCGTTGTGGGCGTTCTAAATTGAATGATTCGAAAAGAGGTATCTATAGCGCAACCATTGTTATTGCCATAAGTAGCCGCAAATCTGACCATCAATGTGTCATCAATTATGGTAGGAATGAAGGTGGGAACGCCTGAATTCATAACCTGAGGGCCAGACCAGATTCCAGCCACACTAGCTCTCAAAGTGTGTGAGCTTGTTGGTACACACATGGCAGACCGGCTTGTCATAATTATCCTTCTGAGGTAATCAATAGAAATCCCTTTCGATTGTGAAGTGTTGCTGACGCAAGCCCCATTAAAAGATTTTGCTGAATAAACTTTATTAAACATAGGAACTATTGTATCTGCAAGCCATGAGCTATCTGTGGTTTGCCATCTGGAAGGGTACTGTCCAGAAGCAAAAAACCTGGTCCGGATGTTTATATTGTTGCTGCAATAGGCAAGCGGTCCTATAGATTCTATTGTTGGCGGAGCAGGCTTTGTTCGAATTTCGATTGGCCTGTTTACATAGAAAATGGTATCAGGGTCACTGCATTTTATTCTCAATCGATATGCATTACTTTCCGGAATGTTGTTGGGCATTTGAAACTGAAAAGTGGGCGTATTAAAAACTCCGATTGTTCTCAACGTATCAAAACGCCCCTGAGGGTTGCTCAATTGAAGAGCCCAGGTTGACTCTGGAGGAAGTTGAAATGATTTGTTTTTTAAATAAGCGACCACGCTTTCATCTCCGCAATAGCTTGCATTTAGCAACAATGACATTTCAGGAATGGAGTCAAATTGCTGGCAGAAAGGTGTCTGATCGCCCAATACAGTGACTGTAAAGTCTGAATAAGTTGAACAGTAGGAATCAGAGGTTCTACACCAAAGTCGGTAACTGCCCGGTTGAATGGCTTGGAAGTTGGTAATCGTGGTGTTATTCGATAACCGCCACTGTGTGTTTGGCAGTTGAGTATTGGGCAATACTATCGAATTGCCTACACACAGAATAGAATCACGAACGAATTGGTGAACCGGCTTTGCCAACAAAATGACCTGAAAACCAGTATCAATTTCACATGTTATGCCATAGTCTTTGTAGTATAGCAAAATAGTATCTGCAATATCTTCACTTTGAAAATACTGACCTAAGGTATCACTGGCTACAAAAGGCCCAGACCAAACTCCAGTAGGCGAATGTTTGGTTAGCCGAATGGTAGGAGATGGTGAGCAAATATAACTACCTAAATCTCCTGGTCTTGGAATGGTCGAAGAAATTGAACGTGTAGTGATGGTATCAGAATGCGAAACACAAGAGCCAAACGTAGATGTTAAGAAATGTCTTCCATTACTATTTGCGGTCAGGGTATCCTTTGGTGAATGAACAGTGTAATGTCCCCATGTCGTTTCTATTTCACTTTGCCATTCTATTGTACCGTTGAAAGTGTTTTGGCCAAACAATTTTACTTGATTTCCTTCACAGAATGACGAACCTCCAACGGTAAAAATGCTTGGTCTGGGAAGCGCAGGCATATAATTGATACTTGATTTGACCCGATAGGCCACTTGTTGATCTTGTGCGATAAACCTGAGCTGGTAGTGTTTGCTAGCAGGGAAATGGCTCGGCATAGGAGCTTTGAAAAATGTGCCACTCCCTGAAGCAAGATTAGTGGGGTATTGAAACGAACCACTTGAGTCGCTTATCTGAAGGGTATAGACTTCGGAAGTATCGGCTATGCCCCGCGGCAATGCTATTTTTATAGAATCTCCAGAGCAAAAATTTCCTTCAAAAGCTATATCAAGATTAAGACTTTGCTCATTCGAAAATATGAACAAATAAGAGGAATGCAATCGATCCCCTCTATGAGGCTCAGATCTTGGTATGTAGAAATCCCTATTTTGAAACTGAAAGCTTTCATTGCTGGAAAAAGAAATAGCGAACTTGTTTTTAGATATCCTTGAAATTCCTACTGATTTGAAATTGTCCGCCTTAACCCAGTTCCAATTCGTGCTAGTATCCATCAAAATTAAATCTCCAAGAGTATCTACGGCCAAAATCTCATATTTGACTAATGAGTCATAATAAATAGCACTACGTTTTTTAATTATGTGTTTTAACATAAGCAAAGTTCCAAGAGAATCGCATTTTAAGTCATGGACCTCAACTGGGTTTCTTGAAGGGATGTTGATTTGCTTTTGCCACATCGTTTCTCCAAGCTGAGAAGTTCTTCTCAGAGTAAGATTAAACCCTGGATTGGCATTTCCACTATCTGCTGCGAAGGTGTACTCAATAAATCCACTATTGGCCACTGGAACAAAATAAGCACTTGGGCTCAGTTCATTAAATATGCTAGGATTTCCTATGGCACCTGATGAATCAATCGGAATAACATAAATTTTATCAATGGCTTTAGGAACTGATATTTGATTCAGATTCAATGAGTCAGTTGGCTTAAGAAACAACCTTAAATTTCCACCACGGTCTGCGCAAATATTTTTATTCATATTTCTGCCTGGCCCGGTGAACAAATATTTCCAGGTTCCAGTAGAATCTAATCCATATCTATTTATAAAACTTTCTGTGACAAAGGTTCTGTTTGTAAGAAGTTCCAAAGTTCTGACTCCCCATGAAACCAGTTGGTCTTTAGAATCAAAACAAAAATTTTCTTGATTTGGGCCATAAACATAATAATATGGATCATGCCCTTCTTCGTAGTAAAATATAGGATAAGAAGGAAGCTGTTTATGACGATAATTTTTCAAATAAGCAGAAGTACCTACCGGTCCCCAGTAATAATATCCGCAATTTTCGTTTGCATCATAATATTGGTAATTCAAAATGCTTTCCTTATCGGAGGCAAGAATTGAACCGTAGGTAAAACCATCATCACGAGTAAGATCCACAAAAAAATTAAAGTTCCAAATATTCATCGATCTGGTCAATGTTCCCGAATCAGAGAAAACCTTTAGCCTGAAATACTCATCCGTGGTAAAAATCTTGCCATTTTTCGAATCAATATCGGTAATTTTGGCATTGAGAAAAGGTACAACTGTTTTGAGCCTTTATTGATTTTGGGCTGCCATTTTGCCGCATACCAACATGGCTGCAAGAAAACAGAAACCAAATGGAGCGAGGGTTTTATGTAAAAATAGTTTCATATAAATGCCAACTTATTAGAGAGGTAGAATGAAAGGTACGAGAAACTTGGGTCATCAAAAATAGAATAAGAACTTCTATATCCAAGCATGAATTTGTAGTGCATACCGTTTTGTCCTGTTTTCGCCAACCCACCCGCCTTTGTTTGCATTGGGTCGGTTGAGCAGTGCGTTTGCCACAAAGAATAATCTCTTGCTATTCAACTTCACAGATTTTTCCGCTTACCCATATTAACTTAGATTTGCTTTTTAGCTACTCATGTTGCATTTTCGAAAATTGATAAAAATTCAATTTCTCAATTTTTTAAACTAATACCCTTGAATTCAAACAAAAAGCCATTTTTCATTTTCGTGCTAGCACTTGTTTTATTGAGCGTCAAGTTCCTGGCTGTAGGCCAATCGAACTCGAGGTCAATCGCCTTTTTGGACGAATTCAGAGATCCTACGCTCGAGATCACAAAGGATTTTCTGGAGTTTACCCGCTATGAATTGCTCAACGGAGCAACCTCAAAATCGATTCAAAAAAAGGAATCTATGCTTGCTGATATAGCGAAGAAGAAATCTCAAATTACTGAAATAGATCTATTTAATGGCCAAGATCGGTTAAAAACTGCTTACGGCCACTATTTTGAAGCCTTACAAAGTTGTCTTAATGCACTTCTTGTCAATAAAGCGATAGAAGTTGAAAAATTCAACAAAGATAGTGCAAGGTTGCATCAGGAAATCCTGGTTTCTCAATTGGAAACCATGCTGCAAGCTTCCTCACATGTGCATACCGAAGTTCAACTGTTTTGCATTGGTAACCATGTTGTAGGTGAACGAACGAGTGGGGCCTTGTTGTCGAAACAAAATGAAGTAATCCAGTTGATCAAGTTTGCTGTTGGCATCAAAAATGAAGTGATTGGAATCCGGTTGTTAAATCGCCAATTTTTTGAAGCTCTTGTAGAAGACACTGGCCATACGGCTGAGAAAATAAGACAAGAACTCGTTGACAAGGCAACAATCGCCAAAGAAAATATACAGTCCATTCCCAATTTCCCGGGTGATCGGAAATTAAAAGTAACGGGCTGGAACAACGTATTTTATTATTTCAGGTATGCTGCTCGCCCCTATACCAGGTTAGTTTACTTTCGTGAGCGACAGCAGGAATTTAAAACGATGTTTGAAGAGCACGAACAACAACACAAAAAGCCAGACTACGATCCCGAACCCTACTTTAGAGCTGTTAAACTATTCTCCACAGACATAGACAAGAATCAAAAAGTGCTAAAAAGTTTGAACAAGAAAAGGAAAGCCATGGAAGAAAGTTTTGATAAACATTTTTTAGACTTTATAAAGGATAAATTTGTATTTTGAGCCTGGATTAAGTCATTTTTTGATCGACTTTGGCGTATTACTTACAATTTAAACCTCTTTTTATGCATTTCTACATAGATTTTTTCTACAGGGTGGTTGGGTAGTGCGTATTCAGCGCACAAGGTTTATACTATAAGTTTGTGTTCCACCGCACCTGTTCATTTCCGCTCGAAACGCAAAGATCTGAATAGTAGGGGATAGGTCTGCAAAGTGGTTTAATATTCAACCATTTTTCCATATAATATGTAAAATTTAGAAACAGCTCGTTTTCAAATGTGGATGGTGACTCAACTTTTTGAATGTTAATCATAAATCAAAACATCAGGTCTTGGCAGGCCAAAATCCCGGACCCGAAGTCGGTAACTGTTCACTGGGTTGAACCTGAATACATCGTTGCCGCCGGGGAGGTAAGGATAAAAACCGATGGAAAGTTCGAAGGTTTGAAACACAAGGTTTTCGTTTCTCACCAGGAGTCCAATCGAATATGCCTGAAATATTCTGCTGTTTATCAATGAGTTGAAATCGTCTCCAATTTTACCAAAACCCATCAGTAAAACAGGGGCTATTCGAAATCCAAAGAGGTTGAAAGGCGTGTAAAACACCGTTTCAAGATTTAGTATAGACTTGCTCTTCCCCCGCAAAACATCACTGCTAAATCCATACATCTGGCTTCCGTTGAGATCCACGTATTCGAATTGTTCCCGATTGAGCCCATAAATTGTTTGAAAAGATACAAATTGCCTGAATGCCCATTTGTTATATTGAACCAAGTTCGAAAATGTATTGACATTAAACCGGATCAAACCTCTGTTCAAATCTGTTTTGTTGTAATAATTGCCATAAGACAATTGGAGGGCAATGTAGCCAAGCATTTTTCTGTACCAGCCTACCGATGCACTGGCTCCAGAGTAATATTGAATATTTCTGAACTCCCGCCTTTCCTGACCACCTATCAATTGCAGTGAAAAACCTATGGGTACATCCTCGTTTGCTCCAAAGCGATACAGGTATTTTTCTTTGTAAAATTGACGTCTGGAAATACCAATACTGGCCAGGACCAGGTTGCGGTTTATGTTTTGAAGGAATACATCCACCTCTTTCACCGGCCTTCGCTTATACATGGTTTGTACCATCCTGGCCCCGGCAATAAATACAGTACTTCGCTGCTCCACGCTACTGCCTTTTTCCAATTGCCAGCTTTTGCCTATCCAACCGTCATATTCGTCAAATAAAACAGAATGCAACTTTCTCGCTTTTGTTGTGTCATCATGTGTAGCGAAATAGGTGCTTCTCCTGATGGCAGAAAATCCGCCAGCCCATTTGGTGAGGGGCGAATAAAAGGGCCTGTCGAACTGGATGCCTAAATAACTTAAATCCTTGTCAGATTGATAGATTAAATTGGTGCTCAAAAACAACTTTCTGATATTGAAAATGCCTATTTCACCTTTGTAAAATACACCATTTTCGGAGCCTTTGTAGGCAAGCTCCTGTTTGATGGATGTTCCCAATCCCAAAAAATTTCTATCTGTCAAAATAAGGTTTGGCGCAGTGGGATCGAGTCCACTTTCTGGCAGTATCGACCATTGATCCTGAGCAAAAACGAACACATCTACGCTATCTCTGGTTCCCTTGCCTTGTCTTTTTTTGATTTTTATCCTTATTCGTGCATCTGTGATGTATGGGGCCTGCCGCAAGATCCGCTCAGATTCGCTCAAGATCAGCGGGTCGAGGGTGTCACCCTTTTCAAATAAAAGTTGATTTCTGATGAGGAAAACTTTTGATTTGATATGAGCTTTGTTGCCCAGTTTTTCTGCGTTAAAATTTGGTCGTCTGGCTGTATCATTTACAGAAAACCCGAATGGATCCATCACCCAAATTGTAACAGATCTGATCTTCATGCCTGCTCCTTCCACAAATGGCTGAACCTGTTTCACTGGCTTGGCAAGTCTTTGACTTTTCTTTTCTGGCTGTGGCATCACAACTATCGTATGAAATAGCCATCTGGTAAAAGCGTGCTTCTTCGATTTTGAATCTAAGTGCTTATAAATCCGCATCGAATCTGGCTCTACCTGACCCATTACTGGATAAGGCATTGCCATACAAAACAATACAATAATGAATCCCCAATATTTATTGAAAGGTATTTGCATTAGAAGTTGGCAACCATCAGATACCTGTTTATCCCAAAAGTAACAGTGCCGAACCAGTATGAAAAATATAAAACACAAATAAGCATTACAGCCTGGAAATTAGCTTTAACAGAATGTGGTATTCTACGAATTTTATAAAAAGAAACTAAAATATTGAAATCTTTTACCATCTATTATTTAAAACTTTGCATTTTTGATTTTCATGAATTTCTGAAAGCATTTTCTATTTGCCAAACTAAAAATCCGAACTGACACTCCAAATCATATTTGGTTCATTTAAGTAAAATGAAAACATTTTTTCAAGACGTAGGCTCTGTTCAAATATTCATCCTGCAAACTTTTCGAGAGTCTTTTTCTTTTCAATTTGAGTTCAGGGAATTTTTTAGGCAATGCTACCAGGTGGGCAACAAATCAATGCCACTTATTTCCATTACCGGCCTTATTATGGGACTGGTGCTTACCATCCAATCCAGGCCTATTCTCATTCAATTTGGAGCAGAAACTATGCTCCCTGGCATGGTGGCTACTTCCCTCATTCGGGAAATGGGTCCTGTCATTACAGCTTTAATCTGTGCTGGCAAAATCGGCTCTGGCATGGGAGCAGAACTTGGTTCCATGAAAGTGACTGAGCAAATAGATGCCATGGAGATTTCATCCATCAATCCTATGCGATATCTGGTGGTAACAAGGGTTTATGCTGCTATTCTCATGCTTCCATTGTTGGTGCTCTATGCAGATGCCTGGGGAATATTCGGCTGCTGGCTTGGTATAAACATTAAAGGAGATATCAATTTTATATTGTTTTTTAGTCAGGCATTTGGTAACCTGGATTTCATAGATTTTCTACCTGCTGTGATAAAAACCTTCTTTTTTGGAGGAATAATAGGGTTTGTGGGTTGCTACAAGGGATACAATGCTGGCAGGGGTACAGAAAGTGTTGGGATAGCAGCTAATTCTGCAGTTGTGCTTTCCTCTCTTTTGGTGATCGTAGCAGATATGATTGCTGTTCAAATAACAGATATGTTTATATGATCACAGCAGTTTCGAAGAAGGGAGTCGCACCAAAAACTGAATCCAGGAAAGAAACCATCATCGAGGTCAGGGATTTAAAAATTAGTTTTGGTCAGAATCCTGTGCTTAAAGGGCTAACGCTCGATCTTTACAAGGGAGAAAATCTGGTGGTTTTGGGCAAATCGGGGTCTGGCAAATCGGTGCTTATCAAATGCATTGTTCAACTTCTTCAAGCAGATTTTGGATCCATAAAAATAGAAGGCATCGAAATGAATGGTATTAAAAAGAAGCCCTTGGAAGAACTGAGAAAAAAGATTGGTTTTCTCTTTCAAAGTGCCGCCCTTTACGATTCTATGACTGTGAAACAAAATCTTGAGTTTCCGCTTAGGCGCATCAGGAAAGACCTAACCAACCAAGAAGTCGAAGATCAAATAATTGAAGTTTTGGAAAATGTAGGACTTCCTGATACTGCCAATAAAATGCCCTCAGAGCTGTCGGGAGGCATGCGGAAAAGAATCGGCCTTGCACGCACCATCATTGTGAAACCACTCATTATGCTATATGATGAGCCAACAACAGGTCTTGATCCAATCACATCTGACGAGATAAGTGACCTAATCAATGCTGTTCAGGAAAAATACGAAACTTCATCCATCATCATCACTCACGACATCAAGTGCGTGCAATCTGTAGCAGATCGCATTGTGATGATAGACGACGGGATATCCTATGCAGAGGGAAGCCTTTCTGACTTCGAAAACTCGAAGGACCCTTTCATAAAATCTTATTTTTCTTAATGCATTTTCAATTAAAAAAATCATGGAAACAAATAATTCAAGTTTTAAATTCTGGCTGGGGGTCTTTGTAATTGTGGGCCTCGCACTTTTTGTTGGTGGTATTTTTGTAATCGGAAAGCAGAAAAACATGTTTAATCCCGTTTTTAAAATATCATCAAAATTCTACAACGTTAGTGGTCTTCAGGTGGGTAACAAGGTTCGCTTTTCGGGAATTAATGTGGGTACTGTGGATCGAATTATGATTGTGAACGACTCCACTGTGTTGGTGGATATGCTCATCCGCAAAGAAATTCAGAAATTTATCAAAACGGACTGCGTAGGTTCTATTGGCTCGGAGGGTATCATTGGCGATAGAGTTCTCAATATTTCTCAAAGTGAGGGAAATCAACCTATGGTTGAAGCCGATGCCATGCTACAATCAAGCGAACCAATTGAGACAGATGCCATTATGGCTAGCATTCAAATGACTGCAGACAATACGGCCTCTATCACGAAGGACTTTTCGGAAATTGCTCGAAATATCAATAAAGGCAATGGTACGCTAGCAAGGCTAATCAGAGATCCTTCATTGGCAAAAGACCTGGGACAAACCATAAACAACCTGAAAAAGAGCTCCAAAGGCCTTGATGAAAATATGGAAGCTGCCAAAAGCAACTTCCTGCTGCGGGGATATTTTAAAAAGAAAGAAAGAAAGGCCAGAGAGAAAAAGGAAAAGGCGGAAGAGAAACGACAGGAAGAACTAAAGCAAAAGAGAAAGAAGAGCGAAAAGTAGTTTTATGTTTGTTTATCTCAGCCCAGGTTTGTGTTCTCATGAACCTTTATCTCAGCCCAGGTTCGTGTCCTCACGAACCTTTATCAAATATGTTCCTTTTTAAAAATGATGTAAGCGTATTTAAATTAGTTTCGGTTCGTGAGGTCACGAACCGAGGCGACGCCTTATAGTTGGACACCAGTGACAAAATACCTAAAAATAATCTTTCAAAATATTCAGTCCATAACCAGAAACGAATACTGCAATAAAAAAGGTGGCCCTTTAGGGGAAATAGAGCATAATTCCAACTCAGAGATTGAATTATAATTTTGCAAAAATTAATGAATTTCACTACCCTCCACTGGAAAGTGCAACAGTGAGACGCTTAAATATCGATTCTTTTTTGGCAACAGTATTATCAGACACAGCGAAAACTAATTTCACTTGCGAAAAAAAGGAATGAATTCTGTAACTGTTTGACAATAAAATATAACAATTCCCTTCGCATATTTTTCTTATTTTACAAATTCAAGTTAGGACATTGGGTTTGTCTACTTCTGGTTTACAAAATTAAGACGAAGGCGAGAAGCCTTTCCTGTTTATAAAAATTGATCCGTTCCTGTTTTTACCATGTCATATCTGGATTCCAGGGTATTACAGATTCCAATGACGCTGAATTAGCTCATTCAGACCTAAGATTTGAGCTAACAATTCCTTTTAAACCCTTAGATTTTGAACTTCATAGTCCTTGCTTCAAAGGATAATGATTTCATTTCCAGGTTCTTACTCATTAATTTCTATTCATGAAGGTACCATCCATTCACGTTTTCGATATTTTATCCCGCCTTCGGGAAAGTTTTCAAGGCAATGTTTCCACTCGCCAATCCGCTGTAGAAGAACCATTTCGGTCTGAGCTGTTTAGTTCAAACCAAATGGACAAGCACGGCAAAGTTGTAGCCCGTTCACACAAATTGCTTAGTCGGAAGGGTTCCGACAAAATGTTGAAGCGGCTGGATGACAACGAAAAAACCCTACTTGAAGTCCGGAATTTATTGGTCGAAAGCATCCGGTCGGGTGAAACGATCACGCCTGCTGCAGAATGGCTTTTGGATAATTATTACCTGATTGAGGAACAGATTACGATAGCACGCAAACATCTCCCCAAAGGATACAGCGAAGGATTGCCCTATCTTTCAGAAGGAATATCAGCCGGAATGCCGAGGGTTTATGACATCGTACTTGCCATAATTTCCCATAGCGATGGTCGGGTTGACATCCGCAGCCTGAGTAGTTTTATTGCTTCCTATCAGATCGTTACTACGCTTACGCTAGGCGAGTTGTGGGCTATTCCGATCATGCTAAGGGTAGCAGTAATAGAAAATCTCCGTCGTGTTTCTGCCAGGATTGCTCTGGATATGATCGACCATAATCTAGCGGAATATTGGGCACAAAGAATGATTGCCACGGTGAAAGAAGCGCCCGGGAATCTGATACTCACCATTGCCGACATGGTACGCTCCAAACCCGAACTGACTGGTCCCTTTGTGGCAGGCTTTATCAGGAACCTTCAGGGAAAAGGTCCTTCGCTTGCCCTTCCACTCGGGTGGATGGAACAACAATTGACAGCATTGGGTACTAGTGGAACTGAGCTTGTTCACCAGGAAAATCAGAAACAAGCTATCGACCAAGTTTCTGTACGCAACAGCATTGGCACATTGCGTTTTCTTAGTGCTACAGATTGGCGGGAATTTGTAGAAACACTAAGCCTGGTGGAAGGAATATTGAGGCAGGATCCAACAGGCGCATATCCCTTAATGGATTTTGCCACCAGAGACCAATACCGACACGTGGTAGAGGTCATTGCTAAATTTAGCACTTACTCAGAAGTGGAGGTTGCCAAAAAGGTGTTGGAACTAGCCTCTAGCTACCGGGAACCAATCGAAAATTCGAAAAGGAAGGAACACCTTGGTTATTTTTTAATAGACAAAGGAAGACCAGAAGTGGAACAGGCAGTGGAAATGCGCTATTCTCTGAAGCAAAAACTAACAAGGATATGCCAAAAGATGCCCGTTTTTCTGTATCTGTTTTCGATCATTTCACTCACTTTATCAGGTGCAGCCGGGTTGTTTTACATTGCCTACCAATATGGTTATCATGATTGGAGAATCCTGATTTTAGCCGGATTTTTATCAGTTTCTGGTAGTGCTCAGCTCGCCATTTCATTCATCAACTGGCTTTCTACCATTATGGTGAGCCCTCAATTGCTTCCCAGGATGGATTTTTCGAAAGAGATTCCGACTGAATGTCGAACATTGGTTGTTATCCCCACCATGCTTTTAAGCAAAGCCTATATCGAAGATTTGGTAGAAGGCCTGGAAATTCGATTTCTGGCAAACCGGGAAAAAAACCTGCATTTTGGTTTGTTGACCGACTTTACAGATGCGGATGCCGAAATTATGCCAGGTGACGACGAATTGCTCGATCTGGCCAATCATCTTATTGAAGAGCTGAATAGAAAATACAAGCAACCTGAGGAAGATCTTTTTTTTCTGTTTCATAGACCAAGAACCTGGAACGACAGGGAAAAAAAATGGATGGGTTTCGAAAGGAAAAGAGGAAAACTTGCTGCCCTCAATGCATTTATTAGAGGACGCAGTAAGGACGAATTTTCGTTGGTTACAGGCAAATACACCATTCTATCCAATGTTAAATATGTTATCACACTTGACTCTGATACCCAATTGCCAAGAGAGGCAGCCAGAAAATTTATTGCCACCATGGCTCATCCGCTCAATCAGGCAGTTTATAGCTATCAAAAAAACCGAGTTACTGAAGGGTATGGCATCATTCAGCCCCGTGTAGCCACCAGCATTCCAAAAACTGCTACTTCTTATTACCAAAGGCTGCAGGGAAACGTTTCCGGAATCGACCCTTACACAAGGATGTCTTCGGATGTTTATCAGGATTTATTTGGCGAAGGCTCATTTATTGGAAAGGGAATATATGATGTCAATATTTTTGAACAGGCTGTTGGGCAGGTATTTCAAAACAACCGGATTCTGAGTCACGATTTGATAGAAGGCTGTTATGCCAGATCTGGATTGCTAAGCGATGTACTTCTTTATGAGGACAGCCCGGCGCAATATGTTGACGATATTAAGCGCCACCACCGCTGGATTCGGGGAGACTGGCAAATTGGAGCCTGGATGTTGCCGTTTGTATCAGGGGTAGATGGCCGGCTTAAAAGCAACAAACTTTCCGCCCTTTCAAGGTGGAAAATTGCGGACAACCTGAGGCGAAGCTTGCTGCCTCTATCAATGCTCCTTTTGTTGATTTTGGGTTGGATTGTTTTACCATTTCCCTGGTTTTGGACCTTAGCTGTCACCATCATCATTTTGATGCCTGTAGCTGCGGCTGCTGGTTGGCAACTGTTTCATAAACCCAAAGATCTAGGTGTTTCGGCTCACTTTTCAGAAGTTGGTTCATTTTGCTGGGATACCGTTGTTCGATTTGTTTTTGGTGTTGCAGTTTTGCCTTACGAAGCCTGGCGATATACTGACGCCGTAATTCTGACCAACTGGCGAATGGTTGTAACCAGACGGAAACTGTTGGAGTGGTCTCCATTTTCGAATTCATCTACCACGCCAAGCAAAAGTATTTCGGCCATGTACCAATCATTGTGGATGGCACCAGTTCTGGCAATTGGAACAGGTGTATTTCTTTACGTTCAGGCAGATTTGATTTCTCTTTTAGTGGCCTCGCCCTTTCTCATTCTTTGGATTGTTGCTCCTGTTCTGGCCCGGCAGTTAGGGAAACCAGAAAAGGAAGAAATTACCCATCTTCATGAAGATCAAATGGAATTTCTTCATAACACGGCAAGGAGAACATGGTCATTTTTCGAACATTTTGTAAGAAAAGAAGAAAACTGGCTCCCGCCCGATAATTTTCAAGAACAACCTGTTCCTGTAATTGCCCACCGTACTTCGCCCACCAATATGGGTTTGGCATTATTAGCCAACCTAACAGCATACGACTTCGGCTATATCAGCATAGGCGATTTGACACACAGAACATTTGAAACACTGAGTACGATGAGTAGGTTGGAACGATTCCAGGGGCACTTTTTCAACTGGTACGATACCATTTCTCTGCAAATTCTTCATCCAAGATATGTTTCTACAGTTGACACCGGAAACTTGTGCGGGCATTTGCTTACACTCCGTCAAGGACTTTTGTCTGTTCCTAAACAGCCCGTTTTTACTAAAAAAATGTACCAGGGTTTTCAAACAACAACAAGACTTGTTAAAGAATCTGCCAAAGGAAACCATGCAGAAATAATAGATAAAATCATGAGTATTTTAGATGTTGCAGAAAGAGAAGATCACCTGTCGTTGTTGGTTGTGAAGGGACATCTTAGAGAACTTATTTTTCATTTGGGCGAATTGACAAGGCACCAGATAGGTCGGGATCTTAATGAACAATTCTGGACCAGCCGTCTACTCCGCCAGGCGAACGAAATTTTTGACGATCTTTTATTTACTATTCCTTGGTTCAATATTTTACCATTTCCAGAAGACTTTGGTCATTTTGCTCCAGCCGATCACATTCCCACCCTTCAAACGCTCGTGGAGATGCCGGAGTTGCTTTTGCCTCACATTGACCAGTATGAACAACAGTCCAATACTGCTGATGAAAGCTTGTGGCTCCAAAAAATGAGGTCAATGCTGTTGGAGGGCAAAGTTCGGGCTGCCGATAGGATTTTAAAGCTGGAGCAAATGGTGAACCAATGCGAAGATTTCAGTTCTGCGGATTATGAGTTGCTGTACGAAAAATCGACTAACCTATTGCGGATCGGCTACAACGTGGATGAACAAAGGAAAGACAATAGTTTCTATGACCTGCTGGCTTCCGAAGCCAGATTGGGCGTTTTTGTGGCAGTGGCCCAGGGAAAACTCCCGCAGGAAAGCTGGTTTGCCCTGGGGCGTTTATTGACCAATTCTGGAAGTGATCCTATTTTGCTTTCGTGGAGTGGATCGATGTTCGAATACCTGATGCCAAATTTGGTTATGCCTTCTTTCGAAAATACCCTTCTCCACCAGACTGTCAAGGCAACCGTAAAGCGTCAAATAGAATACGGTGGTCAGAGAGGGATTCCGTGGGGAATTTCAGAATCGGGCTACAACACTGTAGATGCCAGCATGAATTACCAATACCGGGCATTTGGCGTACCCGGACTGGGGTTAAAACGAGGTTTAGAAGAAGATCTTGTTGTTGCGCCTTATGCAACCATGTTGGCTTTGATGGTGTCGCCTGCCAAGGCAACAACCAATCTGCAGTTGCTTGCCGCAGAGGGTTATGAAGGTGACTTTGGTTTTTATGAAGCCATAGATTTTACGACCAGCCGTTTACAAAGAGGCAAAAATAAGAGCATTATATATTCTTACATGGCCCACCACCAAGGTATGAGCCTGGTTTCGCTCAGCCATTTTTTGTTAGGTAAACCTATGCAGGAGCGGTTTAGTGCAGAACTTCGTTTTCAGGCTACTCTTTTGCTTTTACAAGAACGGATACCCAGGGCCACGGTATTTTATGCCCACACATCCGATATCATAGAAACACATGCCATTGCTACCCAAGCCCCTGTCAGGTGTATAAGCTCAGCAAATACTCCTATTCCAGAAATTCAACTCTTGAGCAACGGCCGTTACCAGGTCATGATTACCAATTCAGGAGCCGGCTTTACCAGGTGGAAAGATTTGGCTCTTACCCGTTGGAGGGAAGATTCAACCTTAGACGACCGGGGAACATTTTGTTATATTAAGGATGTAGACACAGGCAAATTCTGGTCAAACACACATCAACCCACCTTGCAAACTGCCGATGCTTTTGAAGCGATTTTTTCGCAAGGTCTCGTAGAATTTCGTAGGGAAGATTTTGGCATTCATACCAAGACAGAAATCGTCATTTCGCCTGAGGATGATATAGAAATGAGGCGGATCAAAATCACCAATAAATCTGGGGTGTTAAAAACCCTTGAAATCACAAGTTATTCTGAGGTAGTGATGGCAAGCCAAGCTTCAGATGAGGCTCATCCTGCATTCAGCAATCTGTTTGTTCAAACCGAAATACTACAAGAACACAAAACAATTTTTAGCACCAGACGTCCACGGTCCGCAAGTGAACTGCCGCCATGGATGTTTCACATGATGGATGTTTTTGGAGCTGAAATTGAGTCTGTTTCTTTTGAAACAGACCGGATGGAGTTTATTGGCAGGGGCAACAACCTAACCCATCCACACGCAATGGATGTTAAAATGTTGTCTGGCAAACAGGGCTCAGTGCTCGATCCGATCATGTCGATCAGGCATCGGATTTCCCTCAAACCCAACCAAACTGCGACGATCGACTTGATTTATGGAATTGCTGAAACCCGAAGTATTTGCAGAACGATGATGCATAAATACCGGGATCAACACCTGAAAAAAAGAGGATTCGAGCTTTCTTGGACCCACAGTCAGGTGCTTTTACGACAAATAAATGCGACCGAAGCCGATGCCCAGTTGTACGATCGCCTGGCTGCAAGTGTCATTTACCTCAATCCAGCATTGCGGGCCGATCCAGCGGTCATTAAAAACAATTTTCGGGGTCAATCTGGTCTCTGGAGCCATTCTGTTTCAGGCGATCTGCCAATAGTTTTGCTCCATATTTTTGAACAGGAAAGCATAGAACTAGTGAGGCAAATGATTCAGGCTCATGCTTATTGGCGATTGAAAGGCCTGGCAGTTGACCTTGTGATCTGGAACGAAGACCATGGCACATACCGACAGGTTTTGCAAGACCAGATTCTGGGATTGATCACCATGGAAGCTGGAATCAATGCGGCCTCGAGCAAACCGGGGAGTATTTTTGTAAAATCGGCTGATCAGATTTCATCTGAAGACCGTATTTTGTTTGAAAGTGTTGCCCGGGTCATTATCTATGACAATAGGGGAACTTTGGCAGAACAGGTCAATAAATTGTCTCAGGGTAGGGTGATAGCGCCATTCCGGGAACAAAAATCTACTGAAGTTTACGACAATCAAAATTATCCACAACTCGAATTCCCTCATGACCTGGCGTTTTTTAATGGAACCGGAGGATTTTCTCAGAGCGGCAAATCTTATAAAATATGGTCGCCCAAAAACAAAACTACGCCGGCTCCGTGGGTGAATGTGATTGCAAATCCCAATTTTGGAACTGTAGTCTCAGAAACTGGCTCTGCCTACACATGGGCAATCAATGCCCATGAATACCGCATCACCCCTTGGAGCAACGATCCGGTAAGCGATGCTGGCGGAGAAGCGTTTTACATCCGGGATGAGGAATCCGGGCATTTTTGGTCTCCCTGTCCATATCCATCAAAAGGTGAAACACCTTATCTTGTTACGCATGAATTCGGCGTAACCAGTTTCGAGCACCTTCATCAAGGCATTTCTTCCGAAATGTGTGTTTTTGTTGATACCGAATTGCCCATAAAATTCATTTTGCTGAAGATAAAAAATCAATCTGGAAAAGCTAGAAAGCTATCGGCAACCGGATTTCTGGAAATCATTATGGGCGACTTGCGGTCGAAAACCAATATGCATGTGATATCCGAACTGGAACCTGGCACGGGCGCATTGCTGTTCAGAAACCGCTACAATTCCGCCTTTGCTGAAAGAGTTACTTTTTTTAAAGTCAATACAGAAAAACCAAGTTATACCACCGATAGGTCAGAATTTATAGGAAGGAATCGGAATTTGGCCAATCCGCAGGCTATGAACCGAAATCAATTGTCGGGCAAAGTAGGTGCCGGTATCGATCCTTGTGCTGCCCTCCAGGCCAAATTTGAATTGCTGGATGGCGCCGAAAAGGATATCATTTTCCAGATCGGAAATGAAGTAAATACCCACGAAGCCATTGGCCTTATCCAGAATTTTATTGACCATGATCATGTGATTCTTTCCTTGCACCATGTTAAAAATTACTGGCAGGAGGTTTTGGGTGCTGTTCACGTTCACACGCCCGATGTTGGTGTGAACTTTCTTGCAAATGGCTGGCTCACCTACCAAACCCTGGCCTGCAGAATTTTTGCCCGCAGCGGTTTCTACCAGTCTGGAGGTGCATTCGGGTTCAGAGATCAGCTGCAAGATGTGCTTGGGCTTATTCATACCCAACCTGAATTGACCCGGGCTCAGATTCTGCTAAGTGCATCCCGGCAGTTTGAAGAAGGCGATGTTCAGCACTGGTGGCACCCGCCCGAAGGCCGAGGGGTTCGGACACGTTGCAGCGACGATTTGCTTTGGTTGCCGTTTGCTACTTCACATTATGTGGAGGCCACCGGAGATACTGGAATATTAAGCATATCTGTTGGATTTTTGGAAAGCAGGCTTTTGCATCTGGATGAAGATTCTTTTTACGATCTTCCTGTACGTGGGATTCAAAGTGGTTCGCTGTTCGAACACTGCGTAAGGGCCATCAATCATAGTCTCCATTTTGGGGAACATGGTTTGCCTTTGATTGGCTCAGGCGACTGGAACGATGGCATGGATCAGGTTGGAGTTAAAGGCAAAGGAGAAAGCGTCTGGCTCGGGTTCTTTTTGTTTGAAGTGCTGAATCGGTTTGCTGAAACTGCTATTCTATTTGAAGACATTGCATTTGCAAATACCTGCGTAATGGAAGCTGCCAAACTTCAAACCAATTTAGAAACTTCGGCCTGGGATGGCGATTGGTATAAACGTGCCTGGTTTGATGATGGGACACCTATTGGTTCGCATATAAATGAGGAATGTAAGATTGACGCCATAGCTCAAAGTTGGTCGGTATTATCAAAAGCAGGATCACCCGAAAGGCAGAAGATAGCTATGGCTTCGCTCGATAAATTTCTTGTAAACAAAGATTTAAAACTCATACAACTGCTAGATCCTCCATTTAACGATGTACATGGGCCAAACCCCGGATATATAAAAGGATATGTTCCAGGCGTTCGGGAAAATGGAGGTCAGTATTCGCATGCAGCCATCTGGGCACTGATGGCATTTGCGGGATTAGGTAACAGGGAAAAAGTATGGGAATTGTTTGACATGATTCAGCCAATCAACCACGGTATAGACCCTGAATCTGTTCAGATCTATAAAGTGGAACCTTATGTAATGGCTGCAGATGTATATGCCAACGAATCGCACAAAGGTCGTGGTGGCTGGACTTGGTACACAGGTTCTGCCGGTTGGATGTACCAGTTTATCATCAGCAGTTTATTGGGAATGGAACTGAAAGTGGAAAAGTTGGTGTTCAAGCCATGCTTTCCAAAGGATTGGCCTTCGGTAACCATCACCTATCAATTCAGAACCGCAACCTATCGCTTTACTGTTTTTCAGGATTCAGATTTGGTTGGTTCATATTGGAACACCGACAGCCAGAGAGAGGAAGGAAACGCAGTTCCTTTGCTGGATGACGGGGCAGTGCATGAAGTTGAAGTCCATATTGCCATGCTGGATTAAAAGAAATTTTCCGAATCCTGGATTGTAGGTATCTACCTCATTTGCAAGGTTGGCGGTTGAGATTGGCTTGGATTTTAAGCCGTCGGGGAGGCAGGTCAGAACGCTTCAGGTGTACAAACTGCGGTTTTTCACCTTCGGCGCACCTCCTGCAAGCAGCATCCGATAGGGCTTTGATGCCAACAGAGAACGTGCTGTCTTTTTCAAAATTCAGAAAATTCAGAAAGAACTGAAAGACAAAAACCTTAATCTGTGTAATTGGGAGGGTTTGTGATGGTGGTTGAGCAGGGTTTGCCATTTGGAGATATAGTCCAGCTAGCTGCCACTATAGCCTGCGAAAAGCAGTAGCCCTACTTATGGCCAGTTTTCAACCAACCTACAATACTGAGTCGGGCTTTATTGGTTAACAAAACCTCGTGTTCAAGTTCACTGCTTTTAAAAAACACAGTTTTACCCATTTCAGGGGCAATTAATTGTACCCTTTTGTCGAGATACACGCACAATTCTCCCCCATCTGCTGCCTTCCAATCAGGGTTTAAATAGAAAATAAACGAAAATTGACGGCTACTATCGTTTCGAAACCGGTCGAGGTGCTTCTTATAAAAACTGCCTTTGTCGTACATGGCATAATGAAATTCATAGCTCGAAATACTTGTAAAACAGGTTGAATTCAAGTGGATAACAAAAAGGTCGATCAAGTCAAAAAAGGAGTTTTCATATTGATTGTTGTGCTTCCGGTCGAGCCAGAAAATAACATCGCTACGAATCAGTTTGTCTTGATGAATATTGACTTTGTTTCCTGTTCCGGCAGGGGCCATTTGCTTTTGGGCATAAACCAATCTCAGATTATCAGCTAAATGATTGGAAAGTATGGGGCTTAGAAACTCTTTCGAAATACCTATTTGGGTGTCAATAAAACCTTCTATGAGGTTATTGAAGATCTTTTCCAGTTTGTTAGGTTTTAGGATCGGGTTATTTTTTGTGAAGATAACCTTTATGCTTTGTTTTCAAATATCCCTTGAAAACACCCACTCAACTAAATCGTACAGCACAGGTCTTGACCGTTTTATACCCTGATCCTAAACCAATTAGCGGGCTATTTCCATTTTCACCTTTTTGCCTTTTATCTTTTCTGCCTCAACTGCCGCCACCACAGACACTATTTTTTCACTTTTAATGGCTGCGAACGAGGCAAAATCCAAGACTTCTACCAATCCCAGGTCCTCTTTGTCCAAGCCTCCTTTTTGAAGCAACATGCCAACAATATCCATCTTATTGACTTTGTCCTTTTTGCCTACCGACAAGTAAAGGGTTTGCCAGGCTGACTTTTGGGGTAAAATTGCTTTTTTGGGCAAAATCACTTGTTCAGGCACTTCGTTGATGTAAGTGGGCTGAATATCTTCGCCGGAAAAAAGCAACCAGGCTGTTCCTTCAGCATTCATTCGGGCAGTTCGGCCATTACGGTGCGTGAAAACATCTGGAACAATGGGCAATTGGTAGTGCACCACCGACTCTATTTCTGGAATATCCAAACCACGTGAAGCCAGATCTGTACTGATGAGAACTGCAAAACTTCCATTTCTGAATTTGATCAAAGCCCTTTCCCTTTCTTCCTGGTTCATGCCGCCATGAAATACACCATGAGCCACGCCTTTGTACAATAGCAAAGCCGAAATTCTATCAACCGCATCCTTATGATTGCAAAAAATGAGACTGGGTTTATTTTGCAAATAGCAGATCAACTCAAACAGCAAGTGGAGTTTGTCGCTTCCTTCGGTTCTAAGACTTTTGAGTTTTAAGGTCGTTTTGGTTGGGGAAGATTTATTGAGAAAATCGAGCTTTAGTGGATTACGAACCCCAGTAAATTCAGGGATTTTTTTCAGACTGGTAGCCGAGGTCAAGAATCTTTTTTTCAAATGGTTGAGGTTCGAAATAATGAATCCCATTTCATCTTGAAAGCCCAATTCAAGTGATTTGTCAAATTCATCGAGCACCAGTGTGTTCACAAACGAAGGATTGAAACTGTTGTTTCTGATATGGTGTGCAATGCGCCCAGGCGTGCCGATGAGTAGGGTAGGAGGCTGGCTCAGGTTGTTTTTCTCTACCTTCATGGCATGGCCACCATAGCAACAATTGACTTTATAGCCAGTGTTCATTTGCTTCCAAACTTGCTCAATCTGCAAAGCCAACTCCCGTGATGGCACCACCACAAGTGCCTGAACTTCTTTGTTTTCTGCTTTTATAGATTCTAAAACAGGCAACAAAAAAGCGAGGGTTTTTCCTGAACCTGTTGGCGAAAGAAGTACGATATCTACTTTTGTTTTTGAGGCCTCGATACTGGCCAACTGCATGGGGTTGAGGGCATCGATATTAAAGTTGTCCAGTATTTTTTGAAGCATACATCTGAATTAGAACCCATAAAGGTAGCCTTTGTAAAGTGAAATGGTGCTTTATTGTCGTTTGGCATGTTTTAAGTATGCGCTTGATTTTGCTGTCAAACATGGTTTCCATCGCTGATCGGGCATCACGCATTCCTGGCAAAATCTAATCCCTGGTTCTTTTTGCAGAAGCTTTAAGCAAACCAATACTGGATTTTTCAGCATGATTAAAGTGGCACTTTCGAACACAATTTTGTAGTTACTGAATAAATAGATCCAAATTTTGACTAGCTCATTCAGCGCAAAATGAAGGCAGGAAAGCGAATGTGGATGGGAAAGAGTAGGTGAGTTATAGGTAGTTTGAGTGACGAATTGAAAGTTAAGTTCTACAGTTTTTTCAATACACAAATGCAGAGACTCATACTAGCTGGACGGAATTTTGGCTGTTTTATAAACCACCTGCCGCAAAAAATAAAATGGCCTTATGAAGACTAATTTTTAACCCGCTGCTGCAAGTCATTGTACATTATCTGGCTATTTTTGTACAGAATGTTATGGTCATATAGAATGGAAAGTTTTTCTAAAGCTACTGCTGTTGATATCAAATGAAGGTGGACAATCTGATCGAAAACCCGAGGTATACCATGATATTCAAGACCCAATTGTTTTGCCTTTTTTCGGATGTGCATATCATAATCCGAATCCGACAGGATGAAAAACCTGGCGGCAATGAAGTGTCTTTTACCGCAATTTTCATCCAATTGAGAGATGGTCCCTTTGAAATTCGGCAATGCTTTGGTTATTCAATGAAGCGGCTTTGCCAATGGAAATAATTTCTTCGGCTACTGCCCTGAAAAGCAACTGCATAAACCGGCCGCTGTTTTCTTTTCCCTCATATAGATATGGCTCGACTTTGCGATAGCCCAATTGATTCATCATGAAATAGAAAGAACTTACATAACTTTTGGTCACAATTCCCAGGCTAAGCAAACGCATCATGAGGGCTTGCATGGAAATTCCATATTGCTGTTTTACTGCACCCAATTCCTTAAAGAGAATTTTGCTCCGTTTTAAGCCAAATTCCATTTCTGCTGCCTGACGAGGCATAAGCATGGCTCCTGCAAAATAATGGCACCACTTTTCTTTTATTTCCAGCGGAGTGTCTGCCGGAATGTGGAGTACCAAATGGCCAAGTTCATGTAAGGCAGAGAACCGGGTCCGATCTTTTGGAATTTCTTTTACTTTATTTAATACCACGACCGGAAGTCGTTTGTCGTTGTTTACAAAACCTTGAGAGCCATCAAAACCTTCCTCCACATCAATTTCAACCACTTTGATTTCATGGTCTTCCAACATTTCAACCACACTTCCGAGTGGACCTTTAAGTCCAAGTCCCCACATTGCCCGTACCATTTCAGCGGCTTCTTCAATATCTTTTTCATTTTGAATCGGCCTGAAATCCGGGATTGGATTTTTAAAGTTTGAGTCAATACCCAAAAATTCTTCCAGTTCAAAATAACGCTCCAGCATTTCCTGCGCCTGGCCAATGGCTTTCGTTTTTTCCTTCACCGGATACCGGGTGAGCTTTCGGAATTCCAGGCCGCTCAATTCTACTTTAGTTTCCCGAAGAAAATAATCGGGGCGCACATCCAACGCTTTTGAAAGGGCAATCAAAACAGCACTTCCTGGTTTGGCTTCACCCAATTCATACTTGCTGAGAATCTGCTTGCTTACAAAGCCATCCATTTTATCCGCAAGTTCCTGAAGCGAAAGTCCCTGCATAATTCGGGCAGATTTGAGACGCTCAGAAAATAAATTCATTCATTTTTTATTTATTGACAAATTTACATTTTATTTTTATTTTGTCAATCAAAATCTTTTAGATTTGTGTTTTGAAATTTAAGATTTTTAATAAATTATGTTGGAATTAACTAGAATAGAAGTTATTGGATTGTCGTTTTTGGCGAAAATTAAAACGAGTGCTTTTTGGTAATTAAATTTTGGTTCGTAAAAGTAAGATATTTAGATGATCACAATAAAATGCTTTCCAGCCGGAGCTGGTGATTGCTTCCTCTTGACAATCGAGGGTAAAGGGAAAACTAACATCCTGATTGACGGAGGATTTAAAAAAACGGCTAACCAGTTTCTTATTCCAGAGCTTCAAAAACTCGGGAAGGCAGGTGAGGTTCTTGATCTAATTATCGCAACG
>JBBRCC010000055.1:0-27832 GCA_038205175.1 Cytophagales bacterium | reverse complement strand
GTTTTGTTGCTTAGTCGATTGGAAAAGCGAACTCCAGGTTTGGAGCCAGCGGATATTTATTTTCGACGTACCATTTGGCTTGTCATTTTTGGAATGATCAATGCCTTTATTCTCACTTGGCCAGGCGATATTTTATTCACCTATGGTATCTGCGGTCTTTTTCTGTTTGCCTTCCGACAAACGAAATCTGTGTGGCTGTTGGTGCTTGTGGTGGTTTGTCTCAGCATTGGTTCGGGCACTCAAACTGGCAAATGGTATGGGGCCAAAGAGACCAGAAAGAAAGGCGAAAAGGCTATGGTGGCAAAGCAGAAAGGGCAAGAATTGAACAAAGAGGCCACTCAAAATTTGAAGGAATGGGAAAAGTTGAAAAAGGAATTGGATTGGAAAGAGCAACGATTAAATGCTGCCAAAACGAAAGAGGGCATGTCGAAAGGCTATTTTCACATCATTGGCAAATTGGCTGAATACAACATCAAATCAGAGAGTATTAGTTTGTATAAAGCATATTTCTGGGACGCCATCGCCTTCATGTTTGTGGGCATTGTGCTGTTTCGGATGGGTTATTTGTCAGGTAGTTTTGCTGGCCACTGGTATTTGCTGGTCGCAGTGCTGACTTTGAGCACCGGAATGGCCATGGGTAGACATCATGTGAATACCCAAATAAACTTAGGAATGGATTTTACCTTGTATGCCGACACGTTTCTTGTGAGCCTTTATCAGGTGCGAAGGTTGTGCTTAAGTGTTGGGCACTTGAGTTTGATTTTGTTTTTATTTAAAACAGGTTGGTTTTCCTGGCCTTTAAAATGGCTTGAAAATGTGGGTAGGATGGCGTTTAGTAATTACCTCATGCAAAGCATCATTTGCTCTCAGGTGTTCTATGGTTTTGGATTGGGATATTATGGAGCATGGGAGCGGTACCAGATTTATATTTTCATGCTGGGTTTTTGGGCCTTTCAAATGGTTTTTAGCTATGTCTGGCTCAGGTATTTTGCCATCGGTCCGCTCGAATGGCTTTGGAGAAGTTTGACTTATGGCAAAAAGCAGGCACTTTTGAAGGCATGAATTTTAAAAATTTTCAATTGCAATTTAAAAACAAGCTCTGCTTAGGGTTTCTGTTTTTTGCAACAATAATCCAACATTTGGTGCTTGCTCAATCGGCGAAAGATGTAGCTGTTGAGGTATTTGTAACCACCCAAATTGCACCGCCTAAAATTACCCTAAATTGGGTAAACAATTCAACTACCACTGGTTACAGGGTTGCAAAAAAGCTTCCAGGACAACCTTGGCCCGCTGTAAATTTTTGGACATCTTTACCTGGAAGTTCAAGTCAATTTGTGGACACCAATGTTTCGGCAGGAGTAATATATGAATACCATATTGAAAGAGCTGCAAGTAATTATTTTGGTATTGGTCATGTTTCTGCCGGGATAAAATTGCCAGAAGTTCATCATAGAGGTAAGTTGATTCTTTTGATAGCTGAAAACTTGGCCGACTCATTGTCTTTTGAAATCCAAAGGTTGAAAGAGGACATGGAAGGCGACGGGTGGGAAGTGAAGAAACATGTGGTTTTAGATACTACTCGAGTACCGGCTGTGAAAAACATCATACGTTCGCTATATTTAGCAGACACTGTGAATACAAAAAGCGTATTTATTATTGGTCATATAGCTGTACCTTATAGTGGCAATTTTGCAGTCGATAATCATGCTGATCACAGAGGCGCTTGGCCTGCAGATGTTTTTTATGCAGATATGGATGGGGTATGGACGGATATATCAGTGAATACAACCAATGGACCCGCCAGGATTCACAATATTCCAGGTGATGGCAAATACGATCAAAACACCATTGTGGATGCAGAACTTGAGGTTGGCCGTTTGGATCTTTCACGCATGCCTGCTTTTTCGCAAAGTGAAATTCAACTCACTCGAAACTATTTAAATAAGAACCACGCATATCGAAAAAAGGAATTCACAGCCATAAAAAGAGCTGTCATTGATGACAATTTTGGGTATTTTGGAGAAGAGGCTTTTGCCAGTGGCGCATTCAGGAATTTTGCAGCCTTGGTTGGTCCTCAAAATGTTGTGCAAGGAGATTATTTAACTTCTATGGCCAATGGCCAAAGCTATCTATGGTCTTATGGATGTGGAGGTGGTTCTTTTACAAATGTTAGCGGTGTGGCTAGCACAAATAATTTTGCCACATCAAACTTAGGAGGCGTATTCACTATGCTTTTTGGAAGTTATTTTGGCGATTGGGATGTGCCTAACAACGTGCTCAGGGCTCCACTATGTCAAGGAAAAACACTTACAAATGCTTGGTCAGGAAGACCATATTGGATTCTGCATTGGATGGGCTTGGGCTATACCATGGGTCATAGCACCAAGTTGACTCAAAATAATAATAGAGATTATTGGGCAAATTGGGGATACCGCCTGATTCATATGGCCTTGATGGGCGATCCCACCTTGCGCAATGATGTAGTTAGTCCAGTTTCAAATGTAGTTGCTGAGCGCAATGGTTTTCATGTAGATTTAAGTTGGGCTGCATCGACACAAGCCAATGTTTTGGGTTACAACGTGTATTGGAAATCGAGAAACCAAGGCAAATACACGAGGCTCAATGATTCGCTGGTTACTTCATTAAATTTCAACCACCAGTGTTTACCGGATTCTGGGATTTACCAATACATGGTAAGGGCGATGGTTTTGGAAACAACGCCAAGCGGTTCCTACTACAATATGAGCGAAGGTGTGGCTGATACTGTGTTTATGCCTACTTCTCTTTCCCTTTTAGCTACCGCAAGTGCAACATTGCAGCCAAACAGCTCCACTGTCAATTTCAATGCATCTGCTAGATTAGGGTCTGACTTTTTGTGGGAGTTTGGAGATGACTCCACAAGTTTGGAGCAAAACCCAGTTCATACTTATTTGACCACAGGCGACTATGAACCGAGGGTAATTGTGCGAAATGATTGCGTTTCAGACACCATCAACTTGCTGGTTTCAATCACAAGAATTACCCATGTTAGCCACTCATCGGTTTCATCCCAATTCAAGATTTTCCCCAACCCCAGTGATGGCAGATTTTCCATCACATCAAACCAAAATATGCACGGCGCAAGGCTTGAGGTTTCAAACAGCCAAGGGCAAAACATTTTCAAAAAGAATCTCAATGAATTCAGAACAGAGGTGAATTTGTCGCTTTACCCCAAAGGGATATTTGGAATTCAAATCGTGACGAAATACGGAGATAGATTTTTGAGAAAGGTGATTTTAGAATAGGTCTATTGCTTTGTTTAGGAAGTGATTGGTCATTATTACAAAAAGAAAGCCCCCGAATTTCGGAGGCTTTCTAGTGAACCCGGAGAGAGTCGAACTCACAACCTTCTGATCCGTAGTCAGATGCTCTATCCAATTAAGCTACGGGTCCATTTTGGGAGGGCAAAAGTAACGGTTGCACTTGAACTAAACAAAAGTCCAGGAAAGATTATTTGCCAATAAAGGTCGGCTTGCGTTTTTCTCTAAAGGCTGTATAACCTTCCCGAAAGTCGCTCGATCGACCGGCAATCTCCTGAAAATACATTTCCATCTCCAGCATTTGTTCCAGGCTAGACTCAAATGAGCGATTTAACATTCGTTTAATTAAAGCGATGGATTTTGTGGGCATTCCTGCATACCGCTGGGCGATTTCCAAAACTGCCTGATCCAATTCAACGCTTGAAACCACTTTGTTGATCATGCCAATTCGCTCTGCCTCAGTGGCTGTAATTCTATCTCCCAATGTGCTCAACTCAAAGGCTTTTGCATAGCCAACCAAACGGGGCAAAAAGAATGAAGAACCTGAATCGAGCACCAGCCCAATTTGAACAAAAAGCTCTGCAAACGATGCTTCTTCTGATGCGATGATAACATCTGCAGCTAATGCCAGCGAGCAGCCTGCTCCAGCAGCTACACCCTGAACTTTGGCAATTACGGGCTTGTTTAAGCCTCTCAAACCTAAAATAATAGGGTTGTACTTTTTCTTTACCGTTTCTGCGAATGAAAAATTAGCTGGAATTTCGCCCATTTCCTTCAAGTCCTGTCCAGAACAAAATGCTTTTCCGGATGCTGACAGTACCAATACTCTGATGTCGTCGTTTTTTGCCGTTTGTTTAATGGCATCTTGAATTTCCTGAGCCATTAAGTCGTTGATGGCATGGTACACATCGGGGCGGTTGAGTGCAATGGTTGCTATGCCATTAGCTTGTTCAAATTGAATATGTTGGAACATGTTGGTTGGTTTGGTATGTGATTGCAAAGGTAAAAACCGTCATTATTGTATCGTGATTTAATTTTCAGATTAGTGCATTCCCAAAAAGTTGCCAATAGAAGCCAGGTATTGAAGCAGTTGGCAAAAGCCAATGGCTTTGATTTTTGTGGTATTTCAAAAGCAGAAAAACTGCAAGATGAGGCAAGGCAGCTTGAAAGTTGGCTGAACCAAGATCTTCATGGCAAAATGGCTTACATGGCCAATCATTTTGATATGCGTGTTGATCCAAGGTTGCTGGTGCCAGGCGCCAAATCAATAATATCTCTGGCTTTTAATTATTTTCCTGAGAATCAGGCTACGAACAATGGAGAAGATAGCCTAAAAATTTCTCGCTATGCTCAAGGTGAAGATTACCATAAAGTTTTAAGGCGGAAATTACAGAATTTGGTCGTTGGGATCCAATCAGCTTTGGGGCATATTGATGGGCGGGTTTTTGTAGACTCAGCTCCAGTTTTGGAAAAGGTGTGGGCAAAGCGGTCTGGAATTGGGTGGGTTGGGAAGCATACCAATCTGATTAGCAAAGAACAAGGAAGCTATTTTTTTCTTGCAGAAATTATTTCTGACCTTGAGCTGGAACCCGATGGGCCAATTAAAGACTATTGTGGAACCTGTACCAAATGCATAGACGCTTGCCCAACAGATGCCATTTTTGAACCTTACAAACTCGATGCATCCAAGTGCATTTCTTACCTTACTGTAGAGCTCAAAGAAGCAATTCCAACTGCTTTTGAGGGCAAAATGGAAAACTGGATTTTTGGCTGCGATATATGCCAGGAGGTTTGCCCCTGGAACCGATTTTCGAAACCTCATCAGGTGCCAGAGTTTTTGCCCAAGCCTGAAATGGAAACCATGAAACAAACAGATTGGCTTGAACTGACTGAAGAGGTTTTTAATTCAGTTTTTGAAAAATCAGCTGTGAAACGAACAAAGTTTGAAGGACTGAAGCGAAATGTTGCTTTTGCCTTGCAACAAAAAACCCGCCAAGAGGCGGGTTCTAAAGATTAGTAACAATAAAAACACTTGTCTAAAATCTGCTGGTGCCTTCCATTGAAATGATCGTAACACCACCTTTTTAAATCTTCTACCTCATTTGGGAGAAGTCGTGAAATTGATTTTCTGAGTTCTTTTTCAAAAAGGATTAAGTCGAAACTTACCTTTTTCAGTATGGTCTTGAAATACTCAAGCATAACACTCCTGTCTATTGTTTCATAATTTCATCTTCTCAAAAATAGGTATTTGAAACTTGTCTAATACAATAATATAATATTTTTTTTTAAAATGATATTCACTTCGGCGAGGCTCGAAATTAATGGTCTGAAAGTCATAGTTTTAGCTTTTTTACATATAGTTTTGGTATGTGTGGTTCTGCATTCAATGTAGAGTCCTGAATAATTTTAAGTTTCATTATGGTTATTCAAAGGATTCAGATTTTTTGAAACCGCATTTCAATCAGTGAACGTTTCTAGGCTTTGCAAACCAACTTTTTGTTGTTATGAACCTAATACCTACCTGCTTCTTAGCGCTCCTTATTTCTCTTTCTATCAGCTTTTCAACTTTTGGCTTTAGCAACCTAAGTCAAAGCCAATCGAATCAATTTAAAGTTGAAATTGCAGAAGGAAACAATCAAGAACCTAGATTGAGCCCGCTTTCAAAACAATACAGAAAGAGCATTCGTCAGGAAAAAAGAGATCAGAGAAATATGTTCAAAAAAGCGAAAAGAAAAATGATGAGAAAACTGTTGGGCAAAAAGTGGCGTCAACTTTGGACAAAGCAATTTTAAAGCAAATCAAACCGGGAAATACCCGGTTTTTTTATGCCAATTTTTTCTAAACTACTTGAATTATCTCGTGGATTAGTTTGGGCTTGGCCTAACTTTGCCCGACAAAATGAAAGCACGCTACTTCATTCTAATTCTTATGCTACTGCTCTCAGGTATTTTACCTGCGCAGCAGATTCAATTTCCGGCTTCAACAAGCAGAACTTCGGAAAATGCAAAATACTGGAAAAATAGGCTTCCTCGTCAGGATTATTGGCAACAAGATGTGCATTACCATATAGAGGCCTCTTTGAATGTGGAAGAAAATATGATGGAAGGCACTTTCTACAAATTGGTTTACTACAACAACTCACCGCACTTTTTAAATCATCTTTTTTTCAATCTCTATGACAACGCTTTTACGCCAGGAAGTCATTACCACAGTTTGGTAAATAGCAACCACGCTGAGCCTGTGTTTGGAAAGAATGAAAAAGCAGGCAAAGCCATGCAAGTTTATGATTTACAAGTTGATGGCCAAGTTCCGGCTAAACAGGAATTAGATTATTCTCTATTAAAAGTCACCTTAAGTAAACCACTCAAACCGGGCGATTCTTTGGTGGTTACCTGTAAATTTAAAACATGGTGGAGCGACGGTGGAAGCCTACGCAGGCGGAATAAATCTTTCGATACTTTTGGGTATTTGCATGTGAATGGGACACACTGGTACCCCACCATCGCCGTTTTTGATGCGCATGGTAGTTGGAATGTTGACCAGCACCTTGACAAAGAGTATTACACCAATTTTGGCACTTATGATGTTGCATTAACTTTTCCAAACGATTATGTAGTAGAAGCAACTGGTGTTTTGTTGAATGAAAGCGAAATGCTGCCAGACACTTTAAAGGAGAAACTTGATATCACAAATTTTAAGTCAAAGCCCTTCGGTGAAAAACCTTCGATGGTCACAAAAAGGGTACCTGGAGCAAATAAAACCTGGATTTTCAGGGCAGAAAATGTACATAACTTCGCTTTTACCGGAAATCCCACCTATAGAATTGGCACTTCGTTTTGGAACGGAATCAAAGTAGTGACTTTGGCCCAAGAACCTCACGCCAGCCGTTGGCAGCCATCTGCTGCTTTTGCAGCATCAGTTATTCGGGTTTACTCTGAGACATTTGGCCAATATGAATGGCCAAAAATTGTGGTAGCCGATGCGGGAGACGGCATGGAATATCCGATGCTCACTTTGTGCGGAGGAACTTTTCCCGGTCACCAGGAATTGCTTGCTCACGAAATTGGTCATCAGTGGTTTTATGGCATGCTGGGTTCGAACGAAACCTACAGAGCTTGGATGGACGAAGGTTTTACCCAGTACCTTACTATTGAGGCAGCTGAGCAACTGCTTCCAAGTCAGGCTTTTCGGGATTATCCAAAAATGACAGTGCCTCGGTACTTTGGTTTGTATTTTCCATATCTGAGTGCTGTGCGCAATGGTTGGGATCATACACTCAATACCCATTCATCAGATTTCAATGGGGCTGTAGGTCAGAAAGGAGGTTATAGTTTGGTGTACACCAAAACAGGAACCATGCTTCATCAATTGAAGTACGTATTGGGCGATGCCATGTTTTCTGAAGCCATGAAATACTATGTTGCCAAATGGAAATTTTGTCACCCTTATCCTGAAGACTTCAAGCAAGCCATTGTTGAATTTGCTCAGCAAGATTTGAATTGGTTTTTTGACCAATGGCTCGAAACAAAAAAGCAAATCGATTATGGAATTGAAACGGTTACCCAAAAGGGTGGATACAACTATGAAGTTAAGCTGAAGCGTTTCGAAGATATGGAAATGCCTTTGGATATTCGAGTAACTGATATTGCGGGAAAAACATACGATTTTCACATTCCCAATCGGTACATCAACAATCGGTCTTTTACTTCCCAGGAGCTTCCAAACTGGTACGGTTGGGGAGCATATATAAAACCAACCTACAATTTTAGTTTAGAGCTTGGTGCAAAACTTAAGTCTCTTGAAGTTGATCCTGAAGGATTGCTTTCAGATGTGAACCGAGTCAATAATTTTTGGCAAACCGGACTTATCAAGCGAAAGTTAAACACGGAATTTGGTTTGAATACCAACACTTATCCCCTTTGGTTTTATCCAAATCTAAAATTTGCTCCAAAGCTTTGGTACAATGGAATGGATGGGTTTCAGGTGGGCTTTCAATGGGCTGCCAACTATTTTGATCAAACGGATTTGACTTCTGGTGGATTATGGGTGAACAGCGGTTTTCCGCAAATGAACGGGGAGGCAAATTGGAAAAGTCATTTTCAGCTTTGGGGTGGTGAAGCTGCCTTTCGCATACGTGGAATAGGCAAAGGGCAATTCATCACACCTTCTATCCTTTGGGATGCCGGACTTTTTAGAGGGAAATTGGGTTGGGAAAAGGAATTTAGAAAGCGAGACCAGAATAATCCAAGATTCTGGCGACTTCGAATGGGTGCTGTTTGGATGAGTCGGTCAAGTTATGGCTATTTCTATTTGCTAAAAAATGATCCTTTTGAAACTTGGTCGAGCACAACCTGGGGAGGCTTTGGGAGCAATTTTAGAAGGGCGTGGAATAATTTCGTGAATGCAGAATTATTTAGGCAATATCCTATTAAACAAGGAGTTGGCTATCTTACATTTTCAGTGAGGTTGCCCGGAATTGGCTCAGATTTTAATTACAGTTGGGCACAAATAGAAAGTAAGCACTTGAGAAATATAGGCAAAACTCAGTTGCGCTTCCGAACGTTTGCTCGTTTGGGTTTGGGCAATACACCCTTTGAATCACAGCTAAGACTTTCGGGTGCGCCTCGGGAGGCCTGGATCGACAATCAATTTACACGTGCAAGGGGACTTTTTCCAGGCGAGTGGGGAAGTAGCTCATGGAATATTCAACAGAACCTACATGTAGCGGGTGGTTTGGGGCTTCGGGGCATGTTCAACAACAGGCTTTACAATGTAGGATATTCAAATGGAAATCAATTGGTATTTAACACCTCAAATTCAGGCTTATCAACCAATTTAGAGTATGATTTTGCCAAATGGATTGGTTTAAAACCTGGCAAACGACTCTCATGGCAGGTTTATGCCTTTGCAGATGCTGCCCTGGTGTTCGATAAACCACTTGGACCAGAGAGATTTAGCTACTGGACTTTTGCCGATGCAGGTTTGGGTGCTAATGTCGAGATAAAAACAACCTCATTTATGCGAAAACCAATTGTATTGCGTCTGGATATGCCATTTTGGGCCAATGAAGATTGGGGCAACCAGAGCAATTTGAGACCTAGGTGGGTGCTTGGGTTTGATAAAAGTTTTTAATGAACTAAGTTTTTCTTTCAGCGTTTTATCAATGGGCTGATAAATCATTAGTATCCAGCCGTTTGGAAGCAAATTTTCCATTGAAAATGTGGTTTGCCTGTCGGTGGTTTTAAGCGAAAAATTTCAAGGCCGACAAATATTGAACGAAACAAAATTTTCGTTTTTAACAGAAACAGGCGCAAAAAAATGTGATTTTGGATTTAGGGAATCTGTTTTTTAAACTCCTTTACATTACCTGCGTAGTCGGAAACGGTAAGCATAAATTCACCTTTCAAGTTCATGGTTTCGTCTTTTCGTCTGCTGTAGATGAGGTGTTGTTTCTTGTCCCAAATCATCAAAACCCAGTTGCCATTGATAGTAGCTCTGAAAGAACGAACACCCGAGAGATTGTCATAAATGTTGAATCTAGCTTGAAGCCGGTTCACGATTGCCGGCCTTATACTTGGAGGTATGGTATCTTTTCGAAATTTGAATTTGCCCAAATATTTGGTATTGAATTGGTAAACCTGCTCATACCAAACACCAGGTAAATGCCTTCCGAAAATTCCCGAAGCACTTTCAAGATACAATCCATGATTTGGCGAAAATGCACTTGTAGATTCAGCTTGTATGGCAAACTGCAAGGGAGCTGCAAGTGCAATAATGGGTTGATTGACACGGATGGTTTTTTCGGTATCGTCAACATCCACTTCCAAATAAAGTGTGTCGAAAAGTGCATTTTCAGGTATATTGAGTGTGAAAAGCGAAGGCAGACTAAATTGTTGAGAAACCCTCGCAGGCAATACTTTTCGGTAGAAAAATGTATGGCAAATACCATTCACGTTGATAGAATCAGGGAGACCTTTGCGCAAATCCCAAAGGAAAAACTGGGAGGCACTTTTTGCCCATGCAGCTGGCAATGTTTGCATGGTATTATTTGGAAAGTATATCTTGGCTTCCTGCCAATCATCTGGTAAATACCGGGATTCTACCACAAGCGTATTTTCTTCCACATGGTGCTTGAAGCTAACTTTTCCTTGGTTGGGCGTGTAGGGCGAAAGTCGAGATTGTTCAAAAATAGTTCCTTTCAACTTGAGCTTTAGATCAGCACTATTTCCGTTTGCATCAGAAATTTGAATGGTCACTTCATGAATTTCTGCGTCGTTTACATGAATTTTACCTGAGCGATTGGCAGGTAAATCTTTTGTTAGTTCAAATCCATCTACTTTATAGCAACGCTGAAATCTGCTTCCGGTTTTGTAATATGTAGGGTAGTCGATATAGGCATTGATGTGGTTTGAAATTCGGAATGGGATCACGCTAAAGTTCAGATAAAAAGCGAGTTGGCCATCTTTCAACACTTCAATGCAGGAAAGGCCTGCGTTTTGAGAGCCATTGCTGATGCGGTCTTTGGCCTGAATTTCGAAGCCAATAGTGCCCTGCACCGGAATAGGGTCTGGACAAATATAATCTTTGCCCTGCTTTACAATCTTAAACTCGCTCGGCGAAAACTCACCTTTCACCCGGCTATTGATGCCCATTGGCCTCACAATTAGTCTTTCAAAAGTGGGCGACTGTTTGTCGTCAATTTCAGGAAAACCAAAATGAAGCGGATTGTAGAGATTGTTGTTTGTATCACGAATTTCAAAGTGAAGATGTGGACCACGAGAGCTTCCGGTATTTCCTGAAATACCCACCATTTCTCCTTTCTTGATTTTCAATTTGTTCGGTGGTAATTTTAGGTCTATTTGGCTCCATTCGTTGGCATATTGGTAAGTCAGCACTTCTTTGTCAAGTGCTGAATAAAAGCGATCGAGGTGGGCATAAATGGTAACAAAACCTGTGGGGGGGTGGGTGATGAAAACCAGATTTCCATAGCCGTCAGGATTGGTTTGCACCCTGCTCACATAACCGTCTGCGGCTGCCAAAACCGAAAGGCCAGTCCAACCTGTGCGAATATCGATCCCGCCATGAAAATGGTTGCTTCTGAGCTCGCCCATATTCCCTGTCAGTGAATTTGGTTGCCCCGGTTTTACCGGAAATTGAAAATAACCTAATTGTGGATTTAATTGTGCAACAGCTTGAAAACCAATAAATAACAAAAATATAAATAGCCTAATTTTAAACCCCATCCTTCAAAAAAATCACTTCACCTCAAAATCGAACATCGAAATCCCTTGCAAGGTACCCATAAGTCGGTCGCCGATAGAAACTTTTCCAACTCCGGCTGGTGTGCCTGTAAATAGAATATCACCTTTTTTGAGGGTGAAAAATCGGGATGTGTAGCTAATCAACGTTTCTAATGCGAAAATCATGTGGCTACTATGACCTTTTTGCTTCAACTCTCCATTTACATTGAGTTCAAATTGGAGCTGGTTGTGGTCTGCATAAGTTTCTATGGGTACAAATTCAGACACAACTGCCGAATCATTGAATGCTTTTGAGATTTCCCAAGGCAACCCTTTAGCTTTTAACTGACTTTGCAAATCCCGGGCTGTAAAATCTATGCCTAAACCAATGCCATCGACATATTTCCAAGCAAATTTTGGAGCAATGTTTTTTCCTTCCTTACCAATTCTATAGATAATTTCAACCTCGTGGTGCACGTCGGAACTAAATGCTGGCAAATAAAAAGGTTGATTGTGTTTGAGCAAAGCGGTATCTGGTTTTAGAAAAACTACAGGTTCTTCGTTTACTTCATTGCCAAGTTCACGGGCGTGGTCGGCATAGTTTCTGCCTATGCAAATAAATTTCATGTGGTTTGAGTTTGCTAAGTGCGAAATAAGGGAATTGAAAGTGAATAGAGGCGATTATTGACAATTGATCAGAACTAAGGATATAAAACTTTGGCTTTTGAACCACTATTAGCTTATCGAATTCATATTGCATCTGAATCGTGAATGGGCTGTAAAAGGTCTGAAATAGCTCCAATGATGGTGAGATTTATAATAAATGATTCGTTCAAACATCTAATCTGATTTTGAGTTCGTTTATTTGAAAATCGAAATCTCTTCAACTATGCTTCGAAAGTTTATTCTTGCAGTTTTGTTTTTGGCGTTGGCTTGGGTTTCTGGTTGTGTCTCCAGAAATCTCGAAGAGCTAAATCCTCTGCCTTCTGTTTGTGCATCAGACACTGTTACTTACAAGTATTCCATTGTTAAAATTCTAGACGACAATTCTTGTTCTGGTTGTCATGCGGATGGCAGTTCAAGCGGTGGTGTAAATCTAGATGGCTATGAAAACGTGAAACGATATGCCGACAATGGAAAACTGTATGGCGTCACAAGCCACACATCCGGTAGTCCTATGCCAAAGAATATGCCTCGCATATCTCAAAATGAAATTGACCGCATTCAAGCCTGGATATGCATTGGAGCACCAAACAACTAAACTCTTATGAAACAACTTTTTACTTTTCTATTCTTGCTTTTATGCTTCCCGTCTTTTGGTCAGGAGGACTTGATGAGTTTGTTGGACGATGGTGTAAAAGAAGATGCTCCAGTTATTGCAACATTCAAAGCAGTGCGAATTATCAATGGACATTCAATAGAAACGACCCGAAAAAATCATTTGGATTTTGTGATAAATCACCGTTTTGGTGCACTCAATTCTGGATATCAAAACTTTTGGGGCTTAGATCAGGCTCAAATCAGGTTGGGCCTTGAGTATGGGTTAAGCAAAAACCTTATGATTGGAGTAGGACGAAGTAGTTTTCAAAAGGTTGTTGATATGTATTTTAAATATAGGCTTGTAACTCAAACTGAAAGTGGTTCTATGCCTATTTCAGTCGCCTTGTTTGCGAGCAATGCCATTACAACTGTGCAAAGCCCCAGCTACAATGATGGCATAAATCGATACGCTTACACTTATCAGGTGTTGTTGGCAAGAAAATTTAATGAAAGTATTTCTATCCAGCTTACACCCACCCTTATTCACAGAAATCTAGTACTTGAAAAGTCTGATCAAAACACAATGTTTTCTATGGGAATTGGCGGACGCTTTAAGCTCACCAAAAGGACAAGTCTAAATTTTGAATATTTCTGGGTTCCTGAGCGTGGTAATCAGGTAGTTTACAGACCTATGTTTAGCCTTGGCTTTGATATAGAAACGGGCGGTCATGTGTTTCAACTCCATTTTACCAATAGCCTTGGTATGATAGAAAAGGCGTTTATTGCTGAAACGGTTGGTCGCTGGAGTAAAGGCGATGTGTTGTATGGATTCAATGTTTCCCGTACTTTCAGCCTCAATCGCAAATAAATCAAAACGGAAATGAAAAAATTATTCGCCCAAACCATTTTGTTCATGTTGTTGTGCTTCAGTTTCGAAGCATTTGGACAAAGCCTGTTTCGAACCAAAACCGGAGAAGTCTCCTTTTACTCCAAAGCTCCCCTCGAAGACATTGCTGCAGTAAATAAAGAGGCAGACATTCTTATAAACACAAGCAACAATGAAGTAGTCTCGGCCATGAAAATTAAAAAGTTCGATTTTCCGAACAACTTAATGGAAGAGCACTTCAATGAAAACTACATGGAGTCAGGCAAATTTCCAAATGCAGTTTTTAAAGGTAAAATTAACGAGAAAATAGATTTTACCAAAGAAGGAACTCATAATGTTACGGCAACTGGAAAAATTAGTATTCATGGTGTTGAAAAAGATAAAACTATAACCGGGACGCTGAAGGTTGTTCCAGGCGAAAAGTTGATTCTTGATGCAACTTTTGACATAATTCTGGTTGATCATAAAATAGAACGTCCTTCTATTGTAACCATGAAAATAGCGGAGAAGATTGATGTAAAATCCAGGTATGAGTTGCTTCCTTTCAAAA
This sequence comes from Cytophagales bacterium, assembly GCA_038205175.1. Classification (GTDB taxonomy): domain Bacteria; phylum Bacteroidota; class Bacteroidia; order Cytophagales; family Flexibacteraceae; genus JBBRCC01. Next base: position 13,597 of record JBBRCC010000055.1, on the reverse strand, counting down.
AGTGAGGCATGTGTTATATGAATTTTATATTTTTTTAAACAATTTCTATGCTTTCAAGTCTTGAACTGAAATTAAACCAATCAGGAAAGGATGAAGAAACTTATTGTACTCGGAATATTTTTTTCAGGTGTTATTACAACCCAGGTTTTTACCCGCTCTGCTGGTGCCGACCCTGGCCATACTGGTGCACCAGGAGATAATACTTGCGTCAGTTGCCATGGCGGCAATGTTAATAATGCTCCAGCAAGACCAGTTATCAAATTACTTGAAAGCGGGACAGAAGTAAGTGCCATTGAGCCAAATACAGATTATACTGTTGAAATAACATACTCCATAGGAGGTATGAATAATAGAGCTGGTTTTCAATTGGTTGCATTGAACCAGAATAATCAAAATACTGGGTCGCTTATTGTTGGCACTGGAACAAGGCTTGTAAACGGAGGCCAAAGAACATACATCACGCATTCATCCGCACGGTCAGGTGCCAACGTGGCCTGGACAGCCACTTGGAATTCAGGTGAGGTAAGTCCTACGGATGTAGTCACTTTTTACGCTGCATCTAGATCCAATGCGCAAGTAGCCGGCATTTCGAATCAGGCTTTTACAGTTACTACACCAACAAATTCTTTAGCCAAAATTGAGAAAGAAAACCTCAAATTTTATCCCAGTTTGGTCACTGATCAAGCGTTTTTGACTGGAATATTTTCAAAAGCTTCAACCGGGAGATTAGGAATTTTCAACATGCGAGGGCAATTGGTTCAGGAAGAAGCGCTTCAAGTTCAACCGGGCGAGTTTCTATTTAGCTATCGACCCTCAAGCTTACTTTTACCTGGAAATTATGTAGCCCGAATAAGCGTAGGAGGCTATTTTAAAGTGTTTAGATTCAAGAAAATTTGAGTTAATTTCAAAGTCCCGATTCAACCAAAAAGCGGGACTTTTTTTTGCAATCACTCCCTATTCTGGTCGGGAAATCACTGGTTTTTCATATATTAACAATTAGCTTATCATTTTTTAATGGAAGCATAAATCACCATATTCTAATAGTGGTTTTAAAACGAGGTGTTATATTCCTATAATTCCATAAACTTAATTGTTAATTGAATATTGATAAACTACTTATTCCAATTCTCTGAGGGCGAATTTTCTTTTCTTTTTTTTGTTGAAAGTGAAAATCAATATTTGATGAATTTTTAAATCCGTCAATTTTGAAATGAGTAGTGAATCTTTTGCCCAAGAAACTCAAAAATGGAGAACAAGTTTGTTTATTCAGTTCTTTTTAACATATATTTTTATAGGGTATATTCTTGCAATTTACTTTCCAATTGTATGGCAGGAAAGTGACGATATCTCGATGAAGCGAATTGCATCTGGCTATTTCACAGGTACTCCAGATGTCCATCTCATATTTATCAATGCATGTTTGGGTTGGGTTTTTAAAATTCTTTATCTCTTCAAACCTGGTACTCAATGGTATTCATGGTTTTTTGTTTTAAGTTTTGCATGGGTCAATAGCATCTTTTCTTTTTTGTTTTTCAGAAATCGGGGTATTCATTTTGGAATTGGAATAATTGGTTTACTGCTGGTTTGGAACTTATTCCTCTTGGAGTTCAACTTGGTATACCAATTCACAATATTATCGTCTTTGATAGGGCTTTCAGGCTACTTGTTGTTCCACTTTTACTTTAAAGAAAAGCAAACTTCATTTCATTGGAAGGTTGTTGCCTCTGTCTCAGTGCTGTTGTCTTTTTTAATCAGGAAAGAGTCGTTTTTACTGGTTTCTTTGTTTATGTTCCCATTTTTTGCGTTCGAAATAAAGACAAGATGGAAGCTTTATTGTTATACAGCAGGGCCAGTTTTGGGTCTACTCATTATCTTTTCTGTTATTCATACGCTTGCCTATTCTTCATCTGAATGGCAAACCTACAAGGACTACAATGCAATACGTCCGATTATACCTGATGCTGCTTCGAACGATTATGCAGGACTTGAAAATGACTTAAAAGCAGTTGGCTGGGATACACTCGATTTCCGATTTCGGAAGCAATACTTGCATGAATGCGTCCCTAAGTTTTCAAACACCAACATAGCGTACATAAATAAGGTCGTTCAATCGAAAGCACGTAACTCATGGAAGGCCAATGGTTTTGAGCAATATTGGGTCTCTATCTTTTCCGTGATTGCTTTTTTAGCTTTTGTAGCATTACTTGTTAGAAAGGCAGATGCTGTATTACTGCTTTGCGCATTCTTTCTTACCATGCTAGCCATTTATTTTGTAGCCATACAAATCAGAATTCCTGAAAGGGTAGTTGCACCAATATTTTTTATTAGCATTTTTTTTGGATTGCTACTATTGGCCGAGAAGTTCAAGGACTTTTTTGATAAGGTTCCCGGTTTGTTTTACACTCTAATTGGTATTGCTTTGATTAACAATATTTTAGGTTTTGTATTAGGACATTACCGATCTACGTCGTTAAGCTTAGAAATTGATGTCAAGCACAGAAAAGAATTTGTTGAAGCGCTTTCATCTGCTGGGGTTCCTGGAGTAATTCAAACAGCCCCAATGGCTAGGAGAGTATTTAATGATTATTTGGTGTTTGAAAAAGACCAAACTCCCGACTACCTTAGAATTTTGCCTAATGGATGGTTGAATATGTCGCCTGTTCAGTCGGATTTTGCTAGTCATTTTAACGTGTCAGCACATTGTCGTTTGGACATGACAGCTTATTCTCCTCATGCATTTCAAGTCGATTTCCAAAACAACAAGGTTTTGGAACGGTACTTAAAAAAGAACTATTCCAGTTTTCGGATCGATACTGTGTTTGTGACCAGCACCGGTGATTATTGTGCTTATCGGCTAGTGGAAAAATAGTAGAAATAGTTGGCAATGGCGGAATAACCACATCGCTATAAAAATCAACTTAAAAGCTATTTCCAGTAATACCCATTTCCAAAGTTCACTCCACTCATTTTGGCCTTGGTTCCCATTTTTACAGGAAGCACAGCAGACTCTAAGAACCAGTGCCAATCCAAATTCAGGTACCAGTGTGAAGGAGTGTTGTAAAAAATTGCGGCAAAGTAATGTGGAAGAAAGACTGATTTGCGTTCAAACCAGTTGTTTTCAATTCCAGCGATGGTGATTAAAAGTTTGATGCCAAAGGGCGGCCAAAGAGGTTATCAAAATACGTTGTCATGCACACCTGCTTCAAATCCTGTTTTGGAAAAAGAATTTTTATTCGCCTGGAAATCATGTACGCTTTGAAAGACAAGGCTATCTACTGTTGGCGCCATTGAAACAGGAGAAAATGTTGACGAAGTAATCGTACTTTAAATTTTTTGCCGATAAACGGAAGCCTGTAATCCTATCCCGGAATATATAGTTGAACTTAATTGAATGTTTTTGCTGTATTCAAGCCTTGCCATGCGAACTGGTTTTAACTCAGTTGGCAACAACTGCAGTTCAGTTTAAATGCAGGCTCAATAGTGCAGAGCCCGAGTAATGAAAGGTGTTGGTTAAATATACCCAACCGCAGGTTAATCAAATTCAAACTTTACATTTTTCGATTATTTTTCATTTGAATTGTTTCACTGGTAAAAAACATACTTTAACTGAAGGAATTACTGGTAAATTCTTCAATTGTATATTTTGATAATTGGCCAATTTTTAAAGGATAGACATACAGAAAATGAAGTTAAATGACTGTTAATCAGTGTTTAATTTGGAAATATAATTCAAATAATTTTGGTTGTGAATTACTTCTACCTCGACATCCGGATAGTTTGTTTTAAAATAGTTGGGAAGTCGGTGTTTAGCAGCCTTATTCCATTTGGCCTCAAAGGCGTGAATTTGGCCTGTTTCCCTGTCTTTTTCGATAAAGTCAATTTCTTGTCCATCGTAAGTTCGCCAAAAAAACAGCTCTTTGTTTAACTGTAGGTAGTGATTTTGCTTTTTCCGCTCCATGAACACATAGTTTTCCCACAATTGCCCCACATCCTGCCTGATGGCGAGTTGTTTAAATTCGCCAATCAATCCATTTCTCAGTCCGTTGTCGTTGAAATACCATTTGCAAGGCTTGGTTACTTCTTTGCGTAGGTTGCTGCTAAAAGCTGATATCGGGTGGATGATAAATACTTTGGTCAACAGATCTAAGTAGCGCTCAACTGTGTTGCGACTCATGCCGAGCTGAGTTCCCAATTCTTCGTATTTTACTTCGTTGCCCACCTGGTAAGCCAGAAGTATCAATAGTTTTTTCAGTTTTGCAGCATTTTTTACGGCATCAAACATCAAGAGATCTTTCAGCAGATATCCTTCCACAAGGTCTTGCAAATAGGCGACCCTGTCTTTGGGTTTTGCCAGATTTACAACCTCAGGATAGGTGCCATAAATCAACCTTGATTCTAAGTTTTCACGGGTTTGCAACAAATCTTCATAGGGCTTTAATTCCGATTGAGATACGGGAAACAGCTGAAAAGTGATGCTTCGCCCAACCAAAGGCTCACCTGCCTTGTAGGCCAAATCGAAACTCGAAGAGCCTGAAGCAATGATGGTTAAATCTGGAAACTCGTCGATCATGAGTTTTAGAATTTTGCCAATTTCCGGAATTACCTGTGCTTCGTCGATGAGGAGCAAGCGGTTTTCGCCCAGCAATTCAGCATAGTTGGATACGCTGCGTTCGCTCAGCAATGCTGCTGTTTTGCTGTCTTCCCCGTTCATCATCTTGGATGCAAATTGCCCGGATTGATGAATAGACCTAAGGATATGTGTTTTGCCCACCCTGCGGGCACCATACAAAAGAAGGATTTTGTTCCGGCCTATGTTTGACTTCATAAGAGGAGTAATAAGCCGACTGATTTGCTCCATAACTTTGGACTTTAAATTTCCAAAGGTAGAGAAAATTATAGTTAAGTTGAAAAAATTACTAGTAAAAAACATACTTTAATTGAATAATTTACCGGTAAATTCTTCAATTGAAAATGGACTAGGAATCTAAAAAATTAACATAACTAAATGGCAATCAGATTTATAAGATTAAGGTTAGGAGTTATAAGCTTTTGGCAAAAATTATACAATAAAAAAACCTGCCTCACAGAGGCAGGCCTTACAAGAAAACACAGATTACAAAAATTCTCTTACGGTTTTACCACTAATCGCTCCGGTTTACTTCCCATGGTTTGCACACTGTAAACTCCGGGTTTTAAATTTGAATTTAGAGCAGCGATTAGATGTTTCTTGGTAATCAATAGACAAGACACCCAAAAGACTAATTTCGCTTAAACGTAATAGAAATTTATTTTAAAATTTTAATCTAAGTTCATGTTTGCCAGCTAAAATGCAGGCACTCTTTCTTCTAATTCCTTTCTTTGCCGCATGTTTAATCATTTGCTGCAAAAGCAGTTGGTTTTTCTTTCGGTTATATTTCTGGGTTTTTTTCAGCCATTGAGGGCGCAAAAGCTGCCCAAGTTGCTCAAAAAAGCATTCGACTTTTCTTTGGCTGGCTATCACCAAGGCCAAACATTGCCCGGTAGGTCAAGAGAAGCGAAAACCATTTTTAAAGTAGAAGACTTTGGTGCCGTGCCCAACGATGGCAAAGATGATATTGATGCCATTCAAAAAGCTGTAGATGCTGCCGAGCAGGTCGGTGGGGGAGTAGTGCTGTTTCCCAGAGGTACTTTCGACTTTGATGTGGAAACATCGCAACGGTTTGTGCATGTTAAAAAATCGAACATTGTTATCAGAGGTTGGGGCGATGGAATAGAAGGAACTGTGCTCCACGATCACCATGCCAGCCGTTCGCCTGATCCATCAAAGATTTGGCTAGGAGGCGTTTATCCATCATTTTTCAAAGTTGGAAATCCGTTGAAAGATCTTGTTCAACTCACGGTTGTGGCTAAACTTAAACCAGCCAAAGTTGGTGCTGTACAAGTTTTATTGTTTGAAAACGGAAAGCCAGAAACACTCACTTATATATTGTCTCAGGACAATCCAGCAGACAGTTCCTTGGCAAAAGAACTCACTTTTCCGTTGAGAGAAATAGGGGAGATATATGTCAAAACAGGAATTAAATATGCCCAGATGGTGAGGGTATTAAAAGTGGAAAACAACCTGGCCACCCTCGATGCACCCATTCATTGGCGGCTCGATGCCAAATGGAATCCCCGCTTACTTGCTATTCCCCAAATGATTGAAGAAACCGGGATTGAAAATTTCAGACTTATCACCGAATGGGTCGAACCTTTTATTCATCACCATAGCGACATTCACGACTCAGGTTGGGATCATATTCAGGTTTCCTGTTTGGAAAATGGCTGGTTCAGAAATATTGTTCATGACTCACCATCGCAAGCCATTGGTATGAATTGGGCGAAAAATTGTGTTGTATCTGATTGTCAGATCATTGGAAATAGGGGGCACAATGGTTTCGGATTGGCCGGTGGTTCTACCAGCAACTTGCTTTTCAACTTAAAAGGTGGTAACACCATGCATACTTACACACTGAATAATTACGGAAGCGGCAATGTTTTCTACCAGTGCATTACCAATGCGCCATCTGCCATCGACTGTCATGGTTCGCTTTGCCACAACAATTTGTTCGACAATATATATGGTGCGGTAGTTCAACATGGTGGCAACAATGTGGCATTGCCGCCTGCTCATGCCAGGGGTTTGGTATTTTACAATTTCAATATGGGCTATGAAAATGCTTACAATCAGCGAATTAAATCTGACATTCTGGCCTTCAAAAACTACCCCGGTGTCACCATTTATGGTGCCCAATCGCAACTCGGATTTACGCTTCAGGTAAGAGATGAGTTCGAAGAGTTACATGAAAATGATTTTAATTCTGCATTTGGCGATGTTCAAAAATTAAACTTTGCAGGTCGTTTAGCTGTTCCTTCACTTTATATCTGGCAATATAAAAAGAGGTATGGATTTGTCTTTGCATTGGAGCCAAAGAAATAGCTACAAAACAAGCCTGAACAATTATTTATGATTATCGCTACAGAGGAGGAGTTGCTAGCCATGCAAAAAGTGAGTTTAGCTGTAGGCGAAACACTAAAAGTTATGCATGAAGCCATAAAACCCGGCATGTCGGCCAAAGAACTCGATACGCTAGGAGGCGAAATCATGAAAACCTACGGTGCACTCTCAGCGCCAAAAACATCGTACAAATTTCCAGGTTACACCTGTATTTCTGTGAATCATGAGGTGGCTCATGGAATTCCAAAAGCAAATAAAGTTTTTAAAGAGGGCGACCTTGTCAATATCGATGTTTCTGCTTCTATTGATGGGTATTTTTCGGACAACGGGTGTAGTTTTGTTATTGGCGAAGACATTCATGGTTTGTCACCTTTGGTAGAAGCTTCCAAGTCTATTTTGTACAAAGCCATAGACCAGATAAAGAGTGGAGTAAAAATTGCAGAGATAGGTAGGCTAATAGAAACGGAGGCTAAAAAATCGGGCTTTAAAGTGATTAGAAATCTGGTCGGGCATGGCATAGGAAGGGCTTTGCACGAAGACCCAAGAGAAATTCCTTGTTTTTATGATCGAATGAATCTGAAACGGTTCAAGAAAAATTCTGTCGTAGCTATTGAGACCTTTATTTCAACTGGGGCATCGCAGGCAGTTGAATCTGGCGATGGTTGGACTTTGCATGCTCGAAGTCACTTTGTAGCCCAGCATGAACACACCATTTTAATAACTGATAGTCAGCCTATTATATTAACCCATAACAACGGCATATAATTCAAAATTAAACCATGAACAAGGCACTTTATCTCACTTTTGCAGTTTCTTGCTTTCTTGGTTTAAACACAAAAGCGCAGGTGCTAAAACCAGGTTTCGACTGGCCAGAGTATATTGACCTGATGCATATTTCGGCTCATTTTGGAGGTCCTGAATATTACCAGGAAATAGGAGCTTCAAATCGCTCCACACTGGTATACACTTCGCCTGTAGTTGGGCTAAACAACAAGTGGGAGCTTTGGATGCGAGACGACAATGTGGCAATTATTAGCATAAGAGGAACAACAGAAAAGCCGGAGAGTTGGCTTGCAAATTTTTATGCAGCCATGGTGCCAGCCGCCGGAACGATCGAAATTGCAAAGAATGATCCCTTCAACTATGAATTATCTGCAAATCCAAAAGCTGCTGTGCATGTGGGTTGGCTAATAAGTATGGGGCATTTGGTGAAAGATATTTTACCCAAAATTGATTCTTGCTACCAGAAAGGAGTGAAAGATGTGCTTATCATAGGTCACAGCCAAGGTGGGGGTATCGCTTATATGCTCACTTCTTACTTGCTAAATCTTCAATCTAAACAAGTGTTGCCTGTCGATATTCGATTTAAAACCTATGGCAGTGCTTCGCCAAAACCCGGAAACTTATATTATGCCTACGACTACGAAAGTAAAACACGTGGAGCCTGGGCTTTCAATGTAGTGAATATGGCCGATTGGGTGCCTGAAGTGCCTATGTCTATTCAAACTCTCGACGATTTTAATGCTACAAATCCATTTATAGGTGCCAAATCCATGATAAAGAAGCTGAAGTTTCCGAATAATCTGGCATTAAAGCATGTGTACAATCAGTTGGATAGGCCAACCCGAAAAGCCCAAAAGAGGCACAAAAAATACCTGGGTAAAATGGCCTCAAAAGCTGTGAAAAATAATATTCCTGGCTATGAGCCTCCAAAGGATTATTACAACAGCAACCACTACGTTAGAACAGGAAATACCATTGTGTTAAAGCCCGATGGAGCCTATTTTGATACATTTCCGGCACAGAGTGATGAAATTTTTAAGCATCATTTTCATCCGCCATATCTGATGCTTGCTACTCGCATGGCAGCCGAAGATTTTCCAGTTTCCGATGCTAAGTATGAATTGGTAGAGATGAACAACAACGAAGATATGTTTGCTGCTTTTTCTGAGCGAATGCCGACAATTATTTTTAGTCCACTGGAAGGAAAGTTGTCGGGGAATTCAGGTTGCAATCAATATTTCGGAACTTTTCACCACCAGGGTGCACTGCTTCAGCTCGATGTAAAAGGCTCGACTCGAATGTTTTGCCAAGGCGTGCCGGAGGTAGAGTTTTTTGATCTGTTGAAGCAGGTCGATGGCTATCAACTTTCTCCAGGAAACCAATTGATGCTTACCTCCAGAGGTGCTGTGTTGTTGATCTTTGAAAAAAATAGGCATTGATTTGGAACTGAACAACTAACATTGTGCCAACAGGCAACGGAAAAATTGGCATCAGTATCCTATTTCATCAGCAAGCGAATCAGGTTTAAAGGCAGCGGGTCGTTTGCGTCTACTGTGATTGGGATATCTACAGCGAGCGTGGCAATAGGAACATTAGTGCTCATTGTCGCATTCAGTGTGTTGCAGGGCTTTCGCAACCAGATATCTGCCAAAATATTTGGCTTCGGAGGCCATATTAGCATTAGAAATTTCAGCACCGATAGCTACTACGACGAAAGTCCTGTTTCGCTCAATTCAGATGTTTATCGGCAAACTTCTAAACTGCCTGGAGTTAAACATATACAACAATATAGCCTGAAACCAGCCCTCATGAAAACCGATAAGGAGGTGCAAGGGATTGTAATTAAAGGAATTGGCCCCGATTTCAATGTAGGTGCTTTTAGTCCTCAAATGAAACGTGGCAGACTTCCACTTGTCAATGATTCTTCCGGTGTCCTGGAAATTGTGGTCAGCAAGAAAATGGCAAATTTGGTTGGTTTAGACACTTCTTCAGTTGTAGTTGTTTATTTCATTCAAGAGCCACCCAAAATTAGAAAGTTAACTGTTGTTGGGATTTATGAGACTGGCTTGGAAGAATATGACAACACAACAGTGTTAGGCGATATTCGACTAATTCGTGAAATCAATGAATGGGACGATTCTTTGGCTGGAGGCTTTGAGGTTTTTATTAACAATTTTGATCGGATCGACGAGATCAATGAGAACATTTACAACAACATCGACTACAACATGGGCACCCAAAAGATTACAGAGTCCCAGATTCAGATATTTGAGTGGCTCGGCATGATTGGTCGAAATGTGGAAGTTTTGCTTTTTCTCATCACGCTGGTGGCTTGTGTAAACATGGTTTCAACCTTGCTTATTATGCAGTTGGAGCGTTCGAATATGATCGGGATTTTAAAAACCCTTGGTGCTGACGATGCTCAAGTTCGAAATATTTTTTGGTACCTGGGAGCCAGAATTGTTGGTCAAGGGCTACTATGGGGAAATATTATAGGATTTTTTATTTGTTGGTTACAATGGCAGTTTCAACTCATTCCGCTCAATCCGGAAAGTTATTATATGGAATATGTGCCAATAGATTGGAACCTTTTTTATTATCTAGGAATCAATTTATTGGTGGCAGCCAGTACCTTATTGGCCATTTTTCTGCCACTTCAATACCTGAAAAAGATTAGCCCGCTCAAAGCCATTCGCTTCGATTGATTCTTATCTGTTGAATTGGATACTGAGGCTAATTCTAGCCTTTTGACAAAGACCGCCTAAAGGTGGATTTTGCTTTTCTATCACCACTTTGGCTGCGGTAACCTGCTGGAATCGAACATTCACTTGCTCTAAAATTCTATTTGCAAGCGTTTCCAAAAGTCGAGCCGGTTCATGCATCACACCTGCTATCAGCTTGTAGACTTCTTCGTAATTTACAGTCTTTGAAAGACGATCGTTTTCAGAAGCTTCGTGAAAATCTGTTTCTAAAAAAATATCAACCTGAAAGCGATTGCCTAGTTTTTGTTCTTCTTCATAAAATCCATGCCGGGCAAAAAACTCCATGCCCAGAAGCGCAATTTCGCCGCTATTTTTGTGCTGCATCAATTAGATATTATCGAAGAAGGAGCCTTGTTTCGTTTGCTTATTTTTTGGCGTATTTTGAAGGTCTTGTTGAATTGCTACTGTTTCAGTTTCATAAGACTTTAATTCGACTTCAATTTCCTCAACAACAATTTCTTGTTTGACTTCAGTTTCGTCCACAATCCACTCATGGGGCTCATTTTTTCCGGGCTCAGGATCTTTGTTCTCTGTATTGTCCTGAAGTATAAATTCTTGAAAATCACTTGCTGAAGTTTCTTTCAACTCGCCGTTTTTAATGCGTATTGCTTCAGGTGAACTGGTGGGAAAATCCAGATTTGGAAATTCGACCTTTTCAATTTTGGCAGATGCTGTTTCAGCTTTTTCCAAAAGTTCAGTTGCCGTTTTTTTAATATCGGCCAGCAAGGCATTGCGAAGTGTTTCCATCTTTCTGAGGTCCAACTCAAGCATTTGCATTTCCTGCTTCAACTCGGTTACAAAATTGCTGGAGTGGGCTTCAGCTAGATTTATGATATTTTTAGCTTCTAGTTTGGCATCGCCCAACAAAACTTCAGCGCTCAATTCTGCCTCTTTTATTTTCTGTTCTGCCTCTTTACTGGCTTCAGCTATTATGGAGGCGCTTGTGTCCTCGGCTGTTTTTAATGTTTTATACAGGGACGATTCTACGCCTTTGAGTTTTAGCCTCTCAAGTTCGCTGACGTCCAATTGTTTTTTTAGGTCAGCCACCTCGTCCAGCATTTTTTCCCAAGCTACCGACACGTCAGTAAGAAAAGCTTGTACTTCGTCTTTGTCAATGCCGTTGAACGATTTTTTCTGAAATACCTTTTGTCTAATCTCTATTGGAGTAATTTTCATGTCCAGATGCTCAGAATTTGATGTCCCAAACCCCTATGGTTCGGTCGTCGCTGCAAGTTAATAGTTTTTCCTGTGTTGGTTCCCAATACAAATTATTTACTGAGGTGGCATGGCCGGCGTGGCGTACTTTGTCAAGTACTTTGAGCAGTTTAAATGCTGTGGAATCCCAGATTTTAATGGTTTTATCCATGCTGGCAGTTGCCACGAAATCGAGCCTTGGATGGTATTCGATGGCGTTGATGGCAAATGTATGGGCAACAATGTCTTTGTGTAGACGAAAAGCGGCCTCTACCTCCCAGATTTTCAAATGTGCATCACGACTTCCGGATAGTAGAAATTGTCCGTCAGGCGAAAATTGTAGCGAGAAAACAGAATTGGCATGTGCTTCCCATTCAAATGAAAGTTGGCCTGAGTGCAAATCCAGCACCCTGATATAATTGTCACTATATGCAATTGCCAGCCATTTTTGGTCTGGAGACAGCGCCAGCTTTCGGGCACTTTTGTCTGAGAATAACCGGGAAAAAACAATGTCGAAGTTCGTGGAATCCAACGCTTGTACCAAGCCTTCACCACTGGCAATCCAGTATAGGCTGTTAGTTATTGCAATGTCAAATATTGCAGCTTTTGTGAGTTGAAGTGCTTTTTCAATCTTCTGGGATTGAAGGTCAAAAACCAATAGGCCCTCAAAATTTTTGCCTGCAAGAAGCCTGTTCTTATTCAGGTCTTTTTTTAAGGAATATACTGAAGAATGTACCTCTGCAAAAAGGTGTCCTTCGTCTGGCTTGGCCAAATCCCATTTTACCAATAAACCATCGGAGCCACTACTGAAAAATGTTCCGGCTTCCTGGCCGCCTTCCAGTGCATAAATGCAGTCACGGTGACCTTTTAAAGTGCTGATTTTTGTGGCTTGTAGTCTTGACATGAGGCCAAATTGGTTAAAAAAAAAGCTGCCCCGAAAGACAGCTTTTTAATCTTGAAAGTGGAATTACTTTTCAACTTTAAAAGTTACAGTGATAGAACCTGCGTTCGTACCACCCGGTATAAATGCATCAGGGCCAGTTGTTGCTGTAATTCTTCCAATTACAAACTTGCCAGTTGACAGATATGCACCAAAAGTGCTGCCAGTAACTAAGTTGCCGACATTGTCAGCTGAATAGGTGTCAGATGCACCAGCAGCTGCTTTTAAAGAAGCAACATCGTTCATGTTGTTGAAATCAGTTTCTGATAATGTGATCGCTTTGAATTTGGTAGCATTGCGGGTTGACCAGGTTCCTACTCGATCAAGGCTACCTGCATTATCATAAATTTCATTGGCATCAACAGAATTTGGAGCAATGAGTTTACGACCTTCAGATGCTGAATTTCTTAAAGCATGGATGATGTGAACATTATTACTATTAGCTTTTGCTTGCGCAATTGTGTATGTGTTGTTGTTGATGGGATCATAAAATGCGTTTGGTGAAATACCGTCGCTTTGATTGTTTAACAACACAGCTGTGAAACTATTGATTGTTGAAGTAAGCCTGATAGTAACAGTAACTGCAGCTACTTTATCTTTGTCATCGGTAACTTCGAAACGAAGTAAGATATCGCCGGTTGCAGAAGCAGGAACTGTGTATGTTACAAGTCTGGTGTCAGATTTTCTGTCTCCGGAAAAACTTGTAAGCGGGTATCCAGAAAGTTGGGTTTCTGCTGTTCCAATTCTTTGTGTTGCATTTAACCTCTTAATTCCTTCTTCAGCACCAGTTACCAGGGTGATTTCAACTTCTTCACCAGCAATGGTATTAACCACCCCTGCAACTGACGCTGGGTCGACCTGTACGGGCAGCTGTTGTAGGCCGAGGTCCCGGCCGAGGACGCACGCTTCGTCTTCCCGAACGCGATGCAGACCAACCTGATC
>JBBRCC010000054.1:0-28270 GCA_038205175.1 Cytophagales bacterium | reverse complement strand
TTTTATCATTATTCAATTACAAAGATGAATCTCTATTTGCTGTAGACCTCAAGAGGCGACAAACTACAAAATTGGTTGAAGTGCTATGCTATTCTTTTTAATTCACACAATATACCTAAACGTCAACAAGCCGACAATGCGCCATTTGTAATCAGCTCAATTTTACAGTATTGAATTTTTGCAAATCTCAATGAAGGTCTACCCGGCAATTATTTTTCTATTCTCCATAACCGCTTTTGCTCAACAGCCTGGATTACCTATCCCGGCTAACCATTTTATATTGATCAAAGCCGGTGAGGCCCTCGATGGGTTTGATGCTGAGAGCTATTTCAATAAAATGCCTCTTAAAGGCAAAGCCGAATTTGCCCCGAAACATGAAGGTGTTATACACTGGTTCGCCTCCGAAATAAACAAAGAAACATTTAAAAAAGAGCCGGATAAATATGTGCCTGTCTATGGTGGCTGGTGCGCTTACGCTGTGGGAAATTCCGGTGAAAAAGTAGAGCCCGATTTCGAAAACTTCAAGATAGTTGATGGGAAGATAAACCTGTTTTACAAAAACTTTTTTACCAACACTTTAGGCGTTTGGAACAAAGATGAAGCGAACTTCCACAACAAAGCTTTGAAAAACTGGCACAAAATTGTAGCCCAATCAGCCACCATAAGAAGAGACTATTATGATGGATAATAAATGGGTGATTTGGGTGCTGCGATTAATTCCAGCCATTATTCTGCTTCAAACACTGTTTTTTAAATTCACTGGTGCCGAAGAAAGTGTGTATATCTTTACCACCTTGGGTGTTGAACCTTGGGGGAGAATTGGTTCCGGAGTCATGGAGTTGATTGCTGGCATTTTATTGCTCGCCAAATACTACGCTTGGGGTTCTTTGATTGCTGTCGGTATTATGGCTGGGGCGGTTCTAAGCCATATAGCTGTGCCAGGCTATGTTGTTATGAATGATGGTGGCCAACTGTTTATCATGGCTTTGGTCACATTGGTCTTGTCAGCTATTTTGGTTTTGCGCAAGCGAAAATTATTTCTTCAACTTTTTTTCAGTTTTTAATTTCAAATTTATGCACATTTCAATCAAGTTTTTATCAGTCTTCTTGCTTTGTTCATGGTTAAATCTTGGTGCTCAAGCACAAGACGAAAAACGATGGATCCAACATGGCGAAGCAGCACTTGCTTTTGGGCCTGGTCAATTTTCGGGGGCTTTGAGTTGGAGTCAACTTTATGGTTTCGGCAAAAGCAAGAAGTTCAAAATTGGTTATGGCGTTCGCTACACTGGTTTTGTTGGCCAGGATCAGGACTACATTACAGCCCCGGCCAAACTTACTTCCGGCGAGGAAGGCCCACAAGTTTTGTTTTCTGAAACTATTGAAGCAAACCTTGATACTTTCAAAGTGAAAAGTCCTGCCTTTCATTCCATCAATCTGGCCATTTACCTGCAATACAACATCAGCAAAAAACTGCAAGTAGGATTCAACATCGATGCAGTCGGGTTTAGTTTTGGCAAAAAAACCTCTGGCACATTTACTTCTGATTTGCTGCCCGGCAAACCTACGCTCAACCTTGAAGCGAAGCCAACTTCGTTCAATGCTCTGCTCATCAGCGACAACGACCTGGGTAGCCTCAATTCAGAATTGTTTGCAAGGTATTTTGTTACCGAAAAATTGGCTATCAGAGGCGGAATAAGCTTTTTATTTACCGAATATACGACCACTACAAAGCCAGTTTTGGACAACGACCGTTTTCGAAACAAGACTTTGATGCTTATGTTAGGTGTAACTTATCGATTGTAAAATGCGATTCATTCTTATTGCATTTTGTATATTGTTTTCATTGGCGCCAGCTTTGGGCCAAGCCCAATGGCAAGTTGCCAATGCGTCTGTGAAGTTCATTATAAAAAATGCCGGGCTTTCTGTAGATGGCACTTTTGAGAAAATGTCGGCTGTAGTTTTATTCGATGAAACCAATATCTCTCAGGCCAGCATTTTGGGCCAGGTAGAGGTCGGCAGCATCAATACTGGAATATCGATGAGAGATCGGCATTTGAAAAAATCGGAATATTTTTATGAAGAAAAGTTTCCGACAATTTTTATAAAATCAAATGCTTTAGAAGCAAAAGGTTCACAGCAGTTTGCAGGTCAATTCATGCTCACTATGAGAGGGATAAGCAAAAATATCGACATTCCATTTACCTTTATGACAAAAGGAAACAACGCCAATTTATTAGGCCAATTTACTATAGACCGGCGTGATTTTAAAGTCGGTGGTAGCAGTTTTTTAATGGCTGACAATGTGAAGGTAGTTATCGAATTAAAATTGAAAAAAGCTTCATGACCCCCATTCACCCAGTATTGCTGTCGCAAAGCAAGGAACAACTTCGTTTTTTGCAGGATTTGCTTCAAAATATAACGTTAGAGCAATTCAGGCAGCCCTTACCGCACATGTCTGATTCTAGCATAGGCAGGCATTTTCGCCATGTAATTGAGTTTTACCAGTGTCTCATAACCGGGTTCCAAACTGGAAGTTTGAATTACGATGCCCGGGCTCGAAATCTGGATCTGGAAGAAATTAAATCTGAAGCAGAGCAAATGCTTTCGGTATTGCAATTGAGCCTTTCTCGGCTGCACGAAAGAACCGTTCAGCTGTTGGTAGCAGATGGCGAAGTTTCGCTTGCAACTACTATTGGCCGTGAGTTGGCTTACAATACAGAACATTGTATTCACCACCTGGCCATCATAAAAATGGGTGTGAAGGCTCATTTTCCACATATCAATATGGGAGCAGCCGTTGGTTTAGCTTATGCAACCATTGCCTATCAACAACAATCAGAAAAAGCATAGATCTTTTATGTGCACCGTAACCTATATTCCAACAGAAACTGGTTTTTTGCTCACTTCAAATCGTGATGAGCAAGTGTCGAGGCCAGCATTGCCTCCCATGAAATACAAGGTGCATGGCCAAACGGTATTTTTCCCGAAAGAAAAATCCGCTGAAGGAACCTGGATATCAACTGCCGAAAATTTGTTTTCGCTTTGCTTATTGAATGGTGGCTTTGAAAAGCACGTGCAGAAACCGCCTTATCGCAAAAGCAGGGGGTTGGTCTTGCTCGATTTTTTTGGATATAACGATGTGGAAGCGTATGCTGAAGATTACAATTTTGAAGGTATTGAACCTTTTACGCTGATCATCGTGTATTGCAAGGGCGAACGAGTTTTGTACCGATTAGTTTGGAACGGTAGCCAGGTGCATTTAGAAGAAAAGAGTGCTCAGAAACCGCACATTTGGTCTTCAAGCACTCTGTATGACGGGGGAACGAGGCAGGAGCGGGAGGACTGGTTTTTTGAGTTTATGTTCAACAATCCTTACGCCACTCTGGACGATGCCTTATTCTTCCATCATTTTGGCGGAGGCGGGGACCACGAAAACAGCATTGTGATGCAGCGTGAAGCTGTGCAAACGATCAGCATTACAGCCATAGAAGCCGATGCCACCGGCAAAAGGATTGTGCACGAAGACCTAATCGATAAAAAGTTATTCCGCTGCCGTGTCTATTAGCCGACTGAAAGAAAAACTTCACCACGAATATTGGCCTTGGTGGTTATTTTACCTGCCTATGGTGCCGGTTTGGCTTTGGTGGACTATTCGAAATCGCTCGCTCACTTGGTTTACTGCCACCAACACCAACATGCCAGCAGGAGGATTTTTTGGAGAAAGCAAACACGATATTCTGGTTCAAATGCCGGAAAAGTTTCGGCCACTTCATGTGTTGGTGCAACCTGATGAAAAGGTGTTTTCCGTTTTTCAACAACTTGAAGGGAAAGGAATAGGCTTTCCGGTAGTGGCTAAACCCAATGTGGGCGAACGAGGAAATGGTGTAGCCAAAATACTTGATGTAGAAGGTCTGGAGCTTTATTTGAAGAAAGCTAAAGACCCTGTTATTATTCAATCTTGCATAGATCTGCCTTTGGAAGTTGGTGTTTTCTTTGTAAAAATGCCTGATGAATCTTATGGTAAAGTTACCTCCATTACCATGAAGGAGTTTTTGCATGTTTGTGGAGATGGTGTAAAAAGTATTGCCGACTTACTGAGTTTGGACATTAGGGGGAGCAAACAACTTGAAACCATTGCCGGAAGAATGGCTGTTCCCATAACTACTGTTCCTGCTTTGCATGAGAAAGTGCTGTTGGAACCCATTGGAAACCATTGTCGTGGCACCAAATTTTTAAATGCCAATGCTTTCATCGTAAACCAGTTACATGGAGTTTTTAATGACATTGTGGCCGAAATGCCTGGATTTTACTTTGGCAGATTCGATTTAAAAGTGAGTTCAATCGAAGACTTATATTTGGGCAAGAATATCTCCATCATGGAGCTGAACGGAGCCAGTTCAGAGCCTGGACATGTGTACGACCCGCAAATAAGTTTGTTGCAAGCCTACAAAGACTTGATTTGGCACTGGAATCAATTGGGCAAAATTGCCATGCAAAACAGGCGGCTCGGTGTGGAGCCAACACCGCTCATAGAAGTTATAAAAATGGTTTGGGAGCATTTTTTTGGAAAACCTTCTGCAACCCAATCAGAAGGATCTATAAATCAGCATGCTGAAGGTATTTCTGTCGAACTTCAGACGTAATCTACTAATCCAAATTTATAACTGCGGTCTTTTCCATCGCACTTTAAACAAAACAGGAACAAGCGGCAGATTTCCTATTCTGTTGAGCAACCACCTAAATATTCGGTAGTACAAGGCCCAGTAAAGTACGAACGTCATGAGCCAAATCACAAACAAGTTGAACCAAAGCGTGGGAGTAAAATATCCCATAAAATGCTTGATAGGAAAAAATAGCTGGGTGCGGTAATCGAGCCAGGATTCGGGTTTGGGATTCTGATAAATCGGGTCGGTGAGTTGAATTATTTTATTGTTTACGATAGCTATAGATCCTTCATTCGAACCGGCATTTTTCACCAATTTAGAAAGGTTCAGATTGGTGTACGATTCTTTCGCCTTTCTCACCATCATACTATTGGGCATGCTGTTTAATGCTGTTAGGTTTAGTGAGTCACTACTTTGGTTTAGCCGCTGTAGCGTTGCAGTGTAGTGCCCGTCGAGAAGCTTGAGCAGGTCAGATATTTCAGCTCTGGCTTCAGCGGAAACATCAATTTTTTCAAGTTGATTTTTCCATTGTTTGTCGTTGAAAAAGCGGGAGAAAAGTTGGCTGAGTTCATGAGTAACCATAGCTTTATCTGAAACAGAAAGCGGTTTATTGGCGGCTTCCAATAATTTTTCTTTCAGAATGGGCAGCCGGTACACTTTTTGAAAATCTGCATCAGAGCGCTGTTTGTCAATATCGTAGAAATGCTTTTGGTATGGATTTGACTTGAACTGTTCAACGGCAATGGCCTCAAAAGCCCAGCGGGAAACCATGAGATCGCTCAAAACGGGGGTTTTAAACTCTCTGTTTCCAATCAAAGGATTTATCTCATCGAATTTCACCACAAGTCCACTCAGAATGAGCTGAGGTATAAGCAAAATAGGAATGAGAATGTAAATGGTGATGATGCTTTTGAACGAGGCAGAAACGTTGAGCCCAAGCAGGTTTGCCGAGGCCGAGGCCGAAAATAGCACTATAAAATACATCCAGTTCATACCCTCAATGCCAATAATCCAGTTTCCGATTAAGATGTATTGTAAAGATTGGATGGCTGAAATAACGAACAGCACAGAAATTTTGGCCAGCAGGTAACTGTGTTCGTTGAGGTGGAGAAACTTTTCCCTTTTCTTGATTTTTTCGTCCTTATAAATTTGCTCTGCACTGATGATGAGGCCGGTAAAAAGTGCCACAATTACGCTGATGTATTGGTAAACCGGAATATTGGGGTTTTCCATATACAAATAGGCGTTGCTCACCTCAATAGAGCTATGTTGGTTGTAGCGGTTTACGACAGCCAGCAGCAGTGCCAAGGCAGGACTTTGCACCAGGGTCAATGTTAGAAACTGACTGTTTCTGAGCTTATTGAGCGCATCCCGAGTGAGAAAAATCAAGTATTGTTTCCATGGTGAGGCATTTCCACTCCATTTGAGTTGAATATCTTGTTTGCTGGAATAGTTGACTGCTTTATAGGATTCTTTAAACCAGGCATACCACTTTTGAGGGCTAATTCTTCGTTTGCTTGTGGGCTTGCCAAATTCGTCAAGAATCCGGGTTTCTACGATGTCAAAAATTTGCTCGGGATTCACATTGCCGCAGGTGTTGCATTCTCCGGCATTTTTTTCAGGGTAACCGGCTTTGTCTTCGAAATAACCAACAGCCTCCAAAGGGTTGCCATAATAAATTAAATGCCCATCCTTGTCCAGCAAAATAAGCTTATCGAATTGCTTAAACACATCGGACGATGGCTGGTGAATCACTACAAAAACAAGTTTCCCGTCGTAGGTTTGCTCCCTCAGCAAATCCATTACGTTTTCAGAATCTTTGGAAGAAAGCCCGGAAGTAGGTTCATCGGCAAACAAAATTTCGGGTTGTCGTATTAGCTCCAAGGCAATATTGAGCCGTTTGCGCTGGCCTCCGCTTATCACCTTGTCAAGTACACTGCCTACTTTTTTGTCCTTAATTTCTGCAATGTCTAAGTTTTGCAAAGTTTCGAGAACAAGGATTTCTAATTCTTCTTTTGATTTATCTTTCAAACAAAGCGAAGCAGAATAGAACAGGTTTTCAGATACGGTAAGGTCTTCAAGCAACAGATCGTCTTGAGGCACGTAACCAATCAACCCTTTGATGGCGCCTTCTCCGGAGTGCAGGTCAGTTCCGTTGATTGTTACTTTTCCTTTGTAGGGTGTATGAGTGCCATTTAGTACATTGAGCAAGGTGCTTTTTCCCCCTCCGCTGGCTCCCATTATGGCGATGAGTCCGCCTCCTTCTTCTTGAATGGTAAGATCGTGCAAAGCAACTTTGTTGCCTTTAAATCTATGCTCAATGTTTTTGGCCTCAAAAACCAGTGGATTTTCATTTCTGGCATTGAGAAGGCGTTGCTTGAGCTCGCTGTAGTACACGCTCCGGATGCGTTCGCCTTTAATGACAGACCCCCTTGTGAAGGGCAGCAATTTTCCGGATTTTATAGGTTGCCCATTCAAACTCATGGGAAGCTTGCCCCCAAACTTTCGCATGATGAAAAACCCAACCCGGGGCATATACATGCAGGCCAGTACACCTTCCATGTTTTCTCTGTATAAATGGTTGGGTGTTGACTGGTCTTCAGGGCTTGAAGAAATGTTGTATGTATCAGGATCTGTAATGCTGGCATAGGCTTTTACAGTGATGAAATCTTTCAGCCTCACATACACGTCTTCTTCCAGCCTGATTTTTTCGCAAACCAACCTTAATGCTGTATCTTCCTGTACCGAGATGTTAAAATCATCGTAGACCAACTCGACCAAATGCGTGATGGTTAAGTATTTTTGGCGCAAATCGAGGCCTGCGTTCATACTTTCGCACAGGCTGATGATGATGTCGGGAATGGGTGATGTTTCGTGGCTGTACTGGTCGAAAAGTTTCATGTACTGCGCCAGAATGCTTTCTCCTACATAGAGACGTAAAAAATCCTGCACAAGCACCCTGTCTTTGTCAGAGGTGCCATCTATGCGGGCCACTACAGCGTAGAGCCGAAGCAAAAGCTTGATTATCAGCTCATTCATTTACAAAAAAAAGACCGGATTCACCGGTCCTTTTGTGGTTTTATTTTCAATGTTAGTTTACAATATTGGCCCTGATAACATCTACCGATTGGGAAATGCCTTTTAGCGAGGAGCTTTCAATCACAAATTTTCCATCATTTTTTCTAATCTCTTCTTCCACGTCGAATTTGTCGAATTCGGCTTTCAGTGGCGTGAGGTTGTTGAGCAATGTTGTAGCTGAAGATTCTTTAGGCTCTATGGCATTCAAAAACTTGATAATTTGATTCAAGGTGGTTTTCTGGTCAAAAATGGTTCGCATCAGATCAACCAACAGTAAATTTCGGTCTGCTTGTGAAAGGCCTTTTCCGGTAGTTTCTACCAATTTGGTGGAAACATAAAGTGCCTCTACAAAAGAACCCACCATAATCTGAGCCTGCAAAGCATTTTTCTGTGTTTTCAACAAAATACCCCGAATAGATTCTGTGCTTCTGTCTACCATGGCTATGAGTGCTTCTTTGTCTTTCTTTTTTTCTTCGAAGTCGGTGATAAGTTTGTTCGTGTTGTCGTCTACTACTTGAATATGCTCTGCCAAATTTTTGATAGCTTTAATGTATTCCTGAGCTGGCAAGGCTTTTTCATAAGTAAGTAAATACGAAACGTCGGTGAGATATACCCCAAGATTTAAGGCTGCTTTTGCATCGTCGCTATAATAGGTACTTACTTTTGATGCTGGATTTACCAATGTGGCATCGTAATCGGCTCCTGAACGTTCAAGCAACATGGGCACATTGCTTGGTCTTGGCAAAACTTGAAGTAAGGTGTCTAAAGCGGCGGCTTGCTCATCTGAGTTCAAGCTGATGATTTCAGTTTTGGTCTCTGTTTCTTGTTTCTTTTCGCAACTGGATAGGCCAATTACAAAGGTTCCTGCAAAGGCGAGTGTTAAAATTTGATGTTTAGTCATCATTTGATATTTGAAGCTAATTGGTTTGTACCAATGAGCGGCTAATATAGATGTTCAATCCCAAATCGATGCAAACTTGGTTAAAATAGCCATTGAACTTCATGATTTTACCATGTTGCCTGTTCGTAGCAAAAACGACTGAATTAACTTTTAGGCTTATTGATCATGTCTCGCAGGTATTCGCTATCCCAGGCGTGGTCGTTCAGGTGTGGCGTTTCTTTTTTGTTGTTTTGAAGCAATTGTTCCTGGATGGCAATTTGGTTTCTAACACTTCGAATGTATTCTTTTCTATCGTGCCGCTGTGCCATCTATTTCTCCGTGGCTTCCTGATCATATTTTTTAAAATTTTGCCCGACCCGGGTGCGCAGCATAATGTCTCATTCCCGGTTTGCCCAGCACTTCCATGCCCGTTTTTTGGAGCAAATCCACCATGTCAGGGTCGTTTTCGAGGATGGTTGCCTCCACGCCATTTGCCCTTAAAAAGCGGCCCATTGTACTTCCAAAGTGAGAAAATCCCGCAATGATGATGAGGTTTTTCTCGTCGATAACGGCATGAGGCCGGTGGTCTTTTTGAGGTTTTCTGATGTTGGGTTGTATCAGTTTTTCGTTGAGCAAGAGCAGCAAAGGTGTCATGGTCATACTCACAGCCACGACAGCCATCACCAGGTCTACTTCGGCTTTATTCATGATTTGCAATTGCCCAACGAACGAAAACAAAACAAAGGCAAACTCGCCAACCTGACTCATGATGAGTGCAAATAGAATATTGTCGCTCATATTCAACTTGTAGAACTTACCCAACAAGGCCAAAACCAAGGCTTTGATGGCCATAATAACCAGCACATAAGAAAACAGCATGACCGGATTATTGACTATCAATTCGAAGTTTACCGAAGCGCCAACACCTATAAAAAACAAGCCAGGTAAAAGCCCTTTAAAGGGTTCAAGATCACTTTCCAGTTCATGTTTAAATTCGCTGTTTGCTATGTTGCGGCAATGCCTTAATTAATTCAGCATTGGTTTTTGAGTTTTCTAACCTTGGGTGGGCAAACAGAATGAGTATTTTGGCCATGCGAACACGTTTAAACAGCTTCTTCTACAAGCAATTGTTTATCATAAATTTCACGATAAGCTCCATTCTGCTTCATCAGTTCATCGTGGGTACCTTGTTCTATTATTTCACCCTGGTCCAGCACTAGAATCCTGTCTGCCAGTTTCACAGAAGATATCCTATGAGAAATGATGAGCGTCGATCGGTTTGCCATCAAGGTTTTCAAATGGTTCAAAATTTCGTTTTCGGTATTGGTATCTACTGCCGACAAGCAGTCATCAAGGATCAATATTTTTGGTTGCCTGATTAATGCCCTCGCAATGGCTACACGCTGTTTTTGTCCACCCGAAAGGGTGATTCCCCGCTCGCCGATTATGGTTTCAAATCCTTTTGGAAAGGCCATGATGTTGTCGTAAACCCCAGCCCAGGTAGCTGCCTGAGTAATGTCTTCCGGAGTTGCGTCATCTTTGCCAAATGCAATGTTTTTGCTGATGGTGTCGCTAAACAAAAACACATCCTGGGGCACGTAGGCTACTTTTTCTCTCAAAGTATGCAGGTTTACGTTTTGCAGGTTTACGCCATCGAGTATTACCTCGCCCGAAGTGGGGTCATAGAGCCTGCAAATCATGTTGGCAATGGTAGATTTCCCACTTCCAAGCCCGCCAACTATGGCTATACTTTGCCCTGAATTAAGCTCAAAATTAATGTTTTTTAATGCTTTTATTCCAGATTCGGGATAAGTGAGCGACACTTGCCGAAAATGAAGATTGCCCACAATTTCTTGCGCAGGAACTGCCGGTGGTAGAATTTCAGGTTTTTCAAACAGAAAGGCGTTTATTCTTTCCTGAGAAGCTGCTGCCCGTTGTATAATGCTGGTTACCCAACCCAAAGAAGTGACTGGCCAGGTGAGCATGTTGATGTAAATCACAAATTCAGCAATGTTGCCTGTAGTAATTTCACCTTTGTCCACCAAAATGCCACCTACATACACTGTTAGTATGGTGCTGAGTCCTATTAGGCCGGTCACCAAAGGAAAAAACAATGCGTTTACATTGGTCAGGTTCAGACTTTTATTCAAATATTCGTTGCTTTCCGCTTCAAATTTATGGCCTGAATCAGCTTCCCGCCGGTATGCCTTCAAAACCCTTATACCTGAAAATGCCTCCTGCACAAAGGTGGAAAGATTGGACAAACTGCGTTGAATTTCCTCTGATCTTCGGTTGATGATGTTGTTTACAAAATAGATGCTGATAGAAAGTAGCGGCAAAGGCAAGAGGGCATAAAAAGTGAGTGTTGTATTCACCGAAATCATGTAGGCAATCACCAATACAAACAACACAATGAGGTTGATGGCGTACATAATGGCTGGTCCGCTGTACATACGCACTTTGCTCACGTCTTCAGAAATGCGTGCCATTAGATCTCCGGTATTGTTTCGCCTGTAGAAACTGAGTGACAGAGCCTGGTAGTGGGTATAAATTTCGTTTTTCTGGTCGAACTCAATGTGCCTGCTCATCACAATCAAAGTTTGGCGCATGAGAAACAAAAACACACCTCTCAGCAAAGCCATCAATAAAATGAGTCCGCCATAAATGAATATTCCTCTTGCAAATTGGTCGTTTAAGGCTCCAAGAGATTGTGTGCCCTTAAACAATGAATGAATTTCAAGGGTGTTTTTTACCAGATCGAAACTGTGTCTTACAATTTGTGCAGGAATAATGGCAAAAATATTGGACAAAGTTACGAATACTGTTCCCCAAAAAAGGTGGGATTTGTACTTGAAAAAATACTTATTAAGTTGAGCTAAGTGCTTCAAAATCAGTTTAAAATTTGTTATTGGTAACTTTGATTACAATGTGCGGTCAAAGTTTTCAATAGCTTTGCAAAGTAAATCATTAATCATGTTTTTGCCTATATTGTTTCATGCCCACCACCCTAAGTCCAAAGAAAATAAGTTTTGCAACGGCCCTTTTCAATGTGCGCTGCCCTCATTGTCGTGAAGGAGCCATTTTTAGTAGTGCGCTTTACAATTTGGCCCATTTCAGAGACCGACATACATCTTGCCAGGTTTGCGGGGTGCAGTTCGAAAAAGAACCTGATTTCTTTTTGGGGGCTGCTTATTTCTTGTATGCGCTCAACGTGGCCATTTTGTTTGTTTTTGGCATACTTACATTGGTTTTTCTCCACAATCCCGATGCATGGGTGTATGTGGCTGTTACTGTAACCGTTGTTTTGCTGCTTTTTCCTATCAACTACCGATTTGCCCATTCTTGCATGATTCACCTGTTTGGTGACTATGATTATCAGCCGGACCCTAATCTTCGAAACAGCAGAGGATTAAATAAAAAAGCAGCTAAAACCTCCTAAAATTCAAAAATTCAAAAATTTTAGAAAGTTGAGTTTTTAAACGGTTTTGCCCAACTCAGACATTGTTGCCTAATTTGACCCTATGCAGAAAAACAACCCTAAAACCATCAGGGCATGGAGCATGTACGACTGGGCCAATTCTGTGTACAGCCTGGTGATTACATCCACTATTTTTCCTGTTTATTTTAGCCAAACCGCCCGCTTAAGTTCTGATTCAGACCAGGTTCGTTTCCTGGGTTTCACACTCTCGAATTCTGTGGTATTTTCTTATAGCTTAACGGCAGCCTTTCTTATCACCGGTTTGTTGAGCCCTTTTCTCACTTCGTTGGCCGACTATGGCGGCAACAAGAAACGTTACTTGCAGTTTTTCTGCTATCTCGGTGGGTTTTCTTGTGCTGGTTTGTTCTTTTTCACCTCCGATACCATTGGCTTGTCGGTGTTTTTGTTTTTGCTGGCCACCATTGGTTTTGCAGGAAGTTTGGTGTTTTACAATTCTTATTTACCTGACATTGCCACCGAAGATCGCTATGACGAAGTGAGCGCACAAGGCTTTGCTTACGGTTATGCCGGGAGTGTTTTGCTGCTCATTATCAACTTGTTGCCTATTTTGAAACCCGAATGGTTTGGCAACATCAGCGCTGGCTTGGCTTCCCGGATTTCATTCCTCTGCACCGGAGTCTGGTGGATCGGTTTTGCCCAAATCACGTTTAGGCAATTGCCCAACCCTACACCTAAATCAGACGAAACGGTGGGAAACTTTTTCAGGCATGGATGGGATAAATTGAAACATACTTCGGTTCAAGTGGGTCAAATCAAGTACTTGCAGCGTTTTCTAATTGCCTTTTTCCTGTTCAGTACTGGTGTGCAAACAGTGATGTATCTCGCAACTTTGTTTGGCGAAAAGGAATTGCACATGGAATCGGGCAAACTCATCGCCACCATTTTGATTCTGCAAATTGTGGCTATTGCTGGTGCAAAGGGTTTCTCATGGTTGTCGAAAAGTTTGGGCAACACACATACCTTGGCTGTGGCCATCGTGATTTGGTCAGGAGTTTGTCTATGGGCCTATTTTGTAAATTCTGAAAATGGCTTTTTTGCCATGGCCGGAGTAGTTGGATTGATCATGGGCGGCACACAGTCACTTTCCAGATCAACGTATAGCAAGCTCATTCCCGACAACACGGTTGATTCGGCCTCGTTTTTTAGTTTTTATGACCTTGTCGAAAAAGCTTCTATTGTGTTGGGTACGTTTGTTTATGGGTTCATTGAGTTGATGACGGGCAGCATGCGGTTGAGCTCGCTGAGTTTGATGGTATTTTTTGTGGCAGGCTTGTTGGTATTGCTCCGCATACCGTCCAGGAAAGTTTATATTTCGAAATCGAATCAGTAACAGCCATGAGCGAAAACCAAGCTGAAAGCCATAGAAAGAAGAAAAATCGCTTTCTACAACCATCCCGACGACCCAGGGAAGAACCAAATTTTTTTGGCTAAGGATTGGCCCGGCAAAGAAATTCTCGAATGGCATTTGGAATCGCAAACTAACCACCGGAGAATGTTTGGTGAAACTGAAAAAGAAGAACTTATCAAAGGTAAAAAAATCGTGTTTTGGACAAACCAGCAATAAGTTCGGCGGAGTTTTATCAGTTTGCCAAACTGCCCAATTATATCAGGCTGATGAATGAAATATTCAGTATTAAACTTCTTGTTTGGAGATTTAACAACGGCTTGGTTAATTTCCACAGTCTAAACCTAAAAGTCACTATGAGAGTCCTACGATTTTCATTCATTCCTCTGCTTTTCATTGCACTTTTTTTGCACAGTTGCAGTTGGAAGTATGTGCGATTTGAAGCAAAATTCCCCACTGAAATCAGCCAAAGGCAGAATCTTGTTTTTCGATTTTCAGAAAAGGTGGCATCGCTTCGTGATATCGGCAAATGGGATACCACCCAATACATTCAAATTTACCCGACTGTGCGTGGCCAGTTCAAGTGGACAGCACCCGACGAAGTGATTTTTTCTCCAGAAGAACCCTTCGAATTTGGCGAGGAATTTACAGCCACTCCGGCACCGGTTTTAGAAAAAATCATTGGAAAACCTTTCGACCCAGCTGCTGCCGTCAGGTTTCATACACCCTATTTGGAGGTAATTAAAGTAAGGCACTACTGGCAAATGAAAGATGCCAAACCCCAGGCTGTTATTACATTGGTTTTCAACGATAAAGTGGTTCCTGAAGCCATTTTAAACCAAATTAAGCTGGAGCAAAACGGAAGAAAAATCTCATTTGTGCAAGGCGAGCGTGACAGAATTGAGGAGATTAGCCTCAAAATCATTGAAACTCCAGAGATAGACAAACCTCTGGTTTTGTTTTTGCCAATACAAACAGATAAGACAAAAGAAAGACGTAGTGAAATAACACTCACGGCTCCTGATAAATTGGAGGTGGTGGATATAGCAACTAATGGCAAAAATTACGACGCTGACGTGGTGAAAGTATATTTTAATCAGGAGTTAGCGGATGAAGATGTAACCGCCAAAATTGAAATTGAAGGCGAAAAAAAGACACCCGGCGTTGCTCAGAAAAATGTGGTGGAATTTGCTGGCTATTTTTCCAGATCAAGGCTTTACTCAATACAAGTTAAACCAGGCTTAACTGGCTTGGCAGGGGGCACTGTTAGTCAGCTCGCTTCCTATCAATTTTCATTCAAAGAGAATAGTGGAAGCATCAGAATAGCTGAATCTGAATCAAATATTGTTACAAAAGGCGGGCACAAAAACATTGGTTTACACATAAGCGGAGTAAACGAAATTGAGGTGTCTGTTTTCAAGATTTACGACAACAATATCAATAGTTTTGAAGGCGAATATGGGTATTCGGAATATGGTGACTACCAAGAACATGGTACCCAAATTTATAATTCCAACTACAGGGTGGCTTCGCTTCCTATGAAGGGCAAAAAACGCTTGCTTAACCTGGATTTCATTAATGAAAAAACGTATGGACAAGGTGCTTATCTGCTAAAAGTAAACTCAATTGACGAACGTTACACAGGTGCTTCCCGCCTCATCACCATCAGCAACATTGGTTTGGTGGCTCGAAAAACCAAAAATTCGATTTGGGTTTGGGCTCGCTCACTCGAAACAGGCGAACCCATATCTGGGGTGAAAACAAAGCTTATTGCTCGCAACAATCAAACCATTTCGGAAGGCACAACGAGCCAAGACGGCCATGTGTTGTTGAATAATACCGACTGGTACACCAACGACTTTAGACCTATTTTACTGCTTGCTTCAACTGGTAGTGATTTCAATTTTATCAAGGTAGAGTATGAAAATCTATCTGGCAAACGCATGGAAACTGCCGGTGGCTGGAGTGGAAACGAAGCAAAATTAATGGCCTTTATTTATGGCGATCGAAACCTATACCGACCGGGAGAAACGCTTCATTTTCAACTGTTGGTTCGGGACCAAAACAAATGGCAAAGTCCGGGAAATATGCCCTTAGTTGTTACCTTAAGCGATGCCGAAGGTAAAGAAGTGAACCGTTCAAAACTGATGACCAACGAAGAAGGAACGGCTGCATTCGACTACGCTGTGCCAGTAAATGCAAATACCGGAGTTTATAATCTGTCTGTTTTAACCGGCACTGAAGTCTTTTTGGAATCAAGAAGGGTAACTGTAGAAGAATTTCAACCTGAGAAACTTGTGGTGCAGGTTTCAATGAAAGAAAAGCAAGCCAAACCTGGAGATGACGTACATGTCTCTGGCAAAATAAAAACCTATTTTGGCTCTATTTTGGCAAACAAGGAACTGGAAGGCTATATCAATTTTAGCCGGGCTGTAGACATTTCGCCTCAGAACCTGAACACAGATCCCCGCTACCCGTTTGAGTTTTACATGTATCCTGATGAGGAAGATTTTGGCTTCAAGGTTGAACTGAAAACCAAGGCTGACGGCAGTTTCGACCAAGCCATACGCATACCCACCGATTTGGTTTGGAAAGGAAGGTACAACGCCAATTTGCAGGTAACGGCATTCGATGAAAGCCAAAGGCCTGTAACCCGAACGGTGAATTTTACGGTAAATACGCAACCCTATTTGCTTGGCATCAGAACCAAAGAAACTGGAGCCTCAAAAGATCAACCGTTTTATTTTGAGCTGGCCGCTGTGGACGAAAAAAATCAGCCGACTCAAGCCACTGCCTATGTGAAGGTGTATAGGCAAGAGTGGGTGAATAGCTACGAAAGAAATACAGAAGGTGATGAATATGAACGTATTGTGTCGAAACAAAAACTCACCCTTCTCAACAAAGCCAAAGTAAGTTTGAATGGGCAAAAAGTGTTTTCTGTTTATCCGAAACAAGCAGGCTCGCACGTGGTAAGGGTATATGCAAGCGAACAATCAACACAGTATATTCAACAAAATTTCTATGTAAATAACTATGAAGTAGCAGGCAGCTGGGAGGCTGATAAAGCTGCTGGCATCAAGCTTGAATTGGACAAACCCAACTACAACCCGGGCGACAAAGCCGTGCTCACGGTGAAAACGCCTTTTGATGGGGAAGTGCTGCTTACCTGGGAGAACGACAAAGTGAGCGAACACCGTTTTGTGACAGCAAAAAATCGAATAGCAACCCTGGATTTTCAAGTGAAAAACCACTGGCTGCCCAATGTGTACGTCAATGCTGTGTTGTTTAGAAAATATGCCCGAAATGGTGAAGGCAACCCGCTCACGGTAGGTCATGGTTTGGTGAATTTGAAGATTAACCCGGTAATTCATGCTTTAGACATGATCTTGAATGCTCCGGAGAAGTTGACTACCTCACAAACCATCAAGGTGAAGTTAAAAACAAAGCCAAATGCTATAGTGACGCTGGCTGCTGTAGACGAAGCTGTGCTGAAAATGGGCAATTTCGGAACACCCGATCCGCTGGGTTATTTTTTCCAAAAACGGGCTTTGGGTGTAGCGTCTTTCGATGTGTTTAGCCGCATTTTTTCAGAAATTAAATTGCCTGGCTACGGTTTGGCCGGGGGTGGCGAGGCCGGAGCCATGATGGCCGGCCTGGCCAAGGAAGAAGACATTGTGGGCCGGCAAAATCCTTTGGCCGATAAATTGGCGCCAGTTTATGCGCATTGGAGCGGTTCTTTGCAGGCCTCAAAACAAGGCGAAATTGAATTTACCTTCCCTGCCACAGGTTTCAATGGCAGAGTTCGGGTAATGGCGGTTGGTTTGCAAGGCAGCAAATTTGGCTCAGCAGAAAGTATGGTCATAACGGTAGATCCTGTGGTTGTGAGCTTGGGCTTGCCGCCATTTTTAGCACCTGGAGATCAACTCAGTTGTCCCTTAACAATTTTCAATACCGAAAAAGTAGCTGTAGATGTTTCACTTGTGTTCAAAGAAGTGAACCGACTAACTGTGAACGACCAAGGCAACATCACTGTGAAAATTCAGCCTAAATCAGAATATCAAACCACACTCACCATAACGGCAGCAGATGCGCTTGGCGATGCCGACATTCAGTTTCTGGTGAAATCTGGGAATTTTTCGGGTTCACCCAAAGCTAAAAGTTTCATTCGCCCTCCTGTTTCTTTGTATAAAACAGCCCTTTCAGGAAGTTTAGACCAAGGTCAGAGCAAGAATCTTAGTTTCAATTACCAATTTCTGGCGGGAACAGATACCCGCTATTTGTTGGTAAGCAAATTGCCAACAGGTCGTTTGGCCAACGCCTACAGTTTGTTGAATGATATGGATTATGGCTGTTTGGAGCAAAATATTTCTATGGCTTTTCCGCTATTGTATGCTGAAAACCTGTTGCAGTTGATGCCTAAAAAAGATGGCATTGGGCCGCAAACTTCTCAAGCTTCGGCTAAACTCAAGATTCAGGAAGCCATCAGGAAAATAGAAGGAAAACAATTGTATAATGGCTCGTTTTTGGTTTGGCCTTTTGCCACCACTACTTATCCATGGTTGGATGCTTATGCCACCCATTTTTTGGTTGAAGCCAAAAAGGCTGGATATGCTGTGAATGCATCAACGATAAGTCAGGCTTTGAAAGTTTGCAAAACCTGGTCAAGCGAATTGAATCCTGCTTCGCAAATTCGAACTGTGAACACGGAGGCTGCAGTTGAAGTTCTTGAGGATGAAATTTCCCCAATTAGACCAACTAAATCAAGAGTTCATAGTTTGGTGTTGCCAACTGCCAGGAGCTATGCCCAATTTGTGCTGGCCTTGAATGGCCAAGCCAACCTCTCTGCCATGAATGCAGACAAAGCAAGACTCAATAAAATAAGCCCTGATGGCAAAGCCCTGCTTGCTGCTGCTTTCGCCGTGATGGGAGATCAAGCGGCTGCCCAAACGGTGCGCAATCACCAGGGCAACTTGTCTGAGAAGGGTAAATGGACCGCTGAAGATTTCAGTTCTCCACTTCGCAGTAAGGCAGTCGAACTGCTTGCTCATTTAGAGGGAAAAACAGAAAACGAAAAACTTAATGCCTTGGCCGACAACCTGATGAATGAACTGAACGGTGCAAATTGGGCAAACAGTCAGGAACTTGGCTTTAGCTTACTTGCTTTGGGTAAATGGATGAAAATAGCTCAAATTGGACAAGGAAATGCTGAAGTTACTACGGCAGGAAAGTCGATGGGAAAAATAAAGGACGAATTTCTGTTGATAAGCAAAGGCTTGAAAGACAAAACGTTGACCATCAATTCGACAGGAAAAGGCCCTGTGTACTACACCATGTACCAAAGCGGATTGCCAACCACGCCTGTTCAAAAAAGTGAAGATAAAGGCTTGGAAGTTCGCAGAACTTATTTGGATAGAAACGGCAAGCCTATAGATATCAACAACCTGAAAGTGAATGACTTGGTGGTGGTGAAACTTACTTTGAAAACTTCAGGAGCGCCTTTTATTGAAAACGTGAGAGTCACAGATATGCTGCCAGCTTGTGTGGAAGCAGAAAATAAAAATGTGAGCGAAGTGAGCCAATTGCCTTGGGCAAAATCGGCTGAAGCTGATCATGTAGAAACACGCATCGACAGGGTTCAATTATTTGTTTCTGCCCAATCGAGACCTAAAGACTTCTATTACTCAGCCAGAGTTACACATGCTGGTCGCTTTCAGGTCGGCCCTGTGGCTGCCGAAGCGCTGTATCAACGCAGCAATTACAGTTTCAACGGAGGCGGCATTTGGGTAGTGAAAGCGAATAATACTCCAGGTATTTAATTCATTTTAAAGATTAACACAAGTTTGAACCAATTGCCAAAAGTTTCCATTTTGGTGGCAGCCAGAAATGAAGAAACCAACATCAAAGCTTGTTTGGATGCACTTTTGGCACAAAATTATCCGTCCGAATTACTTGAAATTTGGGTTGGAAATGACCATTCTGAAGATGCAACGGCCAGTTTGGTTCAGGCATTTGCTGACAGATTCCCCCATATTTTTTTATTCAATGTTGAACGAGAATTAGGGCAAGCCAGGGGGAAAGCCAATGTGCTGGCTCATTTGGCTGAGCGGGCAACAGGACAAGTGTTGCTCATAGCAGATGCAGATGTGAGGCCAAATCCGAATTGGGTCGAAAACATGCTTAAAGGTTTTGATAAACCTGAAATTGGGCTGGTGAATGGGACAACACTACCATTGGCAAGCAATTTGTTTCAGATACTTCAGGCCATGGATTGGCTGTTGGCGCAAGCCATCATCCGATTTTTACACCTCTGCGGAGTTGATTACACGGCGGTGGGCAACAATATGGCCATTTCCAAAACTGCTTATGAAGCAACCGGAGGCTATGAAAATATTCCTTTTTCAATCACAGAAGACCTGGCATTGTATGAGGCTGCCAAAGCAAAGGGATTTAGCCTGAAACATCTGTACAGTGAACAGGTACTGGCCACAACTTTACCTATGAACAGTTGGTCTGAACTCATGCAGCAAAGGGTCCGTTGGATGCACGGCGCTGGAAATCTGCCTCTTTGGCAACAAACTCCACTGTTTTTGCAAATGCTGTTTTTGCCAGTTCTGGTTTTGATAGCTTTTCAAGGTGGTTTTGCTCTTCTTTTTTCAATCTTGGCTGTCCGTTGGGCTTTGTTTTCTCTGGCATGGGGCATGCTTGGCCAATGGCGTTTTTTGATTTATTTGCCTTTGTTCGAGCTCTATGCCTTTGTGCTGTATTGGCACACTGTTGCAGCCTTTTATGCCAGAAAACCTGTGGTTTGGAAAGGTCGAACTTATAGTGGACAATAACTGGACAAGTTTGTGCAAATTACTTGTTGCCCCATTTCTTTCCTTTGACTCGAATAAACAACACCAAATGAAAAACTACTGCCTTTCACTTTTATTCATATTTACTCTGCATGTTGCCTTTGCCCAAAAGCCTGAGCGTTTTTATTTAGATAAACTTGACTTTTCAGGTTTCGACAATGGCTGGTCATATCCACGGATCAACACAAATTACAGGGGTGGCCCACTTAAACTGAGTGGTATCATTTACGGTAGAGGTGTTTGTGTACACGCCTACAGTTGGGTTCGGCTCAATTTAAACAAAGGAAGCAATCGATTTGTGGCCACCGTGGGTATTGACGATACCATGTCGGGACTTGGTGGCAGCTCAGTCATTTTTACTGTGTTGGCCGATGGGAAAGAACTTGTAAACACAGGGGTGATGAAACCAACCGACCCGGCAAAAAAAATTGACCTCGATGTAAGCGGCGTGAAGTTGTTTGAACTGATTGTGGATGGTGTAGGCGGAACGCATCACACGCACTTTACCTATGCCGATGCTTATTTTGAAACGATTGGCGATAAGCCTAAACCATATCTCAGGGCTCGGGAAAAAGAAGTAATTCTCACACC
Source organism: Cytophagales bacterium (assembly GCA_038205175.1). GTDB lineage: Bacteria > Bacteroidota > Bacteroidia > Cytophagales > Flexibacteraceae > JBBRCC01. The sequence continues at coordinate 7,359 of JBBRCC010000054.1, read as the reverse complement.
CAAACCTGGCCCAAAACCAAAAATTAACGGCCCAACGGTTTACGGACTTCGACCTGGTTCACCTTTGATGTACAAAGTGCCTGCAACAGGACAGAGGCCTATTGTTTTTTCAGCAAAAAATTTACCTGCCGGGTTGCAAATTGATCCTGCCTCCGGTTTGTTAACAGGTACCCTAGCCAAAGAAGGAGACTACAAAATCACCTTGGTTGCTGCAAATGCTGTTGGCACTTACGAAAGAAGTTTTACCATCAAATGTGGAAAATTAATTGGTCTAACCCCTGCTTTGGGCTGGAATAGCTGGAATTGCTGGGCCATGGAAGTAGATGCAAACAAGGTGAAATCGGCTGCCGATTTTATGGTAAGTTCTGGTTTGGCTGACCATGGCTGGAGCTACATTAACATCGACGACGGTTGGCAAGGCCCAGTCCGGGACAGCATCACAGGTGAAATTACCACCGACAAAGCAAAATTTCCGGACATGAAAGCCTTAGCTGATTATGTGCATGCCAAAGGCCTCAAGTTTGGTATATATTCTTCGCCCGGCACACTGACCTGTGGAGGAAGATTAGGAAGCCTTCAGCATGAGGATATAGATGCAGCCACTTACGCCAAATGGGGTGTCGACTACCTGAAACACGATTGGTGCAGTTACAGTGGTGTGCACAAAAAAGTAGGGCGATATGAAGCCAAGCTACCCTACAAGGTGATGCAGAAAGCTTTGAGAAGTCAAAAGCGAGACATTATTTACAGCCTTTGTCAATACGGAATGAAGGATGTGTGGAACTGGGGCCACGAAGTAGACGCCAACAGCTGGAGAACCACAGGCGACATCATTGATACATGGAGTAGCATGCGTGTGATCGGTTTTGATCAGGAACATTGTGCACCATTTGCCCAACCCGGCCGCTTCAACGATCCTGATATGCTGGTGGTGGGTCAAGTAGGCTGGGGGCCAAACCTGCACCCAACCCGACTTACGCCCAACGAGCAATATACCCATATTAGTCTTTGGGCTTTGCTCACTTCGCCGCTCCTGCTTGGTTGCGATTTGTCGAAGCTCGACGAGTTTACCATCAGCTTGCTTAGCAACGACGAAGTGCTTGACATCAACCAAGATGCTTTGGCCAAACAAGCCAAACGAGTGAAAGGAGATCGTTCTTTTCAGCTTTTTGTAAAAGAGTTGGAAGACGGAAGTAAGGCTGTGGGTTTATTCAACCTTTCAGAGTTGCCAATGCCATATACCTTGAAAATGGAAGAATTGAATCTTGTTGGAAACTATGTTTTCAGAGATGTTTGGCGCCAAAAAGATTTGGCGAAAAAAGGCAATACATTCAGCACTGAAATTCCTCCCCACGGTGTGGTATTGCTTAAGATTTCAAAATTGTAGGGGAAATTGTAATTTTTGGAAAGGTATTTGAAACACATAGAACAGCCTATATTTGGGCATTTCGAAATCATTTTTGTATTCTTGAAACCTCAAATTTAATCACCATGTTAACAAGAAGAATTGTAGCTGTTTTCCTTTTTATCCTTACGCTTTCCTTCTCTATGTTGGCGCAAGCCAGCGAATCAGACGCCATTTTAGGTGTTTGGCTGTCAGGTTCTGGCAAAGCCAGAATTAAAATCTACAAAGACAATGCAGGAAAATTCCATGGTAAAATTGTTTGGCTGCGAGACCCCAAAGATGAAAATGGAAACCCGAAGGTAGATAAAAACAATCCGGACGATGCCAAAAAGAAAACACCCTTGCTTGGCTTGCAAAATCTGAGAGGCTTTAGCTTCGAGGGCGACAAAAAGTGGGCAGATGGGCAAATTTATGACCCTGAAAATGGTAGCGACTATAGTTGCAAAATGGAACTAACCGACCAAAACACTTTAGAAGTAAGAGGTTTTATTGGTGTTTCGCTTTTTGGCCGGACTGATGTCTGGAAACGCCAAATAGCCAGAAAGTAATTACGGACTTACCAGGTTAATGCTGATGGCACCATACAATGGATTGCCAACATTGGTGGTGTACAAAAACTCACCTCGCCCGGCATCTCTCGATTCTGAAAACTTAAACTTGTAGTTGAGGCGCCACCCGGCCTGCGCACTTAGCCAAACAAATCCGAAAAGTTTGCGCTCATATATAGCCCTGAATTTCAGCTCAGACCTGCGAAGCTCCAGACTTTCGGCTGCACCAATAGATTCCAGCGTTGGTGGTGTTGGAAAACTCATGTCGTTTCTTTTGCCAATTCTATAGCTGTTTCCTTCAATTTCAAAACCTGCCAGCAGCAGCGACTGTGCCGAGAAGTTGTAGCGCACATGCAGGCGGGCTGGAAGCAGCATTTCTAGTCCCCATTTGTCGTTGAAGGTTTTGTTGTACATCAGCAAGGGTACATAAAGTTTTTCACCACCTCGCCAGGTTTGCGTTGCGCCTATGGCAAACTGGGTGTTTTCATCTTTTTTCCAACCATATAGCGCTGCAAATGTGCCTGTTGGCATAGGAATTTCATCGAAAGTGCTCCAGCCAAAATTGCCGTTGTAGTCGCCCATGGCTGAGAGGATTAAAAACCGTTTTTCGTCCAAGGGTTTAAAAGCAGTTAGGCTCAATCCCAGTGTTCTCAGTCCAGCGCCTAAGGCCTCTTTCACCGGTGAAAGCCTTGTGTTTTGCTCAGCAGGAATGGTTTTGCTGTTGTTGAACCTGATGGAACTTTCGTAATAATTGGCCCCCAGGTTCAATATGAATTTGTTGTTTGAAATGATGGGGTTGTTCGACATCAGTCTGGCGCCACCCATAAAGTTGATTTTTTGTTCGTTTAGCGAAACGGCCGGGTCTACACCTGTATAGTCAAAAGTTGCAGTAAACGGTGCCTGCATTTCGAAACCCACTGAAATGAGTTTTGTAGGCGAGAGCATTCTTACCTTTTGGGTGCAGTATTTTTTTCCTTCTTCCACACTTCCATATTGGCTGTAGTCTTCTTCGTCTTCATTGGGTTCCTGGGCGTAGCAGAAAGTGGAAACCAATATCAGAATCAGTGCAGGTAAAAATTTTATCTTCATGGTGTATCAATCTTTTGGCTGCCAAATGTAGGAGAGAATTTGACATGCAAAGCCGCAAGGCCATTTGCTGCTTGCTTTTTTCGTTGAATTGATTCAAAAATCAGCCTTTTAAAACAATTTCAGCAGCAAGTCTACCCGACAACATGGCTCCATTAATAGATGGATATTGCAAATAGTCTCCGGCAAGTGTTATACCATTTTCAACTTCATGTTGAAGGCTTTCGACTGTGTATACTGGTAAAGCGTCTGGTATTTCGAACCGATGTAAAAAATGAAACTGAGAAGCGATCTCGCCGAAAAGTAATGAGAGTTCCTTTTGAACTTGCTGAAGCAATTGGTTTTCCGACAATTCTTCTCCTTCCAGCAATGTAATAGACAAGATATGCTTTTCATTGGGCGAATAATCGGACGACACTTCATCGAGTACGGCAATATTGTTAATCAGGAATCCCGGTTCTGCCACCAACCGAAGCATTTTGCCTGATTCAAATGAAGGCGGAGCAGAGTAATACAAATTGATAGTTCCATTGAAACGTTGTTCTTTCCAGGGAAAAGCAGGCAACAGCATTTGTGCTGTTTTGTAATCAGTGGCAACCACCAAGTGATCTGTGGTGAGATTTTCGCCACTTTCCAAGATCACCGATTTGCCGTGTATGGCCACAACTTTAGTCCCTGTTTTTAATGCCTCGGGTGGTAAATTTTCGGCCAACTGTGCAGCTATAGCCTGCATACCCGCCGCCTGTAGTCCGGCTTCTCCTTTGTAAAATTGCTGAAAAAGATATTGAAAAAAGTTGGCCGGTGTGCCCAATGTTTTATCTAAAAATACGCCACCAAAAAAGGGTTGGAAAAAGCGCTTGATAAACACTTCCGAAAAGCCCTTTTTTCGCAGAAACTCCACAGTAGATGTTTTCGAATCTTCGGTTTGCAGTGCCGTAGCAAAGGCTTTTGTATTGAATGTTAAGCTGAGGGCTTTTAACTTGTCATTCCAAGTTCCAACTGGACTAAACAAGGTTGAAAACAAAGCCAACGGATTTTTCAATGGATTTTCGAAACGGTGCCATTTACCTTCAAAAAAGATGTTGGCGCCCGATTTAAAATAACCCATGTTCAAACTTTCAATATCCAACAATGCCTTTGCTTCTTCGTAGCTGTTGAGAAAAACCTGAAAGCCCACATCGAGCAAAAAGCCATCTTTTAACACTGTTTTAACCCTTCCTCCTGGTTTTTCATTGGCTTCTATCAAAAGAAAAGGTTTGCCAGCATCGGACAGGTAGTTGGCGCAAGTGAGGCCGGATAGGCCACCGCCCACTATGATAACAGGGTAGTGTGACATGGCATTTGAGAAGGTTAGTTGCGCAAAAGTGATGATTTGTTTGAGCATATTTGCAAAACCAGAAATGGGCAACTGCATGGGTTCAAACTATTCCACCAATAAGCGCTTCTATCAGCCCCTGAGTCTACTTTTTTACCTGCTATTCTTTTCAGGATTTGTGTTCTGGTCTTTTCCGTTCCCATTTTTTTGGGACAATATTTTACTCAGTTCCCAAATTGCTCACCATTACTACACTACAAGTTTTCAATCGCTTCTGTTGCCTGATAATATCGACGCAGGACACCCACCATTTTTTGGTATGTACCTGGCAACAGGCTGGCTTGTTTTAGGTAAAAAACTTTGGGTTGGTCATTTATTTATGCTTCCATTTGTGTTGGGTGTGGTTTGGCAGGCACATCGACTGGTGAAACATTTCATTCCAGAAAAATATCATTTTCTGGCCATGGGTTTGGTGCTGCTCGACCCAACCTGGCTTGCTCAAGCTACTCAGGTCAGCGGCGACGTGGTCATGTTGTTTGCTTGTTTGCTTGGCATGGCGTCCTTGGTCAAAAACCAAAAAGCTGGATTTGCAGTTGCATTGGCTTTGCTCTCAATCGTTAGCATCAGAGGCTTGGCTTATATGGCTGAACTAGGTTTTATGCTGATTTTTTGGCAATATTTCAAGGGCGAAAAGAACAAGATTTTTTCATGGACCTGGACATTTTTTCCGGGCTTGCTGCTGGCGGGTTTTTACTTTACATATCATTTTTTGATGAAGGGCTGGCTGAGGGTTCATCCCGATTCAAATTGGGTAACTTTGGTAGAAACCCCCGGTGTGGAACATTTTGTGCATAGTTTGCTCATTGCTGTTTGGCGTATCCTTGATTTTGGGCGAGTGGGCTTGTGGCTTTTGTTCATGGCTTTGTTGGGACATCGGTTGTTGGGCAAAGAACCCGTTTTTGTTTCCCCCATGATTTTCGTTGTTTCCTGGCTTTTTCTCATCCTGCTTATCGGACTCACACCGGAAGTTGTAGGGCATCGCTATCTGCTGTCATTGTATCTGTCAGGCGCATTGGCAACTGCATTTTTATTGTTCAACAATCAATATATCAGTCACTTGGCAAAAAATGTTATTGCCTGTTGTGTATGTTTATTTCTGTTGTTTGGTTCATTTTTGCCCTATCCGAAACATGTTTCTGTTGGCTGGGATTCAACCCTGGCGCACATCCCGTTTTTTAAGTTGAAAGAACAGATGATAAACCACCTGAATCAAGAAAAAATTGATGTTTCAAAAGTTGGAGCCTCCTTTCCTCTCGATGCTCCGATTCGTTTTTCAAACTTAAATAATGATGATCGTAGCTTTCCTGAAAAGGATTTACAGCATCAACGCTTTATTCTTTACAGCAATGTGTTCAACAAATTTACTGATGATGAAATAGCTGAACTTGAAAAGGATTGGATACCGTTGAAAACTCTTGAACAAGGAAGAGTTGAATTGGTGTTGTTCGGCAAAGCTGTTCAGTAGTTTGCCTGGTTTCCAAGTGGAAGATTGAATAAAAAGACTTCAATTCAGTTTTCGTCGGATGTGACACAAGCACCGTTTTGCAGCCCAAATCCTGGTTTTGCTCTCACTTTTGCGATTTTTTGGTGTTCAGATTTCTGAAATTTTCAAATCATTTTTTTAATGAAAACACCCTTTTGGAGACAGGTATTAATAGAACCGGGTTGAATTTGAAATGAAAAAAGATGGCCATTCCGCCATTTTCCTACACCAGCAAGTTTGAAGCTACACATACGTATGCACTTGATAAACACCAACATACCTTTGTTTCCGTCGAATGTTTGAACCAACCAATTCGAGGATTCCCTGGCCTCACAACAATATGAAGGATTGCGTTGAAAAGGTAAATAATTGGTTATAAGTGTTTAGATGTTTGGTATTCAACCGTTGGTCTATGGCTGGCGGTTGAATTTTTTTATGCCTGTCCCATTATTTGCTGTGTTTCAGCGACTCGATAAACTGAATGGCTTGTCGGTTAAAAACCTCTGGCTGATCCACATTGCACACATGTCCGCTTTTGTTGATCACCACCAAGCTCGACAAATCCTGCTTGCTCACCAGTTTGCGCACATAAGGCAAAAACATGTAATCATCGTCGCCCATCAGGTATAGCACAGGCACACTGTGGTTGGTGTCGGTGAAATATTTGAGCAGACCGTTGATTTCGTACGTGAGTCTGTACCAGCGCACAAATTCTTTTTGACAAAGCTTTTTGGCCTCGTTTACAAACAAGGTTCTCGATTTTTTGTGGCGTTTTTTTGGCATAATAATCCAGGCCACCAGTTTGTAAATCCACATATATGGCAGGGCGGTTTTGAACCAATTGCCCAACAAAGACAAAATGCGGGCTCTTGTGTTTAACCGCATCACAGCCCCACCCAAAATCATCGATTTTAAACGGTTTGGAGCCATGTCGTGAAGATTTCGGATAAGCACTGTGCCTAAAGAAATACCTACAAAATGAGCGGATTCCACCTTGGCATGATCCAATACTTCCAGAATTTCTTGGCTTATTTCATTGAATGTGTACCTTGAAATGGGTTTTCCACCTTCATCCTGAGAATGACCATGACCACGCAGGTCGAGCATTAGTACGTTAAAGTGCTTCTTAAAATCACGCAACTGCTTGAACCAAATGGATGAACTTCCACCGGCACCATGCACAAACACCACCCATTCGTGGGCAGGTGTCAACTCAAATGTTTTGTAATACAGCACTGGAACAAAGGTGAGGAAATTTTTAACAGCCATCTCACCAATATGCTATTTCCAATTCTCAGCAATCACTTGCTGAATTTCGGCATGAGCCGGCCCAGCTGCCACAATTTCTCTTCCAAAAAGGGCATTGTCTTGCCCTGAAAAATCGGTCACCGTGCCGCCTGCCTCACGCACAATCACCATGCCGCCTGCCACATCCCACGGATTGAGGTTATATTCAAAAAAG
>JBBRCC010000053.1:0-28321 GCA_038205175.1 Cytophagales bacterium | reverse complement strand
GTCAATCATGTATTGATATCCGAGGCCTGGTGCTATTCCTAGACGGGGAGTAAACTCAGGTTTAAGGGCCCTAAACTTAGAAATCAATTTCGACTGCATCATATAAAAGCCAGCATCTACAATAATATAAGGTTTGTAATTCTCTGACTTGCTTAAATAATAGGCCGTTTGAAAAGTAATTGGAACCATTATTAGTCTGCGTCTACCAGAAGGGTCATCAACCTTGTCAGTTATCTTTACTATCTCTGGCTTCCTTTGGGTAAAAAAATCAATGGAAGCACCAAGTTGAACCCGCTTACTCACGTTTTCCCGATAATGCATGCCTAAACCAACAGCCATTGGAAAATCTTTTGCAGTGCTATTTTGGAATTTATTAGCTGTGATATTGATAACAAATTCTTGCTGAGAGAAGCCAAAATGAGCCGGGATTTGAAAAAACAAAAGTCCAGTAAAAAATATCCTGAAATTCATCCCTGTTTAATAGTTCTTTAAAAGCGTGACCTCAAAAATGCTCAACATTTTCGGGAGTGCCAAATATGGCAAGACCAATTGCCCTTGAAAGCAAAAGTTCTTATGTGGTTTTATTTAGAATACAGCAGCTCATAAGTGCAATTTTGACATTTATTGATCGATTAGTATACTTTATTGAAAAGACCTAATCTATTCATTTTCAGTCCGATATTTGATTCGACCTGTCAGGGTTTTCAGTTTTTGAGCGGATATTTACTGAAAATGAAACTTGCAAGAAATTCTTGCCAATTTCATCGCTGATGTTGTAGTCAAACTGCCTTATCCAACCGGTTTGAAAAGTAAAATCCCTATTTATTTTCCAGCCCATTCCAATGAAAAATCTGTTTCGCTCAAAATAAGTGGCTCTATCTGTGAGGAAAAGTTCATTCCAGAAATAAATGAAAAACGGCTTTTCTGTTTGTCCGGGAAGTCCTATTTGTTTAAGCAACTGAAGCCGATACCTGAATCGATTTCTGAACCCAACGTTTGTAAATCTTTGTTCAACCCGGTACCGATGTTCAATGCGCAGCCAGCCTTCTGGTTGATTGATAATGAATTGCTGCCAATTTCTGAACTCTTCTCGTTGTATAGGTTTTTTAAAATTACCTCCTTGCGAATAGGTGTTATAGCTTCCGAAACCCGCTGTAAAGGAGAATGCGGTAGAAAATTGATAAGTAATTCCCCCTTTCACTTCGTGGTAGTGAAATTGGTTGTAGTAGCCTAAACTCCGAACCTGACCTTCAACAAAACCTGACCAATACTTCGTTTTTTCGTACCTGATATTGAAAATATTCCATGAGCCTAATCCTGCAAAGTCTCTGTTTGTTTGGGCATTCGCTTGAATGGAAGCTGCAATTAATAACCAAAAAATGGCAGAAAATTTCTTCATGTCGTTGATTCCTGCAAAATTGAGAAAAAACCATTCAGTTACTCAAAAGGGGCAAAATCATTTATCCTTCCCAGAAATTAACCAAAAACTTCTCAACTTTGAGCCACAACTATTTTTCAACCCAATTACCAATCATGAGTTTATTTGAAAAACATCTGAATTTACTTGAAACAGCCATTGAGGCCAATCAGCAACGGGGGTTTTATTCTGCTTTTCCAGAGCATCCTTCGCCAAAAGTGTATGGCGAAACTGCTGACGAAGACGGCAAAAAGGCTTTTGAAGGCCATATTGCCAATGATTTTTCTTTTCCGCAACAAGCAAATACACATGATTGGATTGGAGAAGAAGTTTCTCCTTACACCCAAGAAAAGTTAGGGGTGAGATATCCTTTTTTTGAACCGGATTCATTGATTTCAGCAGCGCAAAGTTCTTTTGAAAGTTGGGCTGCTTTAGATATTGAAACACGAGTTGGCCTTCTGTCGGAAAGCCTTGAGCGAATAAGTAAAAGGTTTTTTGAAATAGCCTATGCCACCATGCATACTACCGGGCAGGGATATATGATGGCTTTTCAAGCTTCAGGTCCTCATGCTGCCGACAGAGCTCTTGAGTCACTTGCACTTGCTTATGAAGAACTGACTCGTTTTCCATCATCGGCTATGTGGGAAAAGCCGATGGGCAAGTTTAACCTCAATCTGAAAAAATGGTGGAAACCTGTTCCCAAAGGCATCTCTCTTGTGATTGGCTGCGCAACTTATCCGACCTGGAATTCTGTGACCGGAATTTACGCAAGCTTAGCAGCCGGAAATCCGGTTATTGTAAAGCCACATCCGTTGGCCATGTTGCCCATTGCCATAATAGTACAGGAAATTCAGCAGGTTTTTGTTGAAAACAACATTCCCCAGGGTGTTTTGCAATTTGCCGCTTGCGATTTAGCTAGACCATTAAGTAAAGAATTGGCAGGGAATCAAGCTGTTAAGCTCATTGATTTCACTGGTAGCAATGCCTTTGGAGAATACCTGGAAGCGCTTAAGGATAAAACCGTGTTTACAGAAAAAGCAGGTGTAAACTCAGTGATTGTGGATTCGGTAGAAAACGCTGACGAAGTGGCGGCCAACCTTGCGTTTTCCATCAATTTGTATTCGGGTCAGATGTGCACCGCTCCTCAAAATATTTTTGTACCAGCCAATGGAATCAAAACCAGCGAAGGCTTGCTGAGCTTCGATGATTTCGCAGCAAAACTCGTTCAGGCTATCAACAGCCTTGTCGACAATCCAAAAGCCGGGCCTTTTGTTTTGGGTGCCATACAAAATCCGGCAACGCTTGAAAGAGCAAACAACCCTAATATTTCTGGTGCCAAAGTGTTACTAGCTTCAAAAAAGGTTGAAAATCCACAGTTTCCCAATGCCCGAACGGCAAGTCCTGTGTTGTTGGAAGTGGATGCTTCAAATTTAGATGCTATTTCTCAGGAGTGTTTTGGCCCGATTGCATTTCTTGTTAAAACTGACAGTACCGAAGAATCAATTAAACTAGCACAAACCTTGGCGAAGGAACATGGGGCAATATCTTTTGGAGCCTACACTACCAACGAGTCTTTGAAGCAAACTATAGCTCAAAAAATGTCTGCGGTTTTTTGTCCTGTTTCTTTTAATCTCACCGGCCAGGTTTTCCTTAATCAGCATGCTGCCTTTTCTGATTTCCACGTAACTGGTGGCAATCCTGCAGGCAATGCTTCGTTTACCAATCCTGAGTATGTAACCCAGCGGTTTGTTTGGGTTGGATTTCGGGAGCCAGTTCAAACAAGCTGATACTTAGAAATATTTCATTTGAAGAGCCGTCAAATTTTTATTAGGTCTGGAATGCGCATGCTGATGGCTTTGACCGGATTTCTGTTCATTTCCATAGTTGAGTCAAGGGCGCAAACCGAAGGCCGGGTATTGCCTAACTATCTGATGCTCAATACCCAGGTTCAGCTTGAAAGCACTGATGCTGTGAATGCCATGTACAACTTTAAGTTCGACAAGGCAGATGTAGAATTTCGTTGGTTTAAGCTCAAATACCCTGGTCATCCTTTGCCATATTTTCTTATCGGTCTCATGGAGTGGTGGAAAATCATGCCAAATACTGATGATACGCAATACGATAACCGATTTATGGCCTACATGGATACGACCATAATTTTGGGAGAGAGAATTCTGGATAAGGACGAAACCAATGCAGAAGCGGCTTTTTTTGTTGCAGGGGCCTATGGTTTTAAGGGGCGGTTGTATTCTGACCGAAAACAATGGACTAAGGCAGCCTTTGCAGGAAGGAATGCCTTGAAATACCTTGATAAGTTTAAAGATCAGCAGGATTTGTCGCCTGAGTTTATGTTTGGTGATGCCTTGTTTAACTATTATTCGGTTTGGATCCCGGAAAATTATCCATGGTTAAAATTTATCTTAACTTTTTTTCCTAAAGGCGACAAGGCCAAGGGGTTAAAGCAGCTGAGGGAAGTTAGCCTTAATGCATTTTATACCCGAATAGAGGCGCAACTTTTTTTGGCTCGCATTTATGCCAACGAAGAAGAACGAGCGGACCAAGCCTTTCCATTTGCGCAGTATCTGGCACAAACTTTTCCCGACAATCCATATTTTCAGCGGTTTCATGCCCGCATGGCTTATACCAGAGGTTATTGGCAAGAGGCAGAAAAAACATCACTTGAAATTCTTCATAAAATTGAGATTGGAATGCCGGGCTATGAAGCTACCGGCGGTAGGCATGCTTGCTTTTTTCTGGGTTATATCAACCGTTTTTATAAGCAGGATTTGCCATTGGCCAAGCAATATTTTAAAAAAGCAGTAGCTTTCAGCGAACAAGGAAAAGCCTATGAGACAGGCTATTATCATTATTCTTTACAGTATCTGATGCGGATGGCCCAGGATGCCAACGAGATTGATGAGTCAAAAATATATGCCGAAAAACTGGTGAAATATGCTCCTAAAGATCATGATGCCTACAAGGAAGCAAAGCTTTATTTGAAAACGAAAAAGAAAGCAGATCGGAAGGAAAAGCGAAAAAGATTTTTCGAACGGTTTTGAAAGGTGCACAAAAAAAAATCCTGCCTTTTGAGCAGGATTTTTTTTGTATGAGATTTTAAAATTACTCGACTACCTCACCTTTAATGGTCAACATAACCGGACCTCCATCTACATTAGATGTAACAGTAATGGTTTTGTTGAATGCTCCTGGACTTGCGGCATTGAATGTAGCTTTTATGTTGCCTGTTTTGCTTGCCATAACAGGGTCTTTGGTCCACTCTGGGGTTGTGCAACCACAAGATGCCTGAACGTTGGCAAGTGTGATAGGCATTTTGCCTTTGTTTGTGAATTTGAATTCTGTTGAAACCGGCACACCTTTGGATATTTTTCCAAAGTCGTGAACAAGTTCGTTCCATTGGAAGCTTCCACCACCAGTGGCTGCTTCAGGCGAAGGGATAGGAGTTGGTCTTACAGGTTTGGCTTTTTCCTGTCCGTAAGCGAAAGTGCAGACGGCTGTTATTGCCAGAATGCTGAGTAGTTTTTTCATTTTTACTTGCATGTTTTGTTCAAAATTAATCATATCCCACAATCATGCCAAAAATTTTATTGTCTTTTGAATTTTTAGCACCCTTTTCCCATGAATATTGCACAATATCTGGAACACACCATTTTGAAACCTACTGTTACACAAGCTGAAATTGAGGTAGTTACGCAAGAAGCCATAGTGTCTCAATGTATTGGAGTTTGTGTGCCGCCTTTTTGGGTAAAAAAAGTGAAAAGAGACTTAGGAAGTTCATTTGTTCAGTTGGTTACCGTGGTGGGTTTTCCGTTTGGCTACCAGCAAACCGACATAAAAACAGCCGAAACCCGTCTGGCGTTGGAGCATGGTGCAGACGAAATTGATATGGTATTTAACTTATCGGCTTGGAAAACAGGAATGGCTGAGTGGTCGAAAGTTGATGTTGCCAAGCAGGCCAAAGCTTGCCATGATGCTGAAAAAATGTTGAAGGTAATTATAGAAACCGCCTATTTGGCAGATGAGGAAATTGTGGAAGTATGTAAGCTGTGTGTAGATGCGGGTGCTGATTTTGTAAAAACCTCTACCGGCTATGCTCCTTCTGGCGCTACTGTGAATGCAGTCCAATTAATGCGCAAATCTGTACCTGCTCATGTTGGAGTTAAAGCCAGTGGCGGCATTCGGGATTTTGCATTTGCCAAAGCCCTGATAGATGCCGGAGCTGACAGAATTGGGACAAGCTCTACTTTGAAAATATTGGAAGAGAGTAAATTATAAGCTTTTTCAAGGTTAAAATCGTATTGTTATTTCTGAATTGTCTTCATCTGAGCTCGATCGTTTGTCGAAACTATTGCTTCTGGCTTTGATGGTGATACCAATTCGGAAAAAGTAGCTGGAAAAAGTGCTGCCAGAAAAGGCTGCCACTGTTTCAAACCGCATGAATCTAAAAATGCCATCTATGCCATATACCGTTTCTGAATATTGAGGAACCGAAGGCTGGGTGAGGCCATGATAACTTATCGTTTCCCGCCATCCAAGCGATTTTAAGAATGGAATTCTTGTGAGTAGCAACCTGTTAGGTGTGAGGTTTATATGTTGTTCGGAGAATGCCTCTGGTCTGCTATACAGATAGTAGGGGAGCCCTCTGAAAGATTTTAAAGGGTCTTGCGTGACAAGAAAAAACTGGTTGCCTTGGAAGTGAAAAAAGTCTGGGAAAAAAAGCTTGTTTCTGTTGGCGAAAAAACCCCCGCCTATATAAAACATAAGGTTGCTATTTTGGATGAAAGATGTTGTTTGCTCTATACCACCTTTTAATGAGGTAAAGCTACTTTCACTACCTGCAAGACCTGTGAAACCTTGCCGGACGTTGAGTAAAAATATAGGCAAATTAGATCCGATTTTATACTTTTTGCCATTCCTGAGACCGAAATTGGAAAAAATATCGGCTGCAATATCAAGATTTAAAACTGCCACCCGATGGCGTTGAAACACACTGGTTCCCTGAAAAATATTTTGGTCTTCATTTGGCATGTAATGGCGATATGACCAATCAAGAACAGACCTTGACACAGCATTCTGTAAATACCTTCTTTCTGCCCATTCAGCCTCAATGTTTATTTTAAATCTTTGATCCCAGTTTTTTGAATACCAGACTTTTAGGTAGTCCTTTTCCATCAATCGCATAAAGTTGAGTTCCCAAAACAATGTTGCTAATGAATTTATTATTGGCGCAATAGGTGGCTGGCTTTCATTCCATTGAGCCACGTATGACCCCCCTTCAATGCCGGCTGTGTAACTTCCTTGGTTTAGCTTCATGCTTCCAAAACCCAACCATTTATTTCTGGCAAAAGCATACCGACCAGTTCCTTCTATTTCGATCCAGGTTCGTTTTTCATTGCCTTCAAAGGATTTATATCTTCCTGTATACCTTCTTAATCTAAGCCCGGAACTGATGTTGTAACCTTCAATTGTGTTGAAATGCGAATCGCCAAGTCCATTGTAGCGGAGGCTGTATTTTTTTTCTGATTTTGCATCTTTTGGGCCGAAGGGCCAGGTGTAACCCATCAGGAGATGTATGCCATCAAAACCATTTTTATTTTTCCCTTTTAAACTGTCTTCTTTTTGTTTTTTCTCTTGCTTAATTCTCACACTATCAAGCTTTACCGTGCTTTTCACTTCTTCAAGCGTAAGTGGTACTCCTCGTTCCGATTCCCAAAAAGTGGAGTCACGTTTGTAGGCCAAAGAGTCTATAATGGTCGAATCTTCTCTGATCATTCTTGCTTTTTCAGGTTCTTTTTCCAGCCTTTTTTCCCGCTGACTTTTGCGATATACTTTGGCCAGTTTTCGCATATTTTTAACGGTAAGCTTTTGATCGCTAGCCACTAAATCCTCAATGGTTTGGTCTTTTTTAGTTTTAGCTGCCAAGGCTTTGGAAGCTTCTTTTGCTTTTTCAGGTTCTTGTTTGGCATCTACTACTTCAATGGTTTTTACCAAAGCAGGATTTACTTCAACATTATAATCTTTTATCGACGTGGCATAATTCAGTGAAAAGCCAAAGCCTAGCACTTTTCCTACAATCTTATATTGATGTTTCACTGGCATCCATACTGTTTTAATTGGCGAAAAAAGTTGTTCAGCATGGATTTTGGTTCCATCGTGTTCAGTGTTTAGCGACAAACTATGCAGGCACCATAAGTCTTCAATAATGTTTAAAGTTCCAGAAAATAAATCATCAGCTTTTGACTTAGGCATCACCTTTATTTTATGTACCTCAAAGCCCCGGTCTTCGAAGCTTCCTTCATACTGAAACTTGTAGTAGCTGAATGCTTTTGGACTAAGGGGAGATATTCCTTCGCCTACTTTTGGCTTGTAAAACGAAGCATATATGTATTGATTTGGACTTGGATATTTGTCCATATTACTTCGAACAGAGATTACTTTATTCACATATTTCGAAGGGTAGGTGTATTTTAGTTCTGACACTGATTCTGTGAACATAGTCGTGTTTTCTTCCACACCTTCTTCTTTGAGTTTTCCTTTAAAAAGCCAAGGTATTTTGGTGAGTTTACCACCGCCTTTCACA
The DNA here is from genome assembly GCA_038205175.1 of Cytophagales bacterium. GTDB lineage: Bacteria > Bacteroidota > Bacteroidia > Cytophagales > Flexibacteraceae > JBBRCC01. The sequence continues at coordinate 20,306 of JBBRCC010000053.1, read as the reverse complement.
TATACTTTGGCTGTGTAGCTTTTAACCTGCATCTGGTGAATGAGGCTTTTCGAGATGGCTTTGCGCATGATGGAGTAAGCAGGATCTTCTTTAGACCGGCTCACAACTACTTCTGAAAGTTGAAGCCCTTGTTCTTGCAAAATAGGTGATATTTCGCTGAAATTATCGCCAACTTCTACACTCATAATCAAGGTTTTATAGCCAATAAATTGAAATATCACTTCATAGTTGCCTGGCTGGAGTTTGATGAGAAACTGGCCATTTTCGTTGCTCATAGAGCCTTGGTTGCTGCCCTTCACCAAGATGGAAGTGAATGGCATTGTTTCACCTTTAGCATTTTTAACAACACCTTTTACTCCGCCGGCAAAAGCGACAGTGGCAAAAAGAATAAAACTTAAAAAGAGAAAAATCCGGTTCAATGAAACAGTTATTTGAAGTGGCCAAAACTAGCTAACAATCCTGATGACCTGGCAGGTTTTTATAGGGAAATGAATTTTTGAATTGATTTGTGGTGTTTCTAAATGATAAACGCTGGATAGTTTTGAAAAACAAATCCTGAAAAATTCCTGTTCCCATTGTACTTTTGACCAAACTTTACACAGGAATGATAGAACTTCCGGTAGTAGCTACTGAAAATCAACAAAAAACAAGAAAGCCAGATTGGTTGCGTGTTAAACTGCCTATTGGAAAGGAGTATGCACAGGTGCGACAGTTGGTAGATCAATATAAACTTCATACCATTTGCGAGAGCGGCAATTGCCCGAATATGGGCGAATGTTGGGGAGCAGGTACGGCTACGTTTATGATTTTAGGAAATGTGTGCACACGTAGTTGTTCTTTTTGTGCGGTAGCCACTGGAAGACCTAACGAGTATGATACCGATGAACCAAGGCGGGTAGCCGAAGCGATTAGGTTGATGAAGGTGAAACATGCTGTGATAACCTCTGTAAACAGAGATGAATTGAAAGATCGTGGCGCTGAAATTTGGTATCAAACGGTGGTGCAAGTGAAGCAGGAAAGCCCTGAAACTACTATTGAAACCCTAATTCCTGATACTAAAGGAAACTGGGATGCTCTTGAACGAATGATTAGCGGAGGGCAAGAAGTAGTAAGTCACAATATGGAAACGGTGGAACGGCTTTACAGAAAAGTTCGTCCGCAGGCCAAATATGAACGAAGCCTGGAGCAGATTAGTAAAATAAAAAACTTTGGCAAAAGAACCAAGTCGGGAGTGATGCTTGGTTTGGGCGAAACAGATGACGAGGTTTACCACGTCATGGACGATTTGGTAGCGCATGGTTGCGATGTGCTCACGTTGGGTCAATACCTGCAACCCACCAAAATGCACCTTGAAATAACAGAATTTGTGCACCCAGACAAGTTTGCCCATTTTAAAGAAGTAGGTCTGGCTAAGGGTTTTAATTACGTAGAATCCGGTCCGTTAGTACGGTCATCTTACCATGCTGAAAAGCATGTTTGATGGGTTTGTCCATAGTATGGTTTACTATGAAGTGATTTTGAATCCTTCAAAACATAGTTTCTTGATTACCTTTGATGCCGCTAAAACCACAACGAATATCTTTAGTCCTTTGTAAAGCGAATAAATAATGACAAGATCCATGACCGGGTATGGCTTTGCCCACCTTGAAACAGCTCAATTTGTAGGAAAGGTTGAAGTAAAGTCACTCAATTCTAAGAACCTCGACACCAATATAAGACTGCCCAAAGGATTTTTCGATAAGGAAATTGAGGTCAGAAATATGATTGCAACCGTGTTGGAAAGAGGAAAGGTGACGCTTTCTGCCGATTTTGTAAATAAAGAATCTGTAAGGCCTAAGGCTTGGTTAAACAAACCAGTTTTGATGGCTTATGTGAATCAGTTTAGAAATTTGCAGGAAGAACTTGGTGAAATTGATGTTTCTGAAATACTGAAACTGGCCATGAAATTGCCCGATTCGGTGATCAATGAAGTGGAAGATAATGCCCAGGAAACTGAATGGTCTTTTTTGCGAAAAGCGGTTCAACAAGCCCTCGAAAAGTGCAATCAGTTTCGAAGCGACGAAGGGAACATGACCAGCCAAAAAATGGAAGGTTATATCAAAAAAATCAAAAAGCTGCTTCAGAAAGTTGAAAGTTATGACCCAAGCAGGCTAGACCAGGTAAGGCAACGACTTCAGGAAAAAATTGCCCAATTGCTTCAAAGTTCTGAATTCGACAAAAACAGGTTTGAAGAAGAAATGATATACTATCTGGAAAAATTGGATATCAGTGAAGAAAAAGTTCGTCTCGAAAGTCATCTTGACTATTTTCTACAAACATTGAACAGCGAGTCGAGCAACGGAAAGAAATTGGGCTTTATAAGTCAAGAAATTGGCAGAGAAATCAACACCATTGGTTCGAAAGTAAACGACGCAACTGTGCAGCGCTTGGTGGTTGAAATGAAAGATGAGCTTGAGAAAATAAAAGAACAGTGCCTGAATTTGCTGTAAATCAGCGCTTTCAGACTTCTCCATGAACAACACTTTAGAACCTGTCAAATCGTTCATCATCGATTTTGACTCTACTTTTACCCGGGTTGAGGCGCTTGACGAACTCAGTTTGATTTCGCTGCAAGGACGCTCCGATGCGAAGCAAAATCAGGAACAAATTAAGCACATTACCCACCTTGCTATGGGTGGTGAAATTTCGTTTCGGCAGGCCTTAGCACAAAGAGTGGCCTTGTTGCATGCCAATAGGGGTCATCTGGCTCAGTTGGTAGAAGTGCTCCGCACTAAAGTCTCCCTATCTTTTGTTCGAAACAAAAATTTCTTGTTCGACTTTAGTGACCAGATATACATTGTGTCGAGCGGGTTCAAAGAATTTATTCTTCCTATAGTAACTGAATTTGGTATTAAACCTGAGCATGTGTATGCCAATACATTTTTGTTTGATGAAGAGGACAACATCATTGGGTTCGATGACAAAAATTTGCTTAGCAAAGACAAGGGGAAAGTACATCTTTTAAAGGAGTTAAACATTCCTGGCGATGTATTTGTGATAGGTGATGGCTACACCGACTATGAAATCCGGGAAGCAGGCCTCGCACATAAATTTTATGCTTTTACTGAAAATATTATCCGTGAATCTGTTGTGACTGTGGCCGATCATGTGGCGGCTACACTCGACGAGGTTCTTTTTGAAAACAAGCTCCCTATGACGGTTTCTTATCCCAAAAATCGGATTTCTGTCCTGATCCTTGAAAACATTCACCCCCAGGCTAAAACCCTTTTTATACACGAGGGCTACACGGCTGAAACGGCTTCCGGTTCTCTGGATGAGGACGAATTGTGCGAAAAGATTAAAGGGGTTTCTATCCTTTGCATCCGTTCGAAAACAAATGTAACTGCAAAGGTGATTGCCGAGGCTAACAAACTTATCGCAGTTGGCGCCTTTTGTATCGGCACAAATCAAATTGATTTAAAAGCATGTGCCCGAAAAGGCATCGCTGTTTTTAATGCACCATACAGCAATACCCGCTCTGTGGTAGAAATGGCCATTGGTGAGATGATTACCTTAATCAGAAATATTCCTGAAAAGAGCGAAAAAATGCACAGGGGTATTTGGGACAAATCGGCTAAGAACTGCTATGAAGTTCGGGGTAAAAAATTGGGAATTGTGGGTTATGGAAATATTGGCACCCAACTTTCTGTTATTGCTGAAGCCCTTGGCATGCAGGTTTTGTACTATGATTTTATCGACAAAATGTCCATTGGAAATGCCCGTCAAGCTACAAGTTTAGAAGAACTGTTGGCCGAGGCTGATGTGGTAACTTTGCATGTAGATGGAAGGAAGGAAAATGCCAACATGATTGGCGAAAGGGAATTTTCGCTGATGAAGAAAGGTGTGGTTTTTTTGAATCTTGCCCGTGGTCATGTGGTAGATATCGCCGCTTTGGTCAAATATGTAAAAAACGGCCATTTGGCAGGAGTTGGTTTAGATGTTTTTCCTTTTGAGCCCAAATCTAACCAGGAGGAATTTATAAATGAATTGCGTGGTTTGCCCAATGTGATTTTAACGCCTCATATAGGTGGCAGTACCGAAGAAGCCCAGCTAAATATCGCTCGCTTTGTTCCAGATAAAATCATTGGCTACATCAATTCTGGATCTACTTTTACGAGTGTCAACTTTCCGGATCTTCAATTGCCTGCCTTTAAAAATGCACACCGGCTTATTCATTGTCACGACAATGTGCCAGGTATTTTGGCACAAATCAACAATGTGCTTGCAGGCCACAACATCAATATCTTGGGTCAATACTTGAAAACCAATGACGAAATCGGCTATGTGATTACCGATATAGACAAAGCTTACGATCAAGATTTGATTTCATCGTTGCGTAACATTCCCAACACCATCCGATTTAGGGTGCTATACTGATCTGCGATAAATTGGAATGATAAGAAAGGGTTTTGCTTAAAACTCCTTTAACTTGTTTTTCAACAATTGATGCAGCAAATCCCTCGCTCGCATCAATTGAATTTTTACTGTTCCTGTAGGCATTTCGGTGAGTTTCGAAATTTCTTCCACACTCAAATCCTGGTAATATTTGAGTTTCACCACATATTGGTACCTGGCCGGAAGTTTTGAAACAATTACTTGCATAATTTCCGACTTCTGCAACTTGATTACTTCGTCCATTGGACTGATGTTTTCATCGGCAATATCCATGCTGCGTTCGCCTTCACCGTCAGAATAAGCACCATCAATGCTGGTGGTTTGCATTTTTTTACGCCTCAAAAAGTCGATGGCATGGTTCGAGGCTACTTTAAATAACCATGTGTTGAACCCAAACTTAGGGTCGTACTTTTCCAGATTTCTGAATGCCTTGGCAAATGCTTCGATGGTGAGGTCTTCGGCATCATCGGCATTTCTCACCATTCTGAGCATGGTGTGAAACAACGATTTTTTGTAGCGTTTCAGTAGTTCGGCGTATGCTTTTTCATCACCTTTTTTTGCACGTTCCACCAAAGCCAGATCTTGCTGCCCTTTTATGGATAGGTGATTGTTGTTTAACTCCATGATACCTTTTTACTGAAATATGCCTTAAGCCCGATCACAAAAAACAAGATCGTATGAATAAAGTCCAAAAATGGCATTTTCCACCAACTTATCTTTTCACCAAGTAAATTTTTTATCTTAGACATGCCCGCTATCCAAACTATCCTTTCAACGAAAAACAGCCCTCCTGCTATAATATTAAAGGGAATCCAGGCTATTATGAGGAAAAAACTTATCCAATATAAAATTCGACAAACGTGTAAAAGGCCTAGTACAAATCTGTCCCGGCTTTTATAAAATTTGCCAATGTGCCAATGCCTTAGTTTTTGTTTGTACCAGGTTTGCCAGGTGGTTTTTGGTTCAGATATCGTTTGGCTGTTTACACTCAGGCAAATGGCTGTGTTTTCTGGATTGGCCGCCCTATTCACAAAAAGATCATCATCTCCCCCAGTGAGGTTTACATGTTTGTAAAAACCTTTCAATTTGAAGAATAAGCTTTGTTTATATGCCAGGTTTCGTCCTACACCCATATAAGGCATGCCCGCCAAGGCGAAAGAAAAGCATTGGACGGCTGTAAAAAAGGTGTCGAACCTGATCATTTGGTTGAGCAAACCGGGGTGCCGTTGGTATGGTGCATAGGCCAAAACAATTTCTTTCTCATTATCGAAGTTAGCCACCATTTCTCTGATCCATAGGTCTGAAACTGGCACGCAGTCAGCATCAGTAAACAAAAGTAATTCGTGCCGGGCTGCCTTTATTCCCATCGTAAGGGCATATTTTTTGGAATTCGTATGATCGGGAGTAAAGTTGATACGTACCAATTTAAACCCTTTGTCTTTGGCTTTCCAATCCAACAAAAAATCATACGTTGGGTCGTCGCTGCGGTCGTCTACTACTATGATTTCAAAGTCAGGATAGTCTTGGTTTTGCAGTGCAGGAAGCAGTTTTTCAAGCTCCTCACGTGCATTTCTGGCGCATATCAACACAGAAACTCCGGGCAAAAATGATTTCACTGCCTGATTTTCCGGGCTAAAAAACAGAAGCCTCAGAAAAAAAAACATGTTGTAGAACAAAAGCACGGTGGCAGAGAAAACAAAAACTGCCAATATCCCAGAAAGGATATTGAAAAGAGGAAATGTTGACTCTGAAAAGGTGAACATCAACAGGCTTAGTCGATGAAGCGTTTAGTAAGTTCGTGGTAGGTTTCAATCCTCCTGTCACGCATAAATGGCCAATGTGTGCGGTAATAAGCATTTTTGCCGATGTCGATGCCAACTACCTGAACAGTTTCTTCCTGGTGATCGGCTTTGAAAAGTAACTTGCCAAAAGGGTTGGCTACAAAACTCCCACCCCAGAATTTCATACCGCCTTCTAAGCCAACCCGATTTACCGAAATCACGTGCAAGCCATTGGCAACTGCATGAGAACGTTGAATGGTTTGCCAGGCACTGTATTGGTCCTCGTTTGTTTCGGTGTCCTGACCAAGTGCCCAGCCAATCGCAGTGGGATAGACCAGAAAATCTGCACCCATAAGGGCAGTAATTCTTGCAGCTTCCGGGTACCATTGGTCCCAGCAGATCAACACTCCGATTTTGCCAAATTTGGTCTCAAATACTTTGTAGCCCAAGTCTCCTGGTGTGAAATAGAATTTTTCAAAATAGCCGGGATCATCTGGAATATGCATTTTTCGGTATTTACCCAGATAAGCTCCATTTGCGTCTAAAACGGCAGTTGTGTTATGATAAAGACCTTCGGCTCGCTTTTCAAAAAGAGATGCTACAACAACAACTCCCAATTCTTTAGCCAGACTTCCAAGTATTTCTGTAGAAGGTCCAGGAATGGATTCCGCCAGATTGAAATTGTCATAATCTTCAATGTCGCAGAAATAAAGCGATCGAAAAAGCTCCTGCAAAACCACCACTTGTGCACCTTTTTCGGCTGCTTCTCTCACAGCTTGCACGGTTTTTTGCATGTTTTGTTCGAGGTTGGCAGAGCAATTTAATTGCACCAAGCCAATATTAACTATTTTGCTTTCGGTCGACATCGTTATCTTATTCTAAGCTTTGTACCAGCACGAAGGTCAGATGATTTTCTGAGTCTGTTTAATTTCAATAAGCTGTTTACAGACACGCCATATTTCGCCGAAATGCCAAACAGTGTATCGCCAGACCTAACTGGGTGAAAGTATGATTTTCTTGATTTAACACGTTGCCCTGCCAGTACACTCGATGTGGAAGGAATCCGACCCTTGTTGATGTAGTAAAAGGTTTCAGGGTTGATGATATACTTCTTTGATCTGATGGTCTGATTTGGAAAATCATACACATCAATCGGATTTATTGGATAGCCTTGGTACCTGATTTCAAAATGTAGGTGAGGGCCAGTGCTTCTTCCTGTACTTCCCCCAAAACCTAGCAGTTCTCCTGCTTTCACAGGGTCGCCAACTTGTGCCTTGAATTCTTTTAGGTGGCCATAAAGCGTTTCCAATCCATTGTAATGCCTCACCAAAATGTAGTTTCCATACCCGCCACCATCGTAAGCTGTAATACGAACAACGCCGTCGAATGCAGAAATAACGGAATCACCCATGTCCAGATCAAGGTCTGTACCATAGTGCCACCTTGACCAACGAGGTCCAAATTCTGATGTAATATGGGTCCTTTTCAAAGGCAAACTCCAGTTTCGGGTATCGGAACTATCGTATAGTTCTACAGTAACACTGTCAGTTAATTTGGTAATATCGATACGATAAGGATCTATGCGATAGGCATCCCAGACTGCATAATATTCCGTGGTTTTCACCCAAATAGAGTCGATGCCAATTTCTTCGGCAACTTCAACAATGGATTGATCTCCATCCAAAAAAGTGGACGTATCTTCACTGGCTTGTACAAGCCTCCTATTTCCTACGAAGTGATTTGGATTCCTTCGAGCCATGGTATCGACCCAGCGGCCTGCAAAAGCAGAAGGAATTTCAAAGTGTCCTTTTTCGTTTAATCGAACACGACCACTTTTACCTTTTTTATATTTTATGGTGGGCTTTTTTATTCGCATCTGATCTTTAGCCCGAACTTTCTTTCTTACAGTTTGGCTTTTCTTCTGGATTTGCTTTTTCTTTTGTGCCATCATTCCAGAATGCATAAAAAGCATAAATATCAGAAATAGAAAACAGACTTTGTTGGCTTTTAGCATCAATGAATTCCTTTTGCTGATAACCAACGTTCTGCATCCAAGGCGGCCATACAGCCGCTTCCCGCCGCTGTTATAGCTTGTCTGTAAATGTAGTCTTGTGCATCGCCGCTGGCAAACACTCCTTCCACATTGGTGAAGGTGCTGCCTTTTCTGGTAATAATGTAGCCGTTTTCGTCCATATCCAGAAATCCTTTGAAAATACCTGTATTTGGTTGGTGTCCAATGGCTACAAAAAACCCACCAATGTCAATGGTTGATTCTTGTCCTGTTTCGTTGTTTTTCAACCTAGCTCCTTCAACATTTTCTTCTCCAAGAATTTCCAAGGTTTCGGTGTTCCAAATCACTTCAATATTCGGAGTGTTCAGTACCCGATCTTGCATGATTTTGCTTGCCCTCATTTCTTTACGTCTCACAATCATGTACACTTTTTTGCAAAGTTTGGCCAGATAGCTTGCTTCTTCGGCTGCCGTATCTCCAGCCCCAACTACAGCAACATCTTGACCTCGGAAAAAGAAACCATCGCAAACAGCGCAAGCACTTACGCCTTTTCCATTCAGTCGTTGTTCTGAAGGCAGATTCAGCCATTTTGCAGATGCGCCGGTAGAAATGATAACCGATTTCGCAAATATGGTTTGACTTTCATCTACCACAATTTTGAAAGGATATTGGACAAAATCGACAGCGGTCACGCTTTCATACCGGAGGTCGGTTCCAAAACGCTCGGCTTGCTTGCGGAAATCCTCCATCATTTCTGGTCCCATGATTCCGTTCGGATATCCTGGGTAGTTTTCAACGTCGGTTGTGATTGTCAATTGTCCACCCGGTTGAATACCTGTGTATAAAACAGGACTCAATCCTGCTCTAGCTGCGTAAATGGCTGCTGTGTATCCTGCAGGCCCTGAGCCAATAATCAATAATTCGATGAGTTCCTCTGCCATGTTTGGTTATAAAATCGAGGTGCAAAAGTCGGTTTTCCGTCCGACAAATCAAATTAAGCGGGGATAATGTAAGCAGCAGAGCATCCATTCTTGTTCATTCAAATACTTAGCTTTTGAACCTAAATTACTGAAAACAAACCTTCTGTACCTATTCTTCACCTGGTTTCTGATACTTTTGCCCCAGGCATGAACAACCTATTTCAATTTCGATCCATCATTAGAAGACTCATCTTTCTCATCAATCATTGGAGAAAGGGAAATCTTGCAGGGCGGAATTTTTTGTTTATAGCAAGTATTTTAGTGGGCCTTGTGGTGGGTTTTGTGGCTTTTTTGTTAAAAAACTTAGTTCATCAAATAGGCGAAGCTCTTCATGCGCTATCTAATCAAGAAAAACTGCCCATTCTTAATTTTTTCTACCCACTATTAGGTATTTTACTTACTGTTTTTATTGTTGAAAAAATCCGTAAAGGGCAGAAAGCGAGGGGCATATCTCAGATTATCCATGCGGTGAGCAGAAGGTCTGGCAACATGAACCTTCGCAATATTTACAGGCCTTTTATCAACGCCATGATCACGGTAGGGTTTGGCGGTTCTGTTGGTCTTGAAGCACCAGTGGCTATTACCGGCTCTGCCATTGGGTCAAATATTGCTAAAGTTTTCTTGCTCAGCCAGAAAGAGCGTATCGTTTTACTGGCTTGTGGAGCAGCAGCTGGCATTGCTGCTATGTTTAACACGCCTGTAGGAGGTGTGCTGTTTGCCCTTGAAGTATTGATCATTGATTTCACTGTTCCCACATTCATTCCTTTGTTGCTCTCCGCCGCCGCTGGCGCTGTAGTAGCCAAAGAGCTGGGCGGAAAGCAAATGTTTACCATGGAAACAGTTCCTTGGGAGGTGACAGCGCTACCTTTTTATATCGGACTTGGTATTTTGGCAGGTCTTTTTTCTGTCTATTTCACCCGAACTTACTACAAGATGGAGACCTTTCTTGATCGGTTTCCAAACCACTTCATTCGAGCATTGATAGGGGGGAGTATTTTGGGTCTCATCATATTTTTACTTCCATCGCTTTATGGCGAAGGATACGATACAATTGGATTTCTGTTGCAAGGTAATTTGAACACCTTGTTGGCCGATAGCAATATTCCTTTGGAGTATTTGTCCGACTATTTCATATATGCAGTTATTCCATTTTTGCTTATGTTGAAAGTAGTGGCTACCGGCCTCACCATTCACTCAGGTGGGGGAGGAGGAATTTTTGCTCCATCTTTGTTTTCAGGCGCATTTTTAGGACTTCTCTTTGTGCTGTTGCTAAGGCTCAGCGGAATATATGACCTGAACCTGGTGAACTTCATTGCTGCCGGCATGGCGGGGGTGCTGGCTGGCGTGGTTCATGCGCCGCTCACGGCTATATTTCTTATTGCCGAACTCACGGGAGGCTATACTCTATTTGTGCCTTTGATGGTGGTAGCAGCTTCAGCCTATTTCGTATCGAAGGCTATTTCTCCCTACTCACTTTATACAGAAAGGCTTGCTTCAAAAGGCTTTAGAGTTCATAATAAGGAAGAAATGTTGCTGCAAGGCATTTTTGTTTCCGATATCATCGAGCCCAACATTAAGCACGCTTCCGATTCAAAGTCACTGGCCGACCTGGTGTATATTTTTGCAGAGACTGGTCAAACGGTGATTCCTATTTTGAATGAAAAAAATGTATTCACAGGCATTGTTGATCTCAATGACTTTAAAAGTTTATTGCTCAATACGGAATCGCATCACAGCCTGAAAGTGAAGGAGTTGATGCACGATTCAGCCTTCCGGTTAGCTGAATTTGAGCAAATTCACGACGTGTTGAAGAAGTTCGACGTTTGCGGCCAAAGTTATCTCCCTGTTTTAAAACCCGACAAAACCTTTTTGGGTCTTGCCTCCAAAAGCAAATTATTGGATATGTTGCGGGAAAGCATCACCGAAAGAGAGATTTCGACGGAGTAGATTTGAATCTGGTTTTTCTTGTATTCAAATACGATGCTGTTGCACTTTTTGAATAAAAATGAGTAGAACTATTTATTCATTACACCGAAATGAGCAAACATTTTTCTTTAAGCTATTTACTATAAAGCGTTGTAAATCAGATATAAAATCTTTTTTGAGAAGCTAGTTTTCAACAAATGCTATTTCATTTCCTACATAAGGTCTTTAAATGGAATAAATGCAAGTGTCGGATTTATTCTTCACCATACTTTTGTAATCGTCAATGAAAAGCCAAAATAGTGTTGAACTACTTTGGACTTGCACTGGCAAACCTGAAGATAAACGGAATTCATATTTGTGCCTTGCCCTAATATGCGTTTAAGGTTGACTTCAGGATGACGGGGCGGCAGGCCTTACAAGCTGAAAAGTTTGCAAAGCAGGCAGAAACAGATTTCGTCATATCATACTAAATTTTTGAAGGGATGAGTGAAAGTTTACTCCATAGGCTCATGCATTTGTTTGCTTTAGCCTGTAAGCTGAATGGGGTCGAAGCCCATGTAATTAAGATTGTTGAATCGTTTTTAAATCAACAACTTACGCACAATAAAACCCAGTATTACCTGGGTATATTCGACGATTATTTGGGTAAGTATTTGCAGGGCTCCAGCAACGTGATTGAGAAGTCAGGACTCACTGTAAGAGATTCCACCAAAATGCTAGTGATATGCAACCAGGTGAACGAGGAACTGACACAAACCAGAAAAGTTCAAGTGCTTGTTTTGTTGTTTGAGCTATTGTGGCATGAGAACGAAATAGACAAGCTCGAACAGGAGTTTCTGGAAAGTGTGGCCGATGTGTTCAATATCTCAAGGGAAGAATATCGGTTAGTTGAAGTGCTGGCTATTACCCAAAGTTTTGAGAGCGTGGACCTTGATGGCTTTGCCGTTGTGAGCGGTGACTTATTTATGGAAAGCCAACTTTCAAAGCAAATCTTTGAAAACCAGTTTCCCGGTCAGTTGGGTCTTATCAGATTGAATGAGGTAGGGCTAATGGCCAAGTATATTGGCGAGGAGCCTGTTCAGCTCAATGGAGTTGATATGGTACCAGGTATCATTTATCCATTTCTAACTGGCAGTTCTGTAAAGGGGAAAAAGTTTAACCCTGTTTATCAAAGTGAAGTTTTAAACCGTTTTCTGGATGACGATCAGCCTGACCGCATCACTTTTGAGGCCCGGGAGGTTTCTTACACATTTTCTAACGGCAAAACCGGACTGCATGAATTTAGCCTGGCTGAATATTCAGGTAGACTTATTGGGGTAATGGGGCCGAGCGGTTCTGGGAAATCAACATTGCTTGAGGTGCTGAATGGTAACTTACGGCCAACCCAGGGACGAATTTTGATCAATGGAGTCGATCTGCATGTAAATCGGTCTCAGTTGGAAGGTGCTATTGGCTACGTGCCGCAGGACGATTTGCTGATTGAAGACTTAACTGTTTTTCAAAACCTGTTTTATGCCGCCAAATTGTGTTTTGGTGGGTACACAGAAAAAGAGCTTAAAGCCCTTGTTTACAAAACATTGAGCGATTTGGGCTTGTCGGAAACAGCTAACCTGAAAGTTGGAAATGCGCTGAACAAAACCATAAGCGGCGGCGAAAGGAAGCGGCTGAACATTGGCCTTGAACTTCTTAGAGCTCCGCAAATTTTGTTTGTAGATGAGCCAACTTCTGGCCTATCATCCCGTGATTCGGTCAATATCATGGACTTGCTCAAAGACCTGACTTTAGAAGGAAAACTAGTTTTTGTAGTGATTCACCAACCTTCGTCCGATATTTTCAAAATGTTTGACAAAATGTTGATCATGGACATTGGTGGGTATCCAATTTACTATGGTGTGCCCGAAGAATCGATCAATTATTTTAAAACACTTATTCAGCAGGTTAAAAAAGATCAACCCAATTGCCACGAATGTGGAAACATAAATCCTGAACAGATTTTTGATGTGGTTGAAGCAAAAACGGTAAATGAGTTTGGGCGCTACACCACCCAGAGAAAGGTGGCTCCTTCTCATTGGTATCATTCTTTCAGGCATCTCATAAAGGTACATGCCATTGAACCTTCTGAGCAAAAGCTTAGCCAAACTTTTCAGAAAGCATCTCGATTGAAGCAGTTGGCTGTGTTTACCACAAGAGACTTTTTGTCGAAGGCCAACAATCGGCAATACCTTGCCATCAACCTGTTGCAGGCGCCATTGCTTGGGTTTTTATTGGCTTATTTTAACCGCTTTCACATTCAGAATGAATTGGAAGACCATGTGTATACTTTCAGTGGTAATGACAACATCCCTACTTTTATTTTCATAACCATCATCGTCTGCTTGTTTTTTGGCCTTACGGTGAGTGCTGAAGAAATTTTTCATGACCGAAAGATTCTCAAGCGGGAGTCGTTTCTTCACTTAAGCAGAGGTAGCTACTTGTTTTCTAAATTGGTGATTCTCTTTGGGTTGTCGGCGATTCAAACTGGTAGTTTTATCTTGGTGAGCAACTATTTGCTTGGCATGGAAGGTCTCACATTTCAATACTGGTTGGTGTTGTTTTCGGCCTCTTGTTTTGCCAACATGCTGGGACTCAATATTTCATCTGCTTTTAACTCAGCTATTACCATTTACATTCTTATTCCCATACTCTTGATTCCTCAGTTGGTTTTGGGTGGTATCGTAATCAAGTTCGACAAAATAAATCCTGACTTGCGCAACCAAACTGATGTGCCTTTGGTGTGCGAGTTTATGGCCAGTCGCTGGGCTTACGAGGCCTTGATAGTGGGGCAGTTTAAAGATAATGATTACCAAAGACCACTATTTGAAATTGAGCGAATCAAGCACTTGGCCGAGTACAAAAGGATATTTTATATTCCAACCCTTCGGGCAAAGGCAGATTTTTGTAAATTCAACAACAACTCAGACCTAAAAAAGGACAGAGATATGGTGGAGAAATCTTTTGTGGTGTTGCAAAATGAAATTGGCAAAGAAAAGAAAGAAGTGACTAATATTCCATTTACTGATCTTGACAGGTTGAATAGAAAAGACTTTAGCAACCAAGTAGCCGAAAATCTGGAGCGGTACCTTGACAAATTATTTCTTCACTATGTCGACATGAACAACAGAGGTCATGAGTTGGAAAACAACTATGTGCTGTCGAGAACCAGCACTTCTGCAACAAGCCGGGAATACTTGTCGTTGAGCGAGCGGTTTAAAAACCTGGCGGTAGATAAAATGGTGAAGAACACAGATGAGCAAACCAAAATCATTGAGTATCAAGGAAAACTCATTCAAAAAGCATCTCCAGTATTCAAATTGCCAGAAGAAAGGTCAAATTTCTTGAATTTCAGGACTCACTTTTTTTCAGCTGTGAAGCCATTTATGGGAAAAAACTGGGATACAGTTTACTTTAATGTATTGATATTGTGGGCTATGAGTGGGTTTCTATACATAGCCTTGTATTTGAATTGGCTCAAAAAGCTGGTTCAGTGGAGAAGATCGTGAACCAAAGCACGTCCGAAAACCTAAATTGGAAGCAAACAGATCGGTGATGAGCCGGTCTGTTTCATTTTACAAGCTTTACTCCAGCCTTTTTATTTTGGATTAGGAAGCGATTGTTTGAAGTAAAATTATGGCTCAATCTGCTGCAAAAAGCACTTTGATCCGCTGAGTTGTTTTCACTCCATCGTTTTGAAAAAAAGTTTCTACTTTCGCAGCGTTAAAAATCAATATTCATCTGCACATGAAGTTTGTAGTTTCTTCGTCATTGCTGCTCAAAAACCTGAAAAACATTGGTGGCGTTGTGGCTTCCAATCCGGTAGTTCCCATTCTGGAAAATATTCTATTCGATGTGTACGACAACGTGCTTTCAGCCACTGCGTCGGATATGCAATCATCTGTAAAAACCAGCATAGATGTAGAAGCTGATGGCAATGGTATGGTAGCCGTTCCTGCCAAAAAGTTGCTTGAAACATTGGCAAATCTGCCCGAGCAACCCATCACCATCAAGGTGGATGAAGATACCTATGCGGTTGAAATTCAAAGCGATAACGGATATTACAAACTCTCAGGCGAAAATGCAATCGACTTCCCTAAAATGCCTGAAGTGAGCAATGCGTTTTCCATTGATATTGCTTCTTCGGCTTTGCTTCGCACCATTAACTTCACTCTTTTTGCCACAAGCACCGACGATATGCGTCCGGCTATGGGTGGAATTTATTTTCAGTTAAAGGCAGATAAGGGTGTTTTTGCTGCTACAGATGGACATCGATTGGTTCGATACACCAGAACCGATATTTCCTCTGCCAACGAAACTGCCATTTTGCTTCCCCGCAAGGCCATGGGTTTGTTGAAAACCATGTTGGTTGACGACGATACTATTGTATCCGTGAATTTCAACCAGACTAATGCGCATTTTGAATTCAACAACTTGCAAATGATCTGCCGTTTGCTCGACGAACGCTATCCGGATTACGAAAATGCAATTCCGCTAAACAACATCAACGTGATGACCATCGGTCGGCAGGATTTGTTGAATTCATTGAAGCGGATTTCTATCTATGCAAATAAAGTGACGAATCAGGTTCGTTTTAAAATTGGCGACGACCAGCTGCAGATTTCAGCCGAAGATCTTGACTTCTCCAACGAAGCTAAAGAAACGCTGCCTTGTGAGTATGAAGGAAAACAGATCGAAATAGGATTCAACTCCCGGTTCTTCTCGGAAATTCTGGCTAATTTAGATTCCAACGTACTTGACCTTGAACTTTCAGAATCGAACAAGGCTGGTTTGATTGTGCCAAAGACACAAAAAGAAAACGAAGACCTGCTGATGTTGGTGATGCCGGTAATGCTGAATCAATACGCCTGATTTTATTTCAATGCATGTCTTAATCCCGCTCAGGCGGGATTTTTTTTGAGCCATAATCAAGTTTGCTCACTCCTGGCTTGATACACAGATGCCATTCTGGCCACAAACTGCGCCATTAAGCCTCGGTTCACGCAGGAATAGCCGAGAATTAAGCCTCTTTTTTTCTCATCTGTTATGTAGCATTTGCTCAAAGCGTGAGTCACTATTCCTTTTGCTTCCAAAGCCAAAACAAGTTTTTCGTCGTCTACGTGGTTGGGAAGTTCAGCCAACAAATGGAAACTAGCATTGTCCACAGATCTAATTTTTATAGAATCGTTGAGATGCGATTCAAAAAGGGAAATAAACAGCCGTTTTCTGTCTTCTGCTTCCTTAATTACAATGCGCAAATGTTTGTAAATCAGGTTTTGGCTGATGAAGTCTGTCATCACAGCCTGAATAGATTGTGGTACAAATCGGTGGGAATGCATTTGCAAAGCTTTAACTACAGGCAACAGATGAGAAGGCAAAATCATATAACCCAAGCGAATAGAAGGGTGCAAAGTACGATTGAATGTGCCCAGGTATATGGTCCGTTGTTGTTTGTCGAGGCTGAAAATAGATTCTAACGGATCGTGCCAATTGTTAATCTCATGTTCATAGTCGTTTTCAATAATCATGGCGTCATGTTCATTGGCCCAATCGAGCAATTGAATTCTTCTTTCAAGGCTCATTTTTCCTCCAATAGGATATTGATTTGAAGGGGCTACGTGAACCAACTTTGGTTTTTTGCCTTCCTCAACAACCATGTCTGTCACTTTGAGACCCTGTTCATCTATGTCAACAGGAATTACATGAGCTCTTAGACTTTTGAAAATTGAAATTACATTCGGGAATGTTGGATTTTCAATGTAGACATCGTCATGTTCATCAATCAAAACATTGCCAACCAAATACAACGATTGCAAAGAACCTGAAACAATAATCACCTGAGCAGGGTCGCACTTTATTTTTCGGGTCAGCAACAGGTATTTTGAAATGTTTTCCTTCAACGAATCGATACCAGATGAAATAGAGTAGTTGAGGTCTGAAGTTTTGATATTCCTCCAATACAAATTTGAAAGCTTTTGCCACTGACCAATGGGAAAAATATCTAACGGAGGTATGCCAGGAGTGAATGCTACGCCTTCAATTGCTGAATGGTTTAGAATATCTATGTTGTTTAAAAACGATTCTCCCACTTTAGATATGGCTGGATAGCTCGCTTTTTCATCTGTTTGAAAAGGAATGAATGGCCCAATATCAGCTACAACAAACCCCGAACCCTGTTTTGGATTTAGAAGCTTATTTTCTGACAGCAGATTGTAGGCCTTCACAATGGTACTACGTGATAAATTCAGTTCTTCAGCCAAAATCCGGGTCGGTGGCATGAGGGTGCCTTCCGGAATCATGCCTTCTTCTACAGCGTTTTTAATGGCTTCGTATAGGTCAAGATATACCACCTTGTTTTCATGCTGGCTTGCCTGAAATCGAAGTTTAATCAAGTTTTTGATTACTGTAAACAAAGTATGCTTTGGTTGGTACCTGACGCTATATTGGTGATTTGCACTAAGATGACAAGCAGCAATTATTTTTTCAATTGTTTAGTGCTAAACAAATGGTTTTCAATCGCACTAAATAATATTTTGTAAGTTATTGGTAGTTAATGTTTTAGTTGAACAAATGCTATATGTAGCTTCTTTTGCTCTTTTGATAAAGTTGGAACAATTGTAGAATTGGATTGCGTGATAAATTCGAATTGGTATGCGCTAGCAGTTCAAATTTCAGGTTCCTTTGAAAGACCAATTTCCACCACTGGTACGCCATTAATACAATGAAGAAGTTTCTGATTTTTGCCTTTTTTGGAATTTTTCTAACCATCAATTCCAATGCACAACTCGTTATAAATGAAGTTTGTTACGACCCTTCAAATACAGGTTTGGAAGGCGATGCAAATGGGGATGGAGTTTACGATCAAACTCAGGATGAGTTTATTGAATTTGTAAATTCAGGTACAACCAATCTCGATATAAGTGGTTACAGAATATGCGACAGGGTATTGGCTACAGGTTTAAAAACTGTGCGCCATACAGTAGCACAAGGAACTATACTTCCTCCCAATGGAGCTTTTGTGGTTTTTGGAGGTGGTGAAGCTATTGGTACTTTTGGTGGCGCCTTAGTTGTGATCGATCTTGGCACTGCAGGTTTAAGCCTTCAAAATACAGCTGAATCTGTTTTAGTAGAAGACAGTTCTGGCAATTTTGTCGATTCGCTCGACACAGATGCATTGTCAGATAATCCTAATGAATCGTACACCAGAAACCCCGATGTAATTGGAAGTTATGTTCAACATAGCACAGCCGCTATTGGAAAGCTATTTTCGCCCGGAACCAAGTTTGATGGTACCACTTTCAGCGTATTTGCATCTGTTCGTTCGCATGTCTCTATTCATCGATTTAAAGTTTGGCCAAACCCGGCCAGCAACAAAGTGCGCTTTTCTCTCCATGATGGTGAAAAATGTAGCTTCGAGATTCGTGGTGTCAATGGAAATCTTGTTGGTAGCCATGTTTCTGACAATGGAGTTTTAGATATAAGTGCCTATCAGAATGGAGTTTATATATTAAAAGCCACTATTGATAGCAAAGTCTACACCAGCCGATTGCAAATTGCCCGCTAAGGAAACATCAATTTTCATATTTATCGGAGTACTTCCAACATGATCAGGCATCATTTTTTCGGATTCTTTTGCTGCACTTTGTGGGCATTGTCGATGTTTTCTTCCTGCAAAACGGAAGATATTGAGCCAGTGATTTCCATCGCAGTAGACAGCGTTCAAAATTCTAGAATTAGCGAAAATAGTGGTGTAGCACTGGTTTCTGCCTCACTCAGTGGCAAAGCAACCAAAGAAGTCAGGCTTATGCTGAGCTTCTCTGGCACGGCAACTCTTGGTGTTGATTATATAGTATCATCAAACGAGATTGTGATTCCAGCTGGGATGTTGAGTGCTTCAGTGAAAATCACTGCAATGCAAGACGGCGAAGTCGAGGGGGATGAAACCATTATTATAAATTTTGGTAATCTTCAGGATGCAATACTTGCGAATCAACAGCCGATTTCCATAACTATTTCTGACGATGACATCGATACTGACAATGATGGACTTCCTGATGCACTAGATGATTGCCCGCTTGACTCGGGGGCTGTTGAAAATAATGGTTGCCCAACTGGTTTTGGAATATTTTTCAACGAAGTACATTATGATCCTTCAAATGTTGCTCTCGATGGAGATGCCAATGGAGATGGAGTCTACGACCAAAACCAAGACGAGTTTGCAGAAATAGTAAACAACACCAATCTGCCTCAAGATATAAGTGGGTTTACACTTTCCGATTTGGTGATTGCTTCCGATGAAAGTATAGTGAGATTTACTTTCCCGCCAGGCACCATTCTACCACCCAAAAAAGTCTGCGTTGTTTTTGGAGGAGGAACTCCCACCGGAACTTTTGGCGGAGCTACTGTTTTTACTTGCACACAATCTGCCGGACTGAGCATGCAAAACTCAGGAGAAAAAGTCCTTGTCAAAGACCCTTCCGGTAATTTGCTTCAAACATTCGATTCTGATGCCTTGTCTGATAATCCCAATAGATCTTACACCCGAAATCCTGATATAACCGGCGATTTTGTTCCGCACAACACAGCCAATCCAAGTAAGCTTTTCTCTCCTGGTACCAAAATAGACAACTCTCCTTTTTAGAACAGTAAAGCATGACAGGACCATTCCTTGCACTCCTTTTGGTTGGATTTGTAATCTTTTTGTTGATCAGAAAGTTCAATCCGATTGCTGTGCTCCTTTTTAGTGGTTTGTTGATGTTGTCAATAGCTTATGGCTTAGGTTTGAATTTGTCTAAACTCAAGCAGCCAACTGGTTTTGTTGCCTTTGATTTTATTGAGTACATCATCGAATCGCTGACCGACATCAATGCAGGTGTTGGCCTTGTTATCATGATTATAAGTGGTTTTGTGGCTTACATGGACAAAATCGGGGCCAGCGATGCATTGGTGAGTTTGGCCATGAAGCCTTTGTCTATTTTTAAAAATCATCCTTATATTTTATGCTCTTTGGTGCTGCCGCTTGGGCAGTTTTTGTTCATCAGTATACCCTCTGCAGCTGGTTTGGCTTTGCTGTTGATGGCCACTGTTTTTCCTGTCATCATCAACCTGGGCGTGAGCCGATTATCTGCTGTTTCGGTCATTACA
>JBBRCC010000052.1:0-28491 GCA_038205175.1 Cytophagales bacterium | reverse complement strand
ATCTGGACTGATAAAATTAAATCTGGAAGGGGATAATGGAATCGGTACTTTTAACCAATTCTGGCCCCCATCACTTGTTTTATAGATAAAGCCATTTCCTCCAATATAACCTTTCATGGGGCTTGGGAAACTGATTGAATTAAAGTCTGCATTAGAGTCAAGTGAAACTTTTACCCATGTTTTGCATTTATCATCAGAGTATCGCAAAAGACCATTTAAACCAACAACCCAAATCCTATTATAACCTTGAAATGCAGCCCCATTTATGGTGTTGATAAATCCTTTGGTTTTTATTTGCCAAGAGTCTCCCCCATCAATTGTTTTTGCTATTAACCCATTGCCACCACAAAGCCACCCCTCTAAAGAATTGATAAAATGAAAGTTTTTAGCAGTTGATTCTCTGGGCGATCCAACTTTTTTCCATGTAATTCCTCCATTTGTAGTCCTAAAAATTTTGCCATAAACAGTTAACAGGTACCCAGAACCAGCATTCAGAAATTTTACCTTTCCGATTGGTTCAAAATTCATCCTTGTAGAATCAGTTGCTAAAAACTGGTAGTTCCAAGTTTGACCTCCGTTGGTAGTTTTTCCAACCAAACCGGAATCCCCAGCTAAAAATCCAATAGAATCATTCACAAAGGTTAAATCTCTGATCCAATTTGGGCAACCGATTTCCAGAATAGCCCAGTTGGTGCCTCCATTGTTTGAAATTGTAAGCTTTTCAGCCCAAAGGCCAATTAACTTGTTTAGAGAAAGCGCCTGATTTAAAGCTACAAAAGCCTGCGATGTATTACGGTTTTGCCATGTCAATCCCCCGTTTGTGGTCCGATACACAATTTTGTTTTGTCCTGAACTGACTATCGCAAATCCGAGCAAGGAGTCTTTAAAAGTTAATCCACCTAAAAGCGGATTTCCCTGTGAAACCAAACTCCAGGTAATTCCGCCATCTATTGATTTCTCAAAGTTTCCATTGTGTCTACTAACATAGACCAAAGAATCATTTACAAAAACTACTGAGTTAATTGGATTTATTTGGCCATTCCCATTAAAAAAGGATGCATCATTAAACCAAAAGTCTCCACCATTAATTGTTTTTAATCCCTGATAATGATCGGCTAAAATTACCCCATTTCCGTTGGAAGAAACGTGTATTCCAAGGTATCCATTAAATCCAGGCTTTGGGTTTTGACGGGTCCATTGGTTTTGAGCAAAAACGGGGCATAATCCAATTGCCAGCAGCAAAAGGGAATATAAAAATTTGTGTATAATTTTCATAGCCAAAAAGTTTAAAATGTCAATAGATGAAATGCTTTTTAGACTAGACCACATTCACACCACAAACGCTTGAAGACTTTGTAAATAATTTCGAAAAATAATTAAAACTGTATCTTTTGATGCAAACTAATTTTAGAATCTGGCAGGAGGCCAGTAATAGTTTCGCTAAATCTTTTGATAGCCAGCCTTAGCACTGAGCAATTTATTTGGCTACCATCCCTTCCGTGGTTCGTTTGAGTCCGTTTTTGTTGTGGTTGTTTCAGAAATAATTTGCAAACGACAAGCAATTTGCGGTCGATTTATGTGTGATTGCTGTAGAAACCACCGAAAGAATGACCACAGAAGAATATCCGGAATTTCTTCATTATCCGCCTTTTCGTCGTTGTTGATGTATGCAACCATCTGGTCTGATTTTAAACGTGTTTTAGCGGTAGTCATAGTTACTTGCAAGGACAGTATTTTGCAGCTTTGTCAAAACTACTTTATTTGGTCTATTCTGCTGATACAAATGATCTTTGAAAACTTCTATTTTCTAAAAACCGATACTATGATCCCAAAGTTGCCGGCAGCTTACTTTTTCAATTGCGCTTCTTCGACTGAGTTATCGTGCAATAATTATTTTCTTTTTCAATGCCGTTCCTTGCCCTGTTTTTAAGAAGGACAAAGTACACCCCATCAACAAGTTGTGAAACATCTATTGTTGTTCTTTTTGCATTGCGACCCCTGCAAAAGCAACTGGGACAGAAAACGAAGTAAGCGAGGAGTTTAGAAAGGTGAGGGAGCTCATAAAAGACTTCTGCAAACTGTTTGTTGCTGAGAACTTATAAAGCAAGTACAGATCTGCTATTCTGCCTGTATCCAGGGCTTGGAGCACCTGCCATTGCTTGGCTTGATTCACATCGGGTGAGGCTCCAGCCTCGTTCTATATACCCAAGGATTTCAGCCTAAAAAAGTAAGCGATACCCCAACCAGAGGCAGAATGAACTACAAACGAGCCATAGGCTCGCCCGATAGGCGTAAGGCGCTTTCCGAATTTGCAATTCAGAAGCCATATCGTAAGGTCTGAGACTCGGATAATTAATCAAGCACCTTTTTTAAAATCCTAACAAAGGAGTGGACATTACATGTTTCGAACAATGGAGGTGCCATTTCTTTGATCAGCAATAAAACTTGTATAATTGAAGTCTTCAACATCAACATTTTGAGAAAACCACACACTATGATTGCTGAAACAGAACATCAAAAGGCAGATTTTGCCAGAAAGATTTTTTATTTAATTCTCTTCAATATTTGTATGCACATCATGCCTCACACTTCGTCAGCTCAAACCAATATGTCACAAGCCGAATTTTTTGCTTTTCGAATGCTGCATGGTCAAGATCTCAAAACCGAAATTGAAAAAAAAGTGATTGAAAATGGTTGGAAGGCTGTTTCGATCGTGACCTGTGTAGGTAGCCTACATGAAGCTAAACTTAGATTTGCCAACCAAAAAGAAGGAAGCACCGTTCCGGGAAAACTCGAGATCGTTAGCCTGACTGGAACTCTATCGCCAGATGGAAGTCATTTACATCTGGCAGTCAGCGACTCAACTGGCAAAACAATTGGGGGACATCTTTTGTCGGGTTGCCTCGTTTACACCACAGCAGAAGTGGTTTTGGCCATATTAAAAGATTATTCCTTCGACCGGGAAACAGACGCTACTTTTGGGTATAAAGAACTGGTGGTGAAGCCGGTGAAGAAATAAATTCCAGGACGGTGATATTTCCAACAAGGCATGCTGGAATTCTTTAAGCCTATCGGGCGGGACTCCAGCCTCGTTCGCTTAACGCAAGGCTTCCAGCCTTTTTAGAAAACTAGCTAAGGAAAACCAATTGTTAAAGTATGGTAGCTGGAAGCTACAAGAACAACGAACGAGGCAGAGCCTCGCCCGACAAGGGCAAAGAACCTACCAGAGGATTTCGACATTGGCAATTATGACAAACAAGTAGTAGCACGGGGTCAGAGACCCTGGTCTATTAAAAATTTTTAGAGCGCTTCTCTAACTCCCAGGGATAGAAAGGATGCTGTGCATGCAGTGAATCAATCGCATCCACGATATATTCACTTTGAACTTTGTGTATCCCATTTTTGATGAAAAGCCCAAACCAGAAAAGAGTATGAAAGTCAAACTTGTTGTGGGAATTGCCACATTGACTTTCACAAACTCCTGATTCAGGCTTTTCCAGGTATGGTAAGTTCTGCTACTCGGAACTTTTGTTACTGCTTCGTAATTTTTTGCTCAAGTGTATTGTTTCCAGATTGAACTCGCACCACATAGAAACCTGCCGGTAGTTGGGTAATGTTCAAGGTCTCTTCCGATCGGCTAATGAGGCTGGTTTGCACCAATTTTCCCATGTAATTGTATACCTCTAACCGACCATTACCTTCTACACCTTGCAGCCTGAGCGTTAACATTCCATTGGTGGGGTTCGGAAACAGATCCATTTTGGCCAAACCAGCTTCAGCGTCGTTGTCTTCAAAAAAGTAAGAATACTCTGTGGTGTTTTCTACAGCAACCCGTCCTGCGCCAATGCTATAAATTCCCACACTAACTGGGCTGTTTTGAAAACCCGGACGAGTGGCAAAAGCCCTGATAGTTCTGCTACTATTGACCGAAATGGGTCCGGTAAAAATTCTGGTAAAAGAATTAGGAAAAGGGTTGAGCAAAGGAACATTTCCATTGATTGTGTAGTAAATTGTAGTTCCGGGAGTTGCCGTATTAAAGCTCACTTCTTGTGCACTTGAGTAGCTGCCTGGGGCAGGTGAAAATTGAACCGGTGCAATTATACTTGGATTGTTGACCGTAAAATTTGCTATAACTACAGACGAATTTACAAAACCACCTTTTAAACCGATTGCTCTTATCGTTGTACTTCTAAACAAAGTAAATGGACCTGTATACAACTTTGTAAAACTATTGGGCACATCGAATCTGGGTAAATTGCCGTTGGTGGTGTAGAAAATTTGAGCATCGGGAGTGGAGGTGCCTAAACTAATCGTAGCTGACCCTTCAAATGTTCCGCCATTGGGCAAAATAGCAGGATTAGCTACTAATTGTGGGTTTATGATGGTAATAATTGCCACCACAACCGGAGAATTTTTGGAACCTGGAAGAACTGTTACTGCCCTGAAAAATGTATTTCTCGACAACAGAATGGGATTTGTATATAACTTAGTAAAACTGTTTGGAACATCGAATCGAGGCAGATTTCCGTTGTCTGTATAGTAAATACTTGCACCAAGATCAGATGTTGTCATGGAAACCATTTGATTTCCTTCGAAAGTGCCAGTACCTGGGCTGATGACGGGAGCCGAAAGTACTACAGGCACACCGCTGTTATTGGAAAGGCAGCCTGCAAAAGAACTATCAGGACTGGCAAGTGATGGAGAAGTTATTTGGAAAATATGCCGACCCGCTGCAGCAACAATTGTGTTGTTTACATTTCGAATATGAAAATCATTGTATGGCAAAGGCCCATACTGCGAGCGTTGAGAATAAAATTTAGCTGGCTTGTTTATCGGAATCCCTGCTAAAAGGGTTCCGTTTCTGTTGTGTCGTCTCAGGGTAAGGTTGGCATCTTTAGAAGAAAATTCCCCTCCTTCCTCAAAGCCCGTAAATGTTAGAAAATCACCAGCTGGAGTAACAATGTTTTCTCCGTTTGAAAATACCTCCTGATCAACAGGAAAAATTCTCACTGTTTTCATACACGTAAATGGTGAAAACCTGATAAAAAGCCCAACATTGTTTTGATTAACGGTTTGCCAGTCAACAGTAAGGGTGTCGTTGTTTACCACTAAAAATGGATTTGTTCCATTGATAGCAGCATAAAAAAAGCTTCCGAAACTGCCATCGGACAGCCTGATGACATCTTGCGGTATAATGACTTTTGAAACTGAAGCATCGCCGCCTACAAGCCTGATGGTTAAACGCTCAATGGTTTGGAGGTTACTATCCAAAATGGCAACATAGGAATTGGGGCTTGCAGTTTCTCCCAAAGGAGGTGCAGCATTGGCAAAAAGAAGTTTTCCATCGGGTAAAAACCTTGAGACAAATGCGCCACCGAAGGAATGATCAGGATTGGAGAAGTTCATATTCACACTCGATAGTAAAGTACCTGTGGGAGAAAAAACAAGTTTGCCCTTTAAAGCATCACCTTGAAACATGGGTTCAGGAAACACTACCGAACCATTCAGGGAAAGTCCCTGATGCAAAACCATCAACTCTAGTTTTCCATTGCGCCACTGCATGTTTCGCCAGTCGTTGTACTCACCATTCAAAAAACGAATCCAGGTCATGGCGCCGTCAGGAGCCAATTTTGCCACATACAGCCCAAAGAAATCGGCCGGAAATGCTTGAATCAGTTGATTGTCATAGAATATGCTATCGCCTGCAATACTGCCAGCTACATAGATATTGCCAGACCCATCGGTCGTTATTTTCTGGCAAGCGTTTAGGGAACTCGTCGGAAAATTTGACTCATTGATGCTCGACCCAAAAGTTTTCACCCAAAGAAAATTGCCGGATGCGTTCTGGCTTGAAACGAAACCGGTGTAAAATGAAACCATGGCCGAATCTTGAAATGTCATGCCTGGATTTCTGGCAATAGAATCTCCGGCCACAAGAAGGGAGCCAAATCGGGCATGGTTGCCGGAAAAGTAGCCTGCACTAAAAATCTTGTTGTCAGGCCCTGACAAAAATCTTCAAATTCTGCATTGATGGAAAAATCAAAATAGGTTTGTGCAGAAGTTTGAATTTCTGCCTGCCAACCAAGCGATTGCCCAAAAAGGCTATATGAAGAAAAAAGGAAAAGAAGGGAAAGGAATATGTTTTGCTTTTTCATGGTTTTTAAAATTAAATCTTGAACCAAAAATGATACATTTTATAGAAATAAAAAATATGTTTCATGCCTTAAATTGGTTTCCTTTTTTATTTATAAAGTTGATATGTTCATAAAAATACCGGTATATGCAGAATTGGAAACCAAAAGGGCATAGCAATGAGACTAAGTGAAAAAGGCAATTTTATGGCATTGAGTTATTAAGAGGACATTGGCAATTATGATAAACAAGTAGTAACACGGGGTCAGAGACCTTGGTCTATTAAGAATTTTTAGAGCGGTTTTGGAAGCAATAAGGATAGGAGAAAATCGGTGTTTTTTGAGCCGGTTCACAGAACCTACGATAGGGCTTCGACATGGCAAATGTCGAAGAGTGGGCAGCTAGGTTGAAGAACAATAATTACCTATAAGCGTCCTTCCCTAAAATCCATAAGCCATTTTTTCAGGAGAATTATTGAAGGAGCCTCTTTCTTGACAAGGGCCTTAATAAACCTTGTAAAGTCCTGATTTTTGGCTAAATGCATGCTCTTGGTAGTGCTTTTGAGCATCTGCATTTCATCATCCAAACCAAAGTCAGAAGGATTTAGTTTCACCATTGAGGCGGCGGTCAGCAACCAGCTTTCTAAGGCAGGAGATATATAAATGAGAAATTGTGATCGTTCTTTATGTTTATGCAACTTCAGGCCAGCTACCTCGGTTACCACTTGGAATTCTTCAGTAAAGTATTTGGGGATACTCTTTTTGTCATCGTCCACAATTCCTAAGCATGAAATGTCTTTTAGTCTGGTAAGAAACTCATTGGCTACCTGCCCAATGTTTTTCTGATGGTTACATTTTTTAGATTCAGTCAGAATTTCAACCAGGCGGGTATCGGCATAGCACTCAGGCACTATGTTCAGAGTGGTCATTCAAATATGGCTTGAGATTGAAAAATAGGTCCACCCCAAAGTTTTGAATTTCGGTCAATTCCTCAGGAGTTAGCCTTCGTGCCTTAGTCTGTTTTTCTTTAAGGCTGTAATGGCAAACAAATACTGCAAGCTTTTCTTTATCCACATTTTCAATAAATTCATTGAGAATAAAAGGGCTGTGGGTAGATATAAAAAACTGCTTTTCGCTTGATGACTGTATGATTTCTTCTGCCAACCAAGTAATATAAGGGGGAAAAGAAAGCGCTTCCGGTTCTTCAAGAATCAGTATTTTATTTCGGCTAGTTCTAATGGCAGAGATGTAAAAAATCATCCTTCTCAATGTATCGCTTAAAGCTCTGTATGGCAATGAAACCGCAAAACCAGTTCGAGTGCCAATTTGAAGAGACATTCTTCCGGTTGCATCATCAACCACAAGGTCAAATCCAGTTTCTTTTGTCAATTCCCTCACCATTTCCTGAAGATGTGGGTTTGCCATTATTGTAGCACCCAGGTTTATTCCATAAGGAGGTTGTAGCTGACTGAAATAAAAGTTCTGAGAATTTTCAAAATCAAAATCTAAAGGATACCGATAAGACCTCCCAAAAAAAGAATAGCGAGCATTTGGTGAACTTATAAAATCACTGGAAAAGGGAACTGTATCATTATGCCAATTTGTCCAATTAAATTCTGATATTCCTCTTTCAGGCTGATCAAGGTAGTTTTCTGTGTCTAAAGTATTGTTAAAGTCAATCTGAGAAATGGAAAAACTTTTATCTCCGTTATCCAAAACTCCTTCAATTGATATGGTGTTTCGTGTATCGCCAAAGTAAAAAAGTTGTCTTGCCGTATCTACTCTGAAGAGCTTCTTACAATCTAAAAAACCGCTATCAGGCTCAAAAGGATTTTTATCTTGGGGCATTATATACGACAAGCTTGGGAGCTCCAATGCCTCAAGAATATTGGACTTTCCAGAATTTGGTGGGCCTATAAAAACATTTATCGTCCCGCAGTCCATTTGCAAATCCTTAATTGATTTGTAGTTCTGAATTCGCAAGTTGCTCCAATGGTAGCTCATAAGCGATAAAATGGTTTTGCAAAAGTAGCCAACCAAGATCAAATATTTTGAAACTCTTTCAGTGCTTTTTTGGGCTTCCTTCTATTTACTAACCTCTCCTTCCAGCCTTAGCCTCCCGCTAAAACTTTATCCCTTCTTCCAAATCCCAAATCGATTCCACAGAGAGTCCGTTGGTCTCCACCGACTCTTCATGGAACTTTAAAATATTCCGTGGAATGCATGGAGCGTGCGTTGAAGCCATTTTAATGGGCCTTTAATAGGGTAGCAAACACGGTTTAATCTTCATCTTATATTTTTAAGTATCCGGCATTCAGTTGTACAACGCTTACAAAGCCACGTGTACAACGATGGCGGGTTTGAAACGCAGCCAACACATCATAAAAAAATTGCCAAAGTGCTGGAAAACGACATTGACCGAGCATTACGACTTAAAGGCAACTATTTCCATTAAAGGAACCATGTACGACGTTCGAGAAAATATGATTCAGTTGGCATCCAAATGCATGTTTTCGGTTTGGAAATGCGCCAGAGACGTACAGAGTTATACAATAGCAGCACAACATTGCAAACGTATAACAGCGGGAACGGAGACAACCAGAAGCGGGCAGAAATGATTTCTTATTGCCCAATCTTCAATTCCTCCCCCTCCCATTTCACCTCAATCATAAGTCCCAGGGCAGATTCATTGGTGGGCAAGTGGATATATTTCCAGTTTTTTGAATTGGGCTGGCCTTCGTGGTAATCTCGCAAAGCCGAATGCTCCAGCATAGTGCTGGTACCAACAATTCTGGCAGAAGCGATGGCGCTGCTTATGTTTTTGAGGATCAACTTGCCCTTTTTACCAGGCGACACATACAAATATAAGGTGTTTCCTTTTCGGGTGCTTGGATCGCCGTAGAGGCCCGTTGGCAAACCTGCTCTTGTTCCATATACGGCTTCCTGATTTGTTTTTACCCACTCGCCTACTGCAAACATCTTTTTCTGTTGTTCTTCAGAAATCTTCCCTTGCTGATCGGGAGAAACATTCAGCAACAAGTTTCCGCCCAAGCCTGCTGTGTGCATCAGTATCTGCACCAATTCTTCAGGATCTTTCAGATGTCTGTAGGCATCGGGGCCGTTCCAGTTGAAACCTAGTGTGGTGCAAAGTTCCCAGGCAGTATTATTTGCTGGGGCCTTAAGGGGTATTACCATTTCCGGCGTGGAATAGTCGCCCAAGTCTTTGTGCCGTAATCGGTTGTTGACCACAGCCCAGGGTTGGTATTTTTTCAGGGTGTCCATCATCTCAAAACTTCGCCATTGCTCAGCCGTATGTTCCCAGTCTCCATCGAACCAAAAAAGGTCAATTTTGCCATAATTCCGGCACAAATGGCTTACCTCAAACAACATATCGTCGGTGAATCGTTTCCAGGCTTTTATGTCCGACTTAGTTGTATCGATGGTCTTTTTATCAGCTTTTAAAACAAGTTTAAAGTAATCGGGATGGCTGCGATCTGGCAAACTGAAATATAAACCTACTTTCAAACCTTCCGCCCGCATGGCATTGCAGTAAGCTGTGAGCACATCTCGTTTTGCAGGTGAGCTCTTTTTAGCGGTGAACTTTGACCTTGGCGAGTCGAACAAGGCAAAACCCACATGATGCTTGGTGGTGAGTACCACATATTTTGAGCCCCATTCTTTCATCATTTTAGCCCAGGCCTTTGGGTCATAATCTGTGGCGGTAAAGGCTTTAGCGCCTTGCATAGCCGAAGCTCTATATGCCTCCAAACTTTGATTTGCTCCGTCGTCCGATTTTACCCTTTCAATGCACCAATGAATGAAGGTTCCATATTTGGCATCGGGAAACCACTGCTTTTCTGGTGGCAGCGTTGGTTGAGCCATAGCCTGGAAGCATGCAATCCAGGCTATCATGGCTATTGTAAATGCTTTTATCAATTTGAATGTTGTTTCGAAGTTCAAATGTACAGGAAGGTTGGCATCAAATCATATTCAAAAAATGGAAAGCGAAATGAAAAACTGGGTATGACTCAAATGCAGTAAATTTCTTTCTTTTGCCGCACATTAAAACGATGATGAAAATAAACACCAAAGCACTACATCTCTTATTTCTTTTTTCTTTGTTGTATGGCTTTGCCATGGCACAAACAGCCTACTTGCCAGCAAAAGAAAACCTGGAAAACAGAAAAACTTTTCAGGACAATAAGTTTGGCTTGTTCATCCATTGGGGTGTTTATTCGACATTGGCCGATGGTGAATGGGTGATGCGCTACAGGGATATTCCTGTTTCTCAATATGAAAAACTACCAGCCTATTTCAATCCGATTAGTTTCGATGCAGAAGCGTGGGTATTGATGGCGAAAAACGCTGGCATGAAATACATCACCTTCACCAGCAGGCACCACGATGGGTTTGCGATGTTCGACTCGAAAATCTCGGATTATAACATTGTTCAACAAACGCCTTACAAGAAAGACATTGTGGCAGAGCTATCGAAAGCTTGCCAGAAACATGGTATTAAGTTGTTTCTCTATTATTCTCACCTGGACTGGCATCACAACGATTATTTTCCAAGAAGCAACACTGCAATTAACAAAGGTGGACAAGACTGGTCAGAAAGGCCACAATCCGGAAATTGGCCGAATTACCTGAAATATATGAATGGGCAGCTGACTGAGTTGCTTACAAATTATGGCCCGATTGGAGGCATTTGGTTCGATGGCTGGTGGGACAATAAAAAGGCAGACTGGAAACTGGACGAACAATATGCTTTGATTCACAAACTGCAACCAGGCTGCATGGTAGGCAACAACCACCATCAATCGCCAAAACCCGGCGAAGATTTTCAAATGTTTGAAAAAGACCTTCCCGGCCACAACACCTCTGGCTTTGCAGAGGAATCTGTTTCTTTTGGCAGTTTGCCTATCGAAATGTGCGAGACCATGAACGGCAGCTGGGGCTACAATCTCAAAGACAGAAAATTCAAATCGAGTAAATTCATTATTCAGCTTTTGGTGAAAAATGCAGGCTACAGCAGCAATTTATTGTTGAATGTTGGTCCGCAGCCCGATGGCAAAATCATGCCAGAAAACATAGACACATTAAACAAAGTAGGCACTTGGTTGTCGCAATATGGCGAGAGTATTTATGGTACAAGAGGTGGCGTTTTTCCGGTTCAAGCTTGGGGTGTGATTGTGAAAAAGGATAAAGTGCACTACATACATGTGCTGGAAAAACCAACTGGCGACAAGCTTTTTATACCGGGTTGGCCAGCGAAACCAAGCAAGCTGGAAACAGTGGCTTCTAAACAGAAAGCTAGTTTCAAACATCTTCCAGAAGGCCTTTTAATTGATCTTAATGGATTACCCTTCGATGGCGTAGACTTGGTGTTGAAGGTGGAATAAGCACTTTTTGGGAAACCTTTGGACGTGAACATAAAAGGGAAGTGCATTTATTGATGGGAAGTAAGGTAGCGGGATTGGTTATTAGTCAACCACATAAGGCACATGAGGGCGAGTAAGTTTTATTCTTTTTTATGAGTTAAGGAGAAAAACCAGGATGTAAAGTGCTTTTATAAGTTGAATAAAAGGCAAACAAGGAATTCGGTTTTTTTGAACCACATAAGGTTTAGTCTTTTTCGCTTAAAACTTCCAAACCTGAAACCCAAAACTTGCAATTTCCAATTTGAAACTACCCAATTCTATTTTCCTTCTATTGATTTTATTGGAACCTTGCAAAACATTAACTTTGTTGTATGAAAACTATGCAATTAAAATCGTCTGTCATAGAACTTACCGAACAAACACAAAGTCAACCTGTATCGACAGCTGTTTTGGCGTATTTTAAAATAGTAATTGATACCAAAAACAGGCTTGGTTGGGATCAACTTTCAGAAGCTCAGCAACAGGAAGTTATTGATGCTTTTTTAGATTCAGAAGATGATAACACATTAATCCCGATTGAAGCAGCACTTGACAAATTGAAGTGAAAATATTCATTACGGCTAAGGGACAAAGAAAGCTCGAGGAGATTTGGAACTATCTTATAAGACAACCTGGGTGAATAGGTGGCTCAAACATTTAAGCTCAAAGTTTCTCACTTCTTGAATACGCTTAGGCATTTCCCTGAAATTGGAACATTAGAGCTTGCTGATAACAGATCCGGAGTTTTGCTATAACTACCAAAACAAGGGTTTTCTACAGGATTAGAAAAGACAAAATTGTAATTTTGACGTTCTTTGATGTTAGGCAGAATCCTAAAAAGATGCCATTGAAGTAGTCAATAGAAATAAGTTTTTAATTCATTAACCATATAACCCTTTTTCCAAGGTACATAGGCCTAATTCAAATCTTTTAGAGTTTATGGAATTGCATCAATAAAGTTTCAGTTGGCAAGGCTGTGAACCCAAACCTGAAGGTTCGGAATGATGATGAATTTTATTGAAACCTGTAACCATACAACCTGAAACCTAAAATTTGTAACTTGTAAATTGAAATTTGCAATTTCCCACCTCCTACATAAACTCCTCTACCCTGTCGAACACCAATGCAGTCCTGTTGGGCAAGTAAACCCGCATTAAAGTGCCTTCAAAAGTTTCATATATTGAACTTCCTTCTATTCGATTGAAGCCGCCGAAAAGAGGTGAATCGGAGTTAAGTACCATTTTGTACTTGCCACGCACCCGTGTGTGAAACTGATAATCGAAAATGGAGTGGGTCGGGTGAAAATTGAAAAGGAACAGCAAATTGCCACGTTCGAAAATAAGAATTTTATTCGCCTCGTCTACATGCAATTGATGGGCATACTTGTCGGCAAAGAGGTTTTGCTTATTCACAAGCGTAATCATGGCCTCGTCGAAATCGCCCAAATAATGGTATTTAAGTAAATGGTCAGCTCGAAGCGACCAAAGTCTTTGGGCATGTTTGTAGCTCCAGTTGTTTCCTTCCCGGGGAAAGTCTATCCAATCGGGATGGCCAAATTCATTGCCCATAAAATTCAAATAGCTGTCGCCACCAATGGCCATGGTAAGCAATCGAATCATTTTATGTAGGGAAATTCCACGATCTACCCGAAGGTTTTCCTGCAGCTTGCTCATCGAAAAATACATTTCGCTTTCCATCAGTCGAAACGCCAGGGTTTGGTCGCCCACCAAAGCTTGGTCATGGCTTTCTGCGTAGGCTATTGTTCTTTCGTCGTAGCGGCGGTTGGTTAGCACGCCCCACAATTCGCCCATGTTCCATTCGTCGTCGGCCTTTTCTTTCAAAAGTTTTATCCAATGATCTGGAATGCCCATGCCCAATCGAAAATCAAACCCTACTCCACCGTCGGCTGCTTTCAAGCCCAAACCGGGCAAGCCCGAAACGTCTTCGGCCACGGTGATGCTGGTTGGACTTATTTCATGCGCCAAATCGTTGGCTAGTTGCAAGTATAAAATAGCCTGGCTGTCTACAGAGCCATTGTAATAGTCGTCGAGCGATCCAAAACTTGTGCTCAAACCGTGGTGGTGATACAGCATTGAAGTTACGCCATCGAACCGATACCCATCGAAGTTAAACTCCTCCAACCAATAGCGCACATTCGACAGCAAAAACTGTTGTACCTCCAGTTTGCCGTAGTTGAAGCATTTGCTGTCCCAGGCAGGATGATTGCCCCGGTCACCTCGGTGGAAATACATGTCCTGACTACCATCCCACATAGCAAGGCCTTCGAAAATATTCTTCACCGCATGGCTGTGTACCAAATCCATAATCACAGCTATGCCCATGCTATGCGCTGTATCCACCAGTTCTTTCAATTCTTCTGGAGTACCAAACCGACTGGAAGGCGCAAAAAAGCTGGACACATGGTAGCCATAAGAACCATAATATGGATGCTCTTGAATGGCCATGAGCTGAATGGTATTGTAACCACCTTGCTTCACTTTGGGCAAAATAAGATCGGTGAACTCCTTATATGTGCCAACTGCCTCTTTTTGTTGCGCCATGCCCACATGTGCTTCATAGATAAGCACAGGCTGTTTTGGGTCTGGCTTCCACTTACTTTTGAATTTGTAAGGTTTTGATGGATTCCAAACCTGGGCGGCGAAATCTTTGGTTACATCATCTTGCACCACCCGGCGCACATAAGGCGGAATACGCTCCAGTTGTCCATTTGCAGCATTTACCAAAACCTTGTACAAACTTTCATGCACCAAAACCGACTTACCCGCAACATCGGGAACAAAAATTTCCCAATACCCATTTTCAAGATGATGCAAGGGATGCGAACTTCGGTTCCAATCATTAAAATCGCCAATCAGAAAAAGCTGAAATGCAGCAGGCGCCCATTCCCTGTAGTACCAACCATTGTCTTTTTTGCTGTAATGCAAGCCCAGAAATTCATGCGAAGTGGCAAACTCCTTGAGGCTGCCATGGTTTTCCTTCAAGAAAGCCAGAAAGCCTTTATATGCGTAATGCCAGTTGTAAATGGCTTCCTTCCAAGGGTTTAAGTATGGGTTTTCCTTTAGAATTGGCAATATTGCCGGAGCTGGAACATGCATGGCTGGTTAATTTGTTGGAGGGTAAAGCAACACAACAGCATTCAGTTATGCAAAATAGACGTTGAAATTTAGTAAAGAAGATATTCAAAGTTGACCGGAATGCGAGAAAACACTTATCCTTCTCGTAAAAATGATGAACCACAGGCTTACGAATGGACAAAAAAGCTAACCTTGCAAACGAATCCCTGTTGAAAGATCAGATTATGAAAAAGACCGTTGGAATTTCAATCGCTGTTGTGCTGCTGTTGCTCTCTGTATTTTTGTGGTGGCGTTTTTACTTCGTATTTGCCGAAGGAGTGAAAGCAGGCAACCTTAATTATTTCGAGAAAAAAGGCTTTATTTTTAAAACGTATGAAGGCCGCTTGGTTCAAGATGGTTTTAAAAGCACATCACCTGGAAATCTGCAAAGCAATGAATTCCGATTCAGCACCGAAAACGATGAGGTAGCCAAAAGACTAGAAAGGTCGAGTGGTTTGTCAGTCGAAGTGCGCTACAAAGAATATTTTAATGCTTTGCCTTGGCGGGGCGCTTCCAATTTTGTGGTGACACAAGTTTTGTCTGTTGAAGGAAGCAACCTGAAGAATAACATGCCGCCAGGTCTGGAAGAAAAGCGGGATTGATATTCAAAAAAAACAATTGCGATTTATGCGAGTCTGCTGCTAAATCATTCGTGACTTATGCAGTCTATTGCTCTAATTCAATGCATTAGCAGAACCAAAACAGTTGGAGTCAACATTTTCTCAGCTTTACCAGGTGCACAGCAAACAGGTGTTCAACTTGGCTTTGCAGTACACCCAAAACAGAGAAGATGCTGAAGAAATTACACAAGATGTGTTTTTAAAGGTGCATGAAAAACTGCACACTCACCGGAAAGAAGCCAGTTTAAAAACCTGGATTTATCGCATTACCATAAATACAGCCCTGGACTTTTTGAAAGCTCGAAAAGCAAAGAAACGCTGGCTTGTTTTCTCCTCACTTTTTGGCGCTGATCTGGATTTTCAAAATGAACCAAAGCACTTTGACCATCCAGGAGTTTTGCTGGAACAAAAAGAAAGTATTGAACTGGTATTCAAGTGCTTGAACCAACTGGCCGCCAGCCAGAAAACGGTGCTCATTTTGTTAAAAATAGACCAAAACTCGCAAAAAGAAACGGCTGAGATCATGAATATAAGCCCGAAAGCTGTGGAGTCTTTGTACCAACGAGCTAAAATTAGTTTGAACAAATTATTTCAAAATTACGAAGGAAAATGAAGCAAAAATCGTCTAATGAAAATATGAAATCTGTGACACAGGCCATGGACATGTTGGGCAACATCAAGGAGGTGGAGATGCCAATCGATTTGTATCACTCCATTATTTTCCGGCTAAACAATAAACCCAAATTGGTGCCATTCTATTGGGCCAAAATAGCTGTTGCTGCGTTTGTTATGGTTATTGCTGGGGAGTTTTATTTATTAAATTCAAAGCAAACAGAGCAAACAAGAAAAGAATTTACTGCCCTCGTTCCTCAGAACCAAAACCACCTGTATCATGAATAAACAAACCTTTTTTGTTGCCTTGATTTTGGGATTATTGCTTTCCAACATGTTGTTGCTGGGCAATTTGTTTTGGTCTTCAAAACATCCCAAACATCATCAGGAGCCAAAATTTATCATCATCGAAAGGTTGAAGCTGGACAATGAACAAGTGAATAGCTATGAAAAGCTTATTCAACAACATCGCAGCCAAATCAAGGAAAAAGAAAAGGATATGATGGACTTGCGAAACAGTTTGTTCAAACGTTTGAACAGCAAGGCGCAACCAGGCGAAATCGATTCGTTGATGCAGAAAATAGGGCAGGTTCAAGCTGAAATTGAAAAAGTTCATTTCGAGCATTTTCAGGATATCAGGTCGTTGTGCAAACCAGCTCAGCTGCCTTTATTTGAAGACCTAGCCAATGCCTTGGCAAAACTTTTTAACCGAAAACTGCCACCTGGACCATGAAAAAGATGATTCCGGTTTTTATGTGTTTGTGGTTTCACATTGCTTCAAGTCAACCAAACTATGTGCAGGCCAGCATTGAGATACATTGGGTGGGAAAAGCATTTGAACGCAACAGAAACTACTACCTGGAATCTTTGAAGGACAGCGTGCAAATCAATGTACTTCGGTTCTACCTCACTCAATTTTCCGACCACAACAAACCCTTTCATTACTTAATAGATCTTGAACAGCCCGAAACACTTACTTTTCCATTGAGCACGCAAAATCAATCCACTTTGCTGTTGGGCGTTGACAGTACCACACAGATTTCAGGGGCGCAAAGCCATGATATAGACCCTGTTCATGGCATGTATTGGACTTGGCAAAGCGGGTACATCAATCTAAAAATTGAGGGGAAAAGTCCTGCCTGCCTTGCTAGAAACCATGAATTCAAATTGCATATTGGAGGTTGGAAGGCGCCGTTTTCCACCTTGCAACTGCTTGAGACACCCAATAAAAAATCAAGCGTATTTGTGTTTGAATTGGATAAGTTTTTGGCACGTGTTGACCTTGCCACGCAGTACCAAATTATGAGTCCTGGCTCAAAAGCAGCCGAAATATCCCTGCTGTGGAAAACACATTTTAAAGCTGCCCCATGAAAACAATTCTATTGGGCCTTTCCGTGTGTTGCTTAGCCTTTGTTGGCCAAAAAAACAACTGGTTCACACAACCCGTACATTTTCCAAAACCTATTTACATTGTTGGCAAAAACCCACTTTCAAAGGAGAAAATTGTTTTAGGCAGGGCTTTGTTTTTTGACCCCATTTTATCCAAAGACAACAGCATTTCATGTGCATCGTGCCATTCCCCATACCAAGCATTTGCCCACACCGACCACGACCTTAGCCATGGCATATACGACCAAATAGGACAACGAAATGCACCAGCTCTTTTCAACCTAGCCTGGCAAACATCGTTCATGTGGGATGGAGCCATAAACCACCTCGACATGCAAGCACTTGCTCCTATCACCCATGCAAAAGAAATGGGTGAAACGCTTCCCAACCTTTTGCTAAAACTAAATAAATCAAGCCTTTATAAAAAACTGGCGTATCAGGCCTATCAAGATTCAACCATCTCAAGCGAACGTTTGCTCAAAGCTTTGGCCCAGTTTCAGCTCACATTGGTTTCCGCACAATCGAAATACGATGAGGTGAAAATGGGGAAAGCTGTTTTTAACGAACAAGAGCTGAAAGGCTACTTGCTTTTTCAAAAAAACTGCAACAGTTGCCACACCGAGCCACTATTTTCCAGTTATGAATTTGCCAACAATGGTTTGACTACCGATTCTACATTAAATGACACGGGCAGGTATGCCGTTTCCCTCAATCGGCTAGATAGCCTCAAATTTAAAATTCCAAGTCTACGCAACTTAAGTTTTACCCACCCGTACATGCACGATGGCCGCTTCAAGAAATTGCATCAGGTTTTAAACCATTATTCACAGGGTTTGAATCATTCAAAAACATTAGACATTCGTTTGCAAAAAGGCATTTCGCTTAGCCCTGCCGACAAAGCTGACCTTATCGCTTTCTTGCTCACCCTCAACGACAAGCACTTTGTATTTAACCCAGAAAACCAATTTCCAAAAGAAATTTTAAAAGGAAACGAAGGAATTTCAAACTAAAATCGTCTAACTCCCCAAATCATAAAAACATGAAAAAAGCACTGTTCGCTGCTTTAGCACTCATCAGCCAAGTGGGTTTCGCACAGTTAAATCCTGCAATTACAAACTGGCTTCAAAACACCACCGCTACTGGCAATTATTATGTAGCAGGCAATTCTACCCTTCGCCAAAACAATATATTGGTCAATTGCCAACGGGTAGAATATTCTAACAACTTTGTTTACATGAGAACAAAAGGAGTTCCAGCCTATCCAACTGGTCCTTTTCAAGACGGCAACCCTTCGCAAGCCACAGACCAAAATGCCATCTATAGAATTCCACTCAACCCACAGCAAAACACAGGCACAGCTACTGCCACTACCGGCGGCAACATCGGTATTTTTATAAATGGGGTGTCGCTTTTCGATTATCGTGATGGCGTGGCTTGGAACAACAACACAAATGCCCTTTGCGGAGGCCCTGGAAATCCGCCTTGTCCTGGAGGAATGCAAGCGACCCAACCCTGGAACAGAGATGCCATTCCTGCCGAAAAACCAGGCTTCGACTGTTCAAAAGGGCACCCAGCTATGGGAAACTACCACCACCATCAAAATCCTTCTGCTTTTAAACTTGATTTATCAGTTATTTCTAATGTGTGCAACCTGTACGACGCTGATGGACTTTATGTGATTGACACTAGCACACACTCGCCATTAATAGGCTACACATACGACGGTTTTCCTATATATGGAGCCTACGGTTTCAAAAATGCCGACGGTACTGGAGGCATTACCCGCATCAAATCTGGCTATCAATTGCGAAATATCACCACAAGAACAACCCATGCCAACGGCACCACCGTAACTGCAGGTCCTGCGGTTAGTACCACGTATCCAATAGGCTATTTTAGAGAAGATTATGCATTTTTTTCACATCCTGGCGAAGCAGATTATCTAGATATCCACAATGGCCGCTTTTGTGTAACGCCTGAATATCCCGCTGGAATCTACGTCTACTTTGCCACTGTAAATGCCGATCACAACTCGGCTTATCCTTATGTGGTTGGTCCAACATTTTATGGGGTTTACGCCAACCGGAAAGTTACATCGGTCACAGAACCGACCACCATTTACACGCCGCCTACTACATCGAATCTTGAAATTTCGACAAGCCATCTACAAGTATTTCCCAATCCTGCCTCTGACCTCATCGCTATCCAATATCTAGGACTTACCAACCGGAATATCCAGATTGAGTTGGTGACTATAGAAGGAAAGCTTTTGCAAAAAACCAGCGTCAGCAGCGGGCAAACCAATGCTTTTTTCGATGTTCAAACCTTGCACCCTGGTATTTACTTTGTAAAAATTGCAGCAGGAGAAAAAGCAGAAGTGCGAAAAATAGTGGTGGAGCGATAGGCATTTTCGCATGCCAACTTAGTTCACGGTTGGCTGTAGACTGCCTGAAAGGGAAAGAAAAAAACACGTTCAGGCCTGTAAGCCGGGTTCTGTCCATCGCTTGTGGCGAATGCCTTACCATTTATCTGCCTCCGCCATTGCTAACGGAATCTAACGACCTACCCTCCCTGACGAGAACCGAAGTTCTACTGAAACGGGCCGCCTCAAAATCAGGGTTTATTTGGCCTTTCAACGTATAAGGTTTGCCTTGCTGCTGCTGTCGCCAGAAGCACGGTGGGCTCTTACCCCGCCATTTCACCCTTATCCCGTACTTTTGGTGCGGGACGGTATATTTTCTGTGGCACTATCTGTGAACAAGCCATTACAACCCGCCCCCTTCCCGTTAGGAAGTATACTGCCCTATGTTGCCCGGACTTTCCTCCCCGCACCAAAGTGCAGAGCGATAAGGCGGCCTGAACGTGTGCTGCAAAGTTCGGAAAGATTTGCGGCAATCGACTTTAGAAAGATTTTATTCCCTCGATTCTGGTAATTTCCCGATGGTTTGCACTATTTGCGCTGCGTTAAAAAATGAATTGACTGTTTGTGAAACATGATCCGGATCTTTCAGCGAATACACAAAAGCGTGATGAAGGTAAACGACCTGGGAAACATACCCACAGGTCCGGATGTGGTATGGGTTGACCTGCACAAGCCCACTGCATTGGAAGTAGATGCTGTAGAAAAAGCATTCAAAGTTGAATTTTTGACCAGGCAGGAACAGGAAGAAATTGAAACTTCTTCCCGCTACATAGAAACAGAAGAAACCCTGATTGCCAACTCCAATTTTCTGCAAGCCCAGCGGGAAAACTACGAGGAACTAGCCGTAACCTTCATTTTGCGTGAAGATGTGCTGTTCACCTACCGGGAAGGCGACCTGAAAACCTTTGCCGAAATGGTGAAGAAAATCAAAAACTCAAAGGTGCCCTTTTCCAATCCGTCTCAGATTTTGATCTCGATTTTCGAAACACGAATAGATCAGGATGCCGACATGATTGAGAACATGAGCCGGGAAATTACCAACATTGGCAAATCGATGAGTTTCACCAAAGACCTGAACGAAGACGTACTTCTGCGCATAACCAGGCTTCAGGAAACCACGATGATGATCCGTGAAAATATCATTGATAAGCAAAGGGTGGTGTCGGCTATGCTGAAAAGTGATTGGTTCGAAAAACACGAGTTTGAAAAAATTCGCATCATCATCAAAGATATTGGCTCCCTGTTAGAACACACCGCTTTCAATTTCGAGCGGCTCGAATACCTGCAAAACACTTTCTTGGGTCTGGTAAATATAGAGCAAAACAAGATTATCAAAATTTTTACGGTAGCCTCTGTTGTGTTTATGCCGCCAACGCTTATCGCATCCATTTACGGCATGAATTTTAGATTTTTTCCGGAATTGCAATGGACCGCAGGCTATCCCTTTGCTTTATTGATGATGGCCGGTTCTTCCTTCATCACCCTCTTCTTGTTTCGGAAAAAGAAATGGCTTTAATTTCGGTTTAGGCCCGCAAGTGCCATTTTCTCTACTTACCAGAAATCTTCGAAAGTCGTTTAACCTTGACGTGTTTAACTTTAAACACAATCGAAGTTTAGCTTTAACATATATAAAAAATTCGTGCACTTATCGAACTTTTTCGACGAATGACTAGTGCTGTCTCATAAAGATTATGTTCTTTTGCACCAATTACCAAATTAACCAATTTCATGTTACAGTTTAACTTCACGATGAAGTGTAGACAATTTTTCGTCTGCACATTGTTCACGCTTGCCGCTCTGCTACCTGCAGCGACCCAAGCTCAAATTTTTGGACCTGACGGTCTGCGCATGCCAGGTGAATGGAACGGCTACACCAATAGCAACCCGCTCGCCGGCCCTTTCAACCTCACTCCTACTAACTTAGGAGGAAACTACACCACCACTTTTCAACACGTTCAAATAGAAACTTCAAGGCAATTCAAATTTGCCAGTGGAGGCTCTGGAAACCCTTGGCAAAATGAGTGGCGAGATGGTACATTCTCTATGAATACGATTGCCAATGTTGGCTGGAGTGGTGCCGGAGCAAACAACAATAACAATGTAATTAGTGGCATGGTGCAGAATAACTACTACACCGTAAACTACGCAAATCTGGGCTACGTGAATTCAAGAGCCATTTTCATGGAAACTACTAATGCGCCAGTTTCTATCACGAA
The DNA here is from genome assembly GCA_038205175.1 of Cytophagales bacterium. GTDB lineage: Bacteria > Bacteroidota > Bacteroidia > Cytophagales > Flexibacteraceae > JBBRCC01. The sequence continues at coordinate 6,547 of JBBRCC010000052.1, read as the reverse complement.
TGTGAGCCAAACGCCTACTAATCCAGTTTTGCCAGCTACAGCTGTGGCTGTAACAGTAACAGCAAGTGCTGCGCCAAGCCCACAAGAAATTGTGTATGTTCGGTATACACTAGGCAATTTTTCAACTTCTACCACTGTGCCTGTCACCATGAACCAAACTAGTAATACCCAAGGAACAGTCAACATTCCAGGGCAACTCGATGGTTCAATCGTAACGTATTATGTGTTCACATCTACAGTAGCGAGTATTTCTACCGACCACGACATGTACACCATGCGATTCAACAACAACAGCAGCACAAACTATATTTACAACGTGGCTGCTGCGCCTCCGGTAAATGTTGTTTTCCGGGTAAACATGAGCAATACCATAGTAGATCCAGGTGGAGTAAACCTTGCTGGAAATTTTAATGGCAACAGCACTTCGGCCAACCCAATGACACCTATTGGCGGTGGCGTTTACGAAACTACTGTAGCTTTGAACATAGCAGCAAACATAACTTATAAGTTTGTAAACGGTACTGCATTCGAAAGCAACTTGGGTGCTCCTTGCGGCAATGGAACTGACAGGACATATACAGTAACAGGAGCGGCAACGCTTCCAACAGTTTGCTTCACACAGTGCGCCAATTGCGTCGCACCTGTAAATGTAAAATTCAGGGTAAATATGGCTACGCAAATAGTACCTGTGGGTATGTTCCTTGCAGGAAGTTTCAATACCTTTAGCACCATAGCTACACCAATGAACAACGTAAGCGGCACAACCTGGGAAGTAACTATCCCGCTTGCATTAGGAACCTACCAGTACAAATTTGTAAACAGCGGCACGTACGAAAACAACTTGGGCGCTCCATGTGGAAACGGAAACGACCGTGTTGTGAATGTTGTAGGTGCTACCACATTGCCTTTGGTATGCATCAACTCTTGCTCAAACTGCCCTGCAGTAGTTCAGTTAATATTCAGGGTAAACATGAGCAATGTTACAGTGAGCCCGAATGGCGTTCACCTGGTAGGTAGCTTCAATGGTTTCAACACCACGGCAAACCCAATGGCTCTTATTGGTGGTGGCGTGTACAGTGCTACAGTTATTGTGCCTGCAAATTCTAGCCACACCTATAAATTTTTGAACGACAACAGCTTTGCTGGTGTAGAAAATGTGCCAAGCGTTTGCGGAACTGACGATGGCTTTGGTGGCTTCAACAGAAACGTAACAGCTGGAGTAACAGGCAGAACCTTGCCTACACTTTGTTTTGGTCAATGCATTGATTGTGGCTCGGTAAACGAATGGTCAGGTAATTTTGACACAAACTTTGGCGACGGCAGAAACTGGACAGCTGGAGTATCTCCAAACGGTTGTGGTTTCAATACCAGAATTAAAGTAAGACCTAATCAACCTACAATTAGTGGAAGTTTCACTTGTGGCAACTTCGACGTACAAACCAACTCCACTTTGACCATCAGCAATGGAGCAACCTTGAATGCTTGCGGCAATGTAACTGGTTCTGGAAGAGTGGAAGGCTTAGGCACATTGAATATGAACGGATCTGGCGCTAGAACCATCTCTATGAGTCCATTCATTAGCAACTTAAGAATTGACAATGCTTCTGGTGTTTCGCTTTCTGCTGGAGCAAACGTAAGAATTACCAACACCTTGAAACTGCAAAGTGGAACTTTAACCACCACAGGAGCTACCTTGAGATTAACAGCTTCTGCTACCAACGAAGCAAGGGTTCTCAAAATAGAATCAGGTGCTGCCTTGTCAGGAAACATTACGTTTAGCAATAGAATTGCCCCATCTAGTGGCGCCTGGTATTTCCTTGGCGCACCGGTAACCGGACAGGTTGCGAATGCATTTGCTCAGAAAGGCAACTCGTTTGCTGCTGGTTCTTATGATGTTGGCTTGCCAAATGCAGGTTCAATATTTTTATATGACCGTGATCCAAGTGCTAGCTCAAATGCATTCGGTTGGAGAAAACCTGCTGCTTCAAGCACTGCTCTTCCTGTTGGAACAGGTGTGAGGGTTTTCGCTAAAAACGCCTTTATGACTACTGGCGGTGCTACTTTTGATTTTACAGGAGCACATCCAGCATCACCTGTCAACTTTACCATCGGGTATTGTGCAGCAGGTTGCAACAATGGCGGCGGCGAAAATGGTTTCAACTTGGTTGCCAACCCTTATCCTTGTACTATTGACTGGGATGCTGCAGCAGGATGGTCTCGTACTGCACTTGATGCAACTGTATATGTGTGGAATGCTGCACTTGGAAACTATGCCACTTACAATGGCATTGGTGTAAATGGTGGCACAAATCTTTTAGCAGCTGGCCAAGGCTTTATGGTGAAGGCAAATGCAGGTAGTGCTGCCATGGCAGTTAACGAAGATGTTAAAATCAACCAATTCAGCGCAGGTTTAAGATCTGCAACGCAAGAAGTGTCAGGTTTGAGGATATTTACTTCCTCCAACGGAAACTCTGACGAAGCCTGGATTGATCTTGGTACCGAAAGATCGGAATTGGAAGCAGCCAAATTGCTGAATCCAGTTTTGAACTTAAGTCTGGTAAAAGAAGGCAGGAAGCTGGTAATGGCTGGTTTGAGCAGGGTAAAAAACAACCAATTGGTTGCACTTAACTTAACAGGAAACGCTGGTGCAACAACTCTTCGTTTCGAGAAAACAGGCAATGCAACTCGTGAAAGCATCTACCTCAGAGACAATGTAGACGGAAGATTAACCGCTATTGAAGAAAATACTTCAATTGAGTTTCCTGCCACTGCATCCGACAAAGACCGATTCAGTTTAGTGTTCGTAGATGGCATTACTTCAGCGCCAACTACTTTAACCAACAATGAAGCAATTGTGTGGCCAAACCCAGCGCAAAACTTCCTGATGGTGGACAGATTGCAAGGCAATAGCCAATACATGATTGTCGACATGGCAGGTAAAACGTTAGCTTCTGGCATTTTAGAGCCAGCCAACGCCAAAGTTTCAATTGCTACTTTGCCAAGAGGCACTTACCAGATTAAATTCAGTGGCAAAGCAAAACCAGTGAAATTTGTAAAAGAGTAATCTGTAGCAAACAGACTATTTTAAAGGCTGCCCCAAACCGGGGCAGCCTTTTTTTGTTGCTGGAAAACGACGGATAATTCTATATTTGGTTTCGTCAAAATGAATACATGTGAACTACAGCAACTATCAAGGTTTAAGCGAGGAAGAGGTTATTGCAAACCGAAGTAAATTTGGAGCCAACAAGCTGAACCTAAAATCCTGGCCAAAATTTTTGCTCATCATGTTCGATGCAATCAAAGAACCAATGTTCCTGCTGTTGGTTGGCACAGCCATTTTGTATTTTGCCTTGGGCGAAAGCAGCGAAGGAATTACCATGTTGGTGGCCTTGGGTTTGGTTTCAGGTATTTCCATTTACCAAGAAAACCGCAGCCACCAAGCTGAAGAAGCGCTAAAACAATTCACATCACCGCAAGGCAAAGTAATCAGACAAGGGCAGGTCATTTCTGAAAAGGTTGAAAATCTGGTGGTTGGCGACATCTTTATTCTTGAAAAAGGAGATCTTGTACCAGCAGATGGCGAAATAGTAGAAGCCCACGATTTTTCGGTCAACGAAGGAATTGTTACTGGAGAATCGATGTCGGTTTTAAAAAATGCAGTGGGCGAAAAAATCCTGCACGGCACCATGGTGGAAGGCGGAGCGGCCATTGCCACCATAACTGCGGTAGGAAAATCTACCTTTCTCAATGGCTTGGGCAAAACCATGTCGGAAGTTGAAGTGGTAAAAACACCCCTTCAGATCAGCCTCAATACCTTTGTAAAGCAAATGGTTGGCTTTGGCCTGGTGGCTTTCTGTTTGGTATGGGGCATTCAATTTTACCTTTCCGGAAGCTGGACTTTTGGCTTATTAAAAGGTCTCACCTTAGCCATGTCAGTTATTCCCGAAGAAATTCCCGTGGCTTTCAGCACGTTTATGGCGCTGGGTGCTTACAAATTGTTTAAACAACAAGTGCTTATCAAATCTCCCTATGCAGTGGAAGCGCTGGGTTCTGCCACGGTGTTGTGCGCAGATAAAACGGGTACGCTAACCGAAAACCGCATGGAGCTCACAGCAGTATTCGATGCAAAATCTAAGAAACTACTTTGGAAAAAAGACAACTTCCTGCAAGCTGCAGAACTTATAAAAACCTCCATGTGGGCTTCGGAACCGGAGCCATTTGATGGCATGGAAAAAGCCATTCATGAAGCTTATTCTAAACTGCAGGCAACAGAAGAAAGGCTTGATTTTAGCCTCATTCATGAGTATCCATTAGAAGGTTCTCCACCTATAATGACGCATATTTTCAAACATAAAACCAACACTACACCCCATATCGCTGCGAAAGGAGGCCTGGAAACTTTGCTACCACTGTGCAACATGAGCGAGGCAGAAACTGTGCAAATACACCAAGAAGCGAATAAGCTTCAGGACGAGGGTTATCGGATTATTGGCGTTGGAAAGAGTCTTCAGGAATATACTGAATGGCCATCAGAACAAACAGCGTTTCAATTTGAGTTCGTAGGCTTTCTGGTGTTTTTCGACCCGCCAAAAGCGCATATCAAGTCCACCATCAGCACGTTGAAAGGAGCAGGCATTACTGTGAAAATGATAACAGGTGACTTTGAAAAAACAGCTGTAGCCATCGCCAAACAATGCGGACTTGAAGTTACTACTTCTCTCACAGGCAAAGACATCATGAAAATGAAAGATGAAGAACTCAGGGGGAAAGTAAATAGCACCAATGTATTCGCACGTATGTTTCCATTGGCAAAGCTGAGGGTGGTAGAGGCACTGAAGTTCAATGGAGAGGTGGTGGCCATGACCGGCGATGGCGTAAACGATGGGCCAGCCCTTAAAGCAGCACACATCGGTATTGCTATGGGCAAAAAAGGTAGTGAACTGGCGAGAAAAGCCTCGGCTATGGTGCTGCTTGACGATGATTTAAGCCACATCGGAAAGGCTATTGAAACTGGGAGAAACATTTACAACAACCTTAAGAAGGCCATTCTGTATATCATCGCCATTCACATTCCAATTATTCTCATTGTTACCCTCCCACTGCTGTTTTTTTGGGAATTCAACAACATTTTCACACCTGTACATGTCATTTTTTTAGAGTTGATCATGGGACCCACGTGCAGCATTGTTTTCGAAAATGAACCCGCCGATTCCAACTTGATGAAGCAACTTCCAGGAAAAGCAAGTAGTTCGTTTGTTCAGCGGAAAGACATGCTCATGCCATTGATTTATGGATTGTCCATTTCTTTTTCATGTCTAACGTTTGGGTATATTTTACATTCAGCATTTGGTCTCACTGAGGGAGAAACCAGGGCAGCTATTTACACAACCCTGATTTTATGCAACATTTTTCTTACGCTAAGTCTGCGCTCACAAGAAGAAAGCATATTTAAAACCTGGGCTTATAAAAACAAACTTCTACCTCTGGTTTTTGCAGGCTCTTTGGCACTGCTTGCCCTAGCACTATATGTTCCTTTGGTGCAACGCTTATTCGAATTTGAGCCTTTGAACTTCTGGCTCATCGGAACGAGTACCATAATAGCCTTTGCAACCATATTGGCTACAGATTGGGTAAAACTGATGGTGAGAAAACGCCACTAAAAAGTCGAGCGAGTCGGCTCGAATGCTTTAGTGCGATTCTGGAAGGAGTGCAGTCTAAGAAGTAGCTGGCTTTTACAGAGTTCGCTTAATCTCACGCTCTTCGAACGATTCGATGGTATCTCCAATAATAAGATCATTGAAGCCTTTCACCATTAAACCACATTCGTAGCCATGTTTCACCTCGCCCGCATCATCTTTGAAGCGTTTGAGTGAATCGAGATTACCGGTGTGTATTACAATACCATCTCTCACTACACGGATACCGTTGTTACGTTTCAAATATCCGTCGGTTACATAAGATCCAGCAATGGTTCCTACTTTGCCTACTTTAAACACTTCACGCACTTCGGCATTACCTACAATTACTTCTTCTACTTTCGGAGCCAACATGCCAACCATGGCATCTTTGACCTCTTCAATAGCGTTGTAGATGATGGAGTAAAGTTTGATTTCAATTTGCTCGGCCTCAGCAATTTTTCTAGCTCCTGCCGATGGACGAACCTGGAAGCCAATGATGATGGCATCGGACGCTGAAGCAAGCAAGACATCGCTTTCGGAGATCTGACCCACAGCTTTATGAAGAATTCTAATCTGAATTTCTTCTGTAGAAAGTTTAAGCAATGAATCTGCCAAAGCTTCTACTGAACCATCAACGTCACCTTTAATGATGAGGTTAAGTTCTTTGAAGTTACCCAAAGCAATTCGTCGGCCAATCTCGTCGATTGTGATATGTCGCTTGGTGCGAATCGATTGCTCTCTGATGATTTGTTCACGCTTGTTGGCAACCTCTCTTGCCTCACGCTCATTGTTCATGGCGTTGAACTTATCGCCTGCCTGAGGTGCGCCAGCAAGACCCAAAATCTGAACCGGGATGGAAGGTCCAGCCT